>NZ_JBIAGB010000023.1:0-3633 GCF_042869575.1 Streptomyces sp. NPDC006925
CCCCCCCCCCCCCCCCCCCCGCCCCCCCCCCCCCCCCCCCCCCCCCCCCCCCCCCCCCCCCCCCCCCCCCCCCCCCCCCCCCCCCCCCCCCCCCCACGTCCGCGGAGCCGTACGCGCCCCTCGCGTGTCCCCTGCCAGGTGCGGGCTGCCAGGTGCGGGGCCCCGGCCCGTCAGCCCCGGCGGGCGAAGTGTCCGTGCAGCATTCCGGTCGCCTGGCCGACCTCGATCAGATAGCCGTCGGGGTCACGCAGATAGCAGCGCAGTTCGGCCTCCCGGTCGATGGGCGGGGTGAGGAATTCGGCACCCTTGGCCGTCCACTCCTCGTACACGGCCTGGATGTCGGCCACCCGGAGGTTCATGAAGCTGGAGACCGTGTCCCGGCTCTCGGGGGCCTGCAGCGTCACGCCGGGTTTGTCGGGGGTGGGTCCGCCGCCGGGATTCATGATGATCCAGCTGTTGGCGAGCCGGATGGTGCAGGGATTCTCCTCCAGGACGACCTCTCCGCCCAGCACCTCGCTGTAGAACCGTCGCGAGCGCGCCACATCGTTCACGGTGAGGAAGACGGTCACCGCCATTCCCTCGCTGGGCGCGGGAAAGGCGTTGCCGCTCGCTCGGCTCTCGGGCATGGCACGCGCTCCTTCGCTCGGGGCAGCCGCACACCGGTGGAGAGCACCGGCAGGCGCCGCGGCCCGACGCGCACCAGGCCGGCGGCCGGGGCGGCTCGTGTGCTTCGAGCCTAGGCGACCGGGGCGATGCGGGCATCCCGAGCGCGTCACCGCCCGGCGAGCGAAAAGCACCGGGGAGAGCACCGGGGAGTACTGCCGACCGCGGAGAGTACTGCCGTTCGACGAGAATTCCGACCGGAGCGGAATGCGGGCCACCGGGAATTCACCGGCCGCACGCACGGCCTTCCGCCGCGGGGATCCGCAACGGGACAAACGGGCCGGTAATCGTTCGCGACCTTCAGAACTCCCTGGCCGAGAGGGTAGGCTCACCACTTGTGCCGCACATCCGATCGTTTCGCGCCACCTCGATCCGGATAGCGGCCGAAGCAATTGTTCTTTTACGCAGTCGACCGCCGCAATTCACTGTCAGTTCACCGTACCGCCCACTTCACGCTCTCTTCTGGATCACATATGCCCAAACTCTCCGTCATCGTGCCGTGCCACAATGTGCAGGAATTCGCGGAAGACACCCTGAGGAGCCTCGCCAACAACGCGGGGCCGACAACGGAGTTCATCCTGGTCGACGACTGCTCCACGGACGCCACCTCGGAGATCCTGGACCGGTGGGAGCACCGCCTCCCCGGCTCCACCGTCATCCGGCACGAGGAGAACCGGGGCATCGCCCGCAGCCGCAACGCCGGGATCGAGGCGGCCCGCGGCGACTATCTGACCTTCCTGGACGGTGACGACTGGTACGGCCCCGGCCACCTCGACGAACTCGTCCGTGTCATCGAGCGGTTGGACTGCGACTTCGTGCGCACCGACCACGTGCAGAGCACCGGCACCAAGCGCGTCGTGCGCCGCGCGCCCGCGCCGGTACGCGACACGGTGCTGCACCCACGCGAGGTGATCGCTCCACCGCAGGCGGAGACGATGGTGGACTACCCGTTCGTCTGGGCCGGCGTCTACCGCCGCGCCCTGTTCGAGGACGGGGCCCTGCGGTTCGCCGCCGACCTGCGCACCGCCGAGGACCGGTTGTGGACCTGGCGGCTGCATCTGGCGGCCCGCTCGTTCGCCGTCACGGGCCTGCTCGGAGTGTTCTACCGGCGCGGGGTGACCACCTCGCTCACCCAGATCCGCGACGCCCGGCAGCTGGACTTCATCCCCGCCCACGACGCGCTCCTCGCCGACCTAGCCGCCGATCCGGAGGGTGACCGCTTCCTGCCCAAGGCGGTGCGGACCTACTGCGCGCTCATCGCCTTCCACCTGGCCAACATCCGGCGCTACCACGCCCCGGTGGCACGGCAGCTGAAGAAGAGGGTGACCTCCGCGCTGCAGCGCATGCCCCAGGACGTGCTCGACCGGACGCTGGCGGGGATGGACCACGCACGCGCCGACAGGCTGCAGCGCATGCGCGCGGCCGGAAGGGCGGCCTGACCGATGCCGGATCCCCGTGGAAGGGCGCAGCAGCGCCGCACCGACCAGCACTCCGCCCGCCCCGTCCAGATCTTCGAGGTCTCCACGCTCTACGGGGCCGCGACCCTGGCCGCCTCCGTGGACGCGGGGCAGTTCGGGCAGCCGGACGCGGCCCGCCGCATCCTCCTGGTCTCCAACAACGCCGCCACTCCGGAGGCGGCCACCCGCCTTCCCACGATGAACGGCTTCGAGCGGCTGGCGGCGCGGTTCGACGAGATCGTCGACTGGAACGAGGCCATCCAGCCGTACCACCCCAGCACCTGGGCCCCGCTGCGGGACGAGGCGCCGGTGTGGGAGCGGATGTTCCGGCACGCCTGGGGGCTGGGGAGCGCGCCGGTGGAGCTGGTGGTGGAATCCGTCCACGTCAGCCCGGCCAAAGCGCTGGCCACCGTCTTCAGCGGCAGTGCGGTGCACGTCTACGCCGACGGTCTGATGAGCTACGGCCCCACCCGGGAGCGGCTCCCCCAGTGGCTGGGCTGCCGCGTCCGGCGGCTGCTGCACCTCGATCTCGTGCCCGGCCTGCGCCCGCTGCTGCTGGCGGAGCACACCGTGCCGCCCGAGGCCGTACCCGACGAGGCGTTCCTGAAGGTGCTCGGTGAACTGGGAGAGGCCGCCGCCGGGGAGCCGGAGCTGGCCCGCGTCGCACGGGACCGCCCGAGCGCCGTGCTGCTGGGGCAGTACCTCGCGGCACTGGGCATCCTCACCCCCGAGGAGGAGGAAGAGCTCCACGCGCGGATGCTGCGCGGGGCGGTGGCCGCGGGACACTCGTGTGTGGTGTTCAAGCCCCACCCCACCGCTCCGGCGCGCTATGGCCGCGTCCTGGAGGAGGAGGCCGCCCGGGCGGGAGTGCGGCTGCACGTCCTGGAAGGCCCCGTGCTGGCCGAGGCCGTGTACGACCGCTGCCGTCCCACGCTGGTCGTCGGCTGCTTCTCCACCGCGCTGCTGACCGCGGCCGCCTACTACGGCATCGCGATCGCCAGGGTGGGCACGGAGGCGCTGCTGGAGCGGCTGACGCCCTACCAGAACAGCAATCGTGTTCCCGTCACGATCGTCGACTTCGCGGTGCCCGAGCCGGCCGACCGCATGGAGGACGCCCCCACCGTCGCCGAGCGGGCCGGCGAACTCGGCGCGCTGGTGCGGACCGTGGGCTACTGCATGCAGGCCAAGCTCCATCCGCAGTTGCGCCAGGAGGCCGCAGCCTGGCTGGAGGACCACCTCGACGAAGGCACCGAACGCTACTTCAAGCGCCGTCGGCTGACCGCGCTCGCCCTTCCGGGAGGCGGTACGTCGGTCCGGGCCAGGCTGCTGCGGACCAGCCCCTCGGCGCGCTGGGCGGCCCGCCGGATCCGCGCGGCGCAGGCAGCGGTACGGGGATGACGCACGAGGGGAGGGGGGGGGGGGGGGGGGGGGGGGGGGGGGGGCGGGCGCCGCCCCCCCCCCCCCCCCCCCCCCCGCGCCCCGGGGGGGGCGGCGCCCCCCCCGCCGAGCGCCC
>NZ_JBIAGB010000023.1:3643-108535 GCF_042869575.1 Streptomyces sp. NPDC006925
CGCCTCCTTCAGCCCCCCCCCGGTCTCCCCCCCGCCGCCCCCCCCGGGGCGCGGGGGGGGGGCGGGGCGCGGGGCCGGCCCGGCCCCCCCCCCCCCCCCCCCCCCCCCCCCCCTCCCTCCGTCGGATCGCGCCCGGCGGTTGCCCGGTGGCACCTGGCTACCCGAGGTAGCGCCTCAGCTTGAACCGCCCCCACAGCATGCTCAGGCCGAAGGACGGCACCACCGTGACGACCGTCAGCGCGGCCGCGGCCCCCGCCGCGCCCAGCCATCCGCGGTCGGCGGAGACGAACGCGGGCGAGATCGTCTTCAGCAGCAGCACATGGAACATGAACGCCCCCAGCCCGGCGTCCGTCAGCTTGGTCAGCGTCGGACGCATCCGCTCCGGGATCCGCACTCCGTTGGCTGCGAACAGTACGCAGACGCTGAGCGCGGCGACGAAGACGCTGGCGTTGGGGATCACGAAGTGGATGCGGTCCTGCGACCAGAGCACCAGGCCCAGGGCTGCCACGGCGCCCGCGAGCCACCAGCCGCGGTGCCTGCGCCGGGTGGCGGGCAGGCTGAGCAGCAGCGCTCCGAGCACGGCGTAGACGAGCGAGTAGCTGCCGACCTGCCAGCCGAAGTGCGGCACGTCCCAGCCGGTGAGCCGGGCCAGATCGCTGAAGGCCGTGGGGCCCGCCGAGATCACCACGAGTGCGGCCACCACGCCCCAGGGGCGCTGGCCCGCCTTGAGCAGCATCACGAAGCCCAGGATCAGGATGAGCGGCACGTGGGCGTAGAAGTACCAGAGGTGGAAGGCCGGCTGGACGGTGCCGAAGAGGGCGTCCAGCGCCAGCTTCGAGGTCGGTCCGCCGTTGGTGTCCCGCAGCCGTCCCCACAGCAGGTAGACCGCCGACCAGATGCCCACCGGGATGATCATGCGCAGCGAACGCTTGCGCAGCGTCCCGCCGTTCCGCGGCGGCGCCCCCACCAGCACCGCCCAGCCGGCGATCGCGAAGTACATCGGAACGGCCCAGCTGGTCACCGAGTCCAGGAAGAGGCCCGTCCAGTAGACGGCCCGGCCGTTCTCCGCGCTCTTGCCGACCGCCAGCATGCACTCGCCGCCGACGTGCCCGGTGATGACCGCGCAGGCGCAGATCACCCGCAGCAGGTCGATGTCGAAGCGGTGTTCGCGGCGCACCCGCGGCGCCTGCCCGGAGGCGGCCGGCCCGGCGGGTGCGGCCTCGGTGACGACGGTGCCGGCCGCCGGATCCGCGGGAGGAACCACCGGACTCGCGGGCGGGGTCACCGGGCCCGCGGAAACTTCATCAGTTGACATGCCCAGCCTTGAGAGGACGAGGATTTCCTGTGCCGCCTCGCCGGTCACCGGCGAGGCGGACCCGCAAGAGCGTGCCAGCCGCCCGGGCCCGCAACCTGTACGCGAGGGGAACAGCAGCGGAACTCCTCCGCCGGGCCCGTGCCGCGCGCCGGACAGCGGCGGTCGCCATGTTCAGGCAGCGGGGTGCCGGGTACGGGCGCAGAGGGTCGTCAGCATCCTCCCGCGCGAGCGGTGCGCGGTTGCCGGGGTGTCCGACGACGTCCGGCCGTCCCGTTCCAGGAGGTTCCCGCAGGTGTCCGAATCCGCGTCCACGACCGCGTCCACGTCCACGACCGCCTCTGCCGACGGCGGCGATCCCGGCCCGCACCGGCTCGCGGGCGCGCCCCGGCCGCCGCGCCGGGAGACGTCCTCGCGTCCGCTGACCGTGCAGATCGGCCACGAGGAGCTGGTGATCCGCCGGCGGTACGCCACCGCGAGCATCGTCAACGACATCCTCATCGCCCTCTGGTTCATCGTCGGCAGCGTGATGTTCTTCTCCGAGGCGTGGACCGTGCCGGGCACCTGGTGCTTCCTCATCGGGAGCGTCGAGCTCCTCGTCCGCCCGGTCATCCGGCTCGGCCGGCACGTTCATCTCCGCCGGGTGGGCGGCAGTCCGGAGGCGGCGCACCTGGCGTCCTCGCAGGACTACTGACCGGCGGGACGCCGACGACGGGCCGGGGCTCCTCCACGCCCTGCGGCGAACGAGGGGCGCGGCAGCCGCCGTCGGCACCCGCCGCCCCGGGCACGGTCACCCGCGCCCGACGGGCCGCGGCCCCGCGTCCCGCAGGCCCGGGGTGGTGCGGCCGCCCGCGCGCACCGGTTCCGCGCCCGATGCGGGGGGTCGACTTTCCGCTGATCAACTTCAAGCACATTGGTTTCCAGCGCATATTTCCACGCATGAAAAATGCGCAGCCCGCCGCAGGGCCGAGGCCGCCGAGATCTCCTGTTCACATATCGTCGTTACAGCTATATCGAACTCCATTGATTTGCATGAGCCAATATATTTATTGCTCTCCTGTGAGGTTTTCGTCAGGTCTTCGAAGCGCCGCACCCCGCTCCGAGCGCCACGGGGCCGCTCCGAGCGGCGCCGCACCCGGGACACCCCGCACGACACCCACCTCCTGTCACAGTCGCGGAGCCCTTCGGCGCCGCCCGGACCGGCCGAACTGCCCGTCACCCCCGATTCGGGGCAATGAAGCCACCGGATGGGCCGGGCCGCCACATATCACCCGAAAGCAGTGACCGCGCCCCTCCCCGTTGACATCTCCGCCCGCCGTGCACCCCCGGAGCGGAGCCCGGGAGTTTGCCGCACACCCCCGCCACGCCCTCGCCGACCTGCGAATGCTTCTCCGCCTGCAATTCTCTTGCAACCCATGTGCAACAGGTATGCCACGCCCACAATCACACTCCACAGGACGCCGTACCCCAGGCCTCCGGATACACACGGGAACCGAATTACCGGTGATTGCGAAATTCAGTGCTTTACTTCTGCTTGCCCTGCGGAGAACAGGAGAAAGGCGATGCGCCGATCGGCTCCGCGGACTTCTCTCCGCCCAGCGGATCGCCGTGACCGAGGTACTGACCGGGCTGATCAGCCGGCAGCAGTCACGCCTTCGACCCGATGCCGGCGGCCGACCGGAAGGACCCCATGAGAAACCGTTCATCCACCCGCAGGTTCCGCCTGCCCGACGGCAAGGCGTTCGACCGCGCCCTGGTCACGACAGGCGTCGGAATCCTGGCGACCGCCGCCGCCGTGACCGGACTGGCGCCGGGCACCAGCGCGGCGTCCAGCCACCGGGAGGCCCCGCTCATCTCGGGCGACCCCCGTGCGGACAACACGGACGTCTACGCGTTCACCAGCCCGGACAAGCCCGACACCGTCACGCTGGTCGCCAACTGGATCCCCTTCGAGGAACCGAACGGCGGGCCGAACTTCTACCCGTTCGCCGAGGACGCCCGCTACCACATCAAAATCGACAGTGACGGCGACGGCCGCCCGGACACCACGTACACCTGGACCTTCCGGAACCGCACCAAGAACGCCGGCAGCCAGTTCCTGTACAACAAGGGCGTCGTCACCGGCTTCGACGACCCGGACCTGCTGTTCAAGCAGACCTACGACCTGCGCGTCACCCGCGCCGACGGCCGCACCCGCACCCTGCTGCACGACGCGCCCGTGGCTCCGTCCCGCGTGGGACCCGCCTCGATGCCGGACTACGGCAAACTCCGCGACCAGTCCGTACGCCGACTGCCGGGCGGCGGCAAGGCGTTCAGCGGCCAGGCCGACGACTCCTTCTTCCTCGACCTCCGCGTCTTCGACCTGCTCTACGGCGGGGACCTGAGCGAGCGGGGCAAGGACACGCTGGCCGGCTACAACGTCAACACGCTCGCCGTCCAGGTGCCCAAGAAGCACCTGGCACTGGAAGGCGACGCCGGGCGCAACCCCGTCATCGGCGTGTGGTCCACCACCGACCGCAAGGGAGCCGGCGTCCTCGAGGGCCGGGAGGCAAAGCGGCACCACCGCTGGCGCCAGGTCTCCCGGCTGGGCAACCCCCTGGTCAACGAGGTGGTGGTGCCCCGCAAGTACAAGGACGCCTTCAACAGCATCTCCCCCGACCAGGACCGCACCGTGCAGCCGGTCGTCGACAAGGTCTACGACCCGATCCTGCCCAAGACCATCGAGAAGGTCTACGGCGTCCCCGCGCCCAAGACCCCGCGGGACGACCTGGCGGAGATCTATCTGACCGGCATCTGCAAGGCGTGCGGCCCCATCAAGGCGGACCTCAACGCCCACCGCCTCAACAAGGACGCCGACCGGGACCGGATCGTCCCCGCGGAAGAGCTGCGACTGAACATGGGCGTCGCCCCGGCCGGAAAGCCCGACCGCCTCGGGGTGCTGGGCGGAGACCTGGCGGGCTTCCCCAACGGCAGGAGGCTGACGGACGACGTGGTCGACATCTCCCTGCAGGCGGTCGAAGGCGCAGCCCAGACGGGCAAGCTGGTCGAGGCGCTGGCCGACGGCGACCAGGTGGATGCGAACGATCGCGCCTTCGGAAAGACCTTCCCCTACGTGGCGCTGCCGCACACCAAGAGCGTGAACGAAGCCGGTTCCGGTGGCGGAGCACGGCAGTCCGCCGCAGAGGGCGACCGGGCGGGCTTCCTGGGCGTGCCGCAGGAAGCGGCCGCCCCGGCCGGGCTCGCCGCGCTCGGCGCACTGCTGCTGGGTGCCGGCGGTCTGCGCCTCCGGCGCCGCAGGTCCGGACGGGAGCACCGCACCACCGCGTGACCCGAACGCCCACCACGGACGGCCTGCGGACATCCGGTACCCGACCGGGACACGCAGGCCGTCCGTCCCCTCTGCCCCACCCCGCCACAGCCGACCTCCGGGGGTTCCGTGACCGCCGCACCGCCGCACCGCCCCACCGACAGCGCCCCTCCCGCCCCGCACGCCCCGGGGCGGCGAGCGCGGCGCCGACACCTGCGCAGAACCGGTGCCGTCCTCGCCCTGGGAACCGCGCTGTTCGCGGCAGGCGCCCTGGGCCTCGCGCCGGACCGGGCCGACCCGCCCACAGGCGGGGGACGCGCCCCTGCCGCCTCCTCCGAGGACACCGCCCAGCGCCGGATCGAGGCGCTGCGGCAGCAGATCCGCCGTACCGGGAAGAACCCCCGGGCATGGGCCGAGCTGGGGCTGGAGTACGTGCAGCAGGCCAAGACGACGGCCGATCCCGCCTACTACCCGAAGGCCGAGAAGTCGCTGCGCAGATCACTGGACCTGCAGCCGCGGGACAACTTCACCGCGGAAGTGGGGCTGGGTGCGCTGGCGGCGAGCCGCCACGAGTTCCGCGACGCACTGCGGTGGGCCCGCCGTGCGGCGCGGACCAATCCGGCCAACGCGGCCGCCCGGGGAGTGCTGGGTGATGCGTACACCCAACTCGGCCGATACCGCGAATCCTTCGAGGCCGTCCAGAAGATGGTCGACCTCCAGCCGGGCACTCCCTCGCTCGCCCGCGCCTCCTACACATGGGAGCTGCGCGGCGAGACGGACCGGGCACGTGCCCTGATGCGCCGGGCGCTGAAGGCGGCGTCGGACCCCGGGGACACGGCCTTCGCGCGCTACCACCTGGCCGGGTTGGCCCTGCGATCCGGTGCGCCCTCCACCGCGTTGCGGGAGGCGAACGCGGGCCTGCGCAGTGTTCCGGACAATCCCGACCTCCTCGAAGTGCGGGCACGGGCCCGCACCGCGCTCGGCCGGCCGACCGCGGCCGTGGACGACTTCGAGCAGGCCATCGCCCACGTACCGCAACCGGCCTACGTGATCGCGCTGGGCGAGCTCCAGCAGGCACGGGGACACCTGGGGGAGGCACGTCGGCAATACGCCCTGTACCGGGCCCAGGAGCGGCTTCTGCAGCAGGCCGGGGTCCGGGACGACGCCGAGGCGGTGCTCTTCGAGGCCGACCACGGCGACGCCGACCGCGCGGTCGGGCTCGGGCGCCGGGCGGTGCGCAGCCGCCCGTTCCTCGCCAGTCACGATGCCTACGCCTGGGCACTGCATCGAGCGGGCCGCGACCGCGAGGCGCTCTCGCACGCCGAGCAGGCCCTGCGCCTGGGGACCCGCAGCGCCCTCTACCGCTACCACCGCGGCATGATCCACCACGCTCTCGGGGACCGCGCGGCCGCACGCACCGACCTGCGGGCGGCGCTGCGGACCGACCCGCACTTCCACCCGCTCCACGCACCGGCCGCACGCCGGACACTCACCAGGATCGGAGCCGAGGCATGAACGGCCGTACGCGGCGCAGGATTCCCGTACCGACCGTCGCGCGGGCGGCGGTCGGCACCGCCTCGGCGACGCTGCTGCTCGTGGGCTGCGCGCCCACGGCGCAGGCCCATCCGCTGGGCAACTTCACCGTCAACCACTACTCCGGGTTCACACTCTTCCCCGACCGGATCGACGTCACGGCCGTCGTCGACCGGGCCGAGATCGCGGCGGCCCAGGAGCTGCCGGCCGTCGACGCCGACGCGGACGGACGGACCTCCGAAGCCGAACGAACCGCCTACGCCCGCCGACAGTGCGCCGAGCTGGCGCGGAAGGTCACCGCGCAGGTCGACGACCGGGGAGTCCACTGGCGCGTGCGCAGCAGCGCCTTCACCCGCCACCCCGGCCAGGCCGGGCTGCGGACCAGCCGGCTGCACTGCGACCTCACCGGTCCGGCCGACCTCTCCTCCCCCGCGCGGGTCGAGGTCACCGACTCCTTCGTGGGAAAGAGCGTCGGCTGGCACGAGATGACCGCCGAAGGCAGCGGCGTGCGGCTGTCCTCGTCTCCGCTGCCGACGTCGTCCGCGACCGACGAGCTGCGGCACTACCCGGCGGACCTGCTCGCCGACCCCCTCGACCAGCGCTCGGCGACGCTGCGGACCGAACCGGGCGCCGGCGGGGACGGCGCTCCCGCCGTCCCCTACGAACTGCCGGGCGCCGGGCCGCTGACCGCGGCGCTGACCCGGGTCACCGACCTCTTCGACTCCCTCGTCGGTGCCGACACCCTGACCCTGCCGGTGGGACTGCTGGCGCTGGCCCTCTCCCTGGTGCTCGGGGCGTCGCACGCGGCCATGCCCGGCCACGGGAAGACCATCATGGCGGCGTATCTGGCCGGACGGCGCGGCAGCGTGCGGGACGCGGTGACCGTCGGTGCGACAGTCACCTTCACCCACACCGCCGGAGTCCTGGTCCTCGGCTTCGCCCTTCCTCTGACGACCCGTCTGGCGGGCGAGTCGGTGCTGGGATGGCTGGGAGTCGCCAGCGGACTGCTGGTCACCGGCATCGGTCTGGCGCTGCTGCAAGGAGCGTTGCGGGGCGGCGGCGACGGCATCGGCCACTTCCACGGTCACTCCCACAGCCATGGGCACGGCCACGGCCATGGGCACGAGCACGGGCACGGGCACGGACACGAGCACGAGCACGGGCACGGGCACGGACACGGGCACGGGCACGGACACGGGCACGGGCACGGGCATGGGCACGGCCACAGCCAGGGGCACGAGCACGCCCCCGGGCCCCCGCACCCGGGGCAGCCTTACGCCGACGGGAAAGCGCACGGCGGTGTCGCCGTGCTGGCCCCCACCCCGGACGCCACCGAGCCCGAGGCCCGGGCCCGTCCCGGCGCCGCTCCCCCGTCCGCCCGCACCCACGCCCGACGCGGCCTGATCGGTGTCGGGATCGCGGGCGGACTCGTCCCCAGCCCCTCCGCGCTCGTCGTGCTGCTCGGGGCCGTGGCGCTGGGACGTACGGCCTTCGGAGTGCTGCTCGTGCTCGGCTATGGGCTCGGCATGGCGCTCACCCTGACCGCGGCGGGTGTCGCGCTGGTGAAGTTCCGCGACGCGCTGACCGGCTCACAGCGCCTCTCCCGGCTGGCATCTTCCCGGGTCGTCACCCACCTCGGCCGACGCGGCCCGGCGCTCACGGCCGGACTCGTGGTGGCTGTCGGCCTCGGGCTGACGGCACGCGCCTTCTTCGGCAGCCTGTGAACGAGCGCAGAGGTAGTCCGCGAAGCGGTTCTTCCCGAGCCGCCGTGCGCCCCGGAACGCCCTTCAGCACCTGTGCCGTGCCGCCGGCACTGAGGGTCGTTCCCGGGCGCGGAATCCGGGCGCCCCCTCTAGGGTGAAATGAGTGGATACAGCGTAGACACTCCGAGGTGCGACATGCGGGAGCGCGGCGAGAACGACGCTGAGCCGGACACGGACGAGGACGAGCGTGACCTCTCCTCCGACGACGGCGAGCGTGAGGACGAGGAAGCGACTGACGCGGAGTGGACCCAGGAGGACGAGGACGAAGAGCCTCTGGAAGGCGAACTCGCGGAATCCCCGTCGGCACAGCCGGTCGGCAGGTCCGACGACCCGGACGTTCTGCTGGACGTACCACAGCTACGGGTCGAGGAGATCGATCTGCAGGTCGAGGATCTGCAAGCCCGGGTCTCGCTGCAAGCTGAAGTCCTGGACCTCCTCAAGCTCAACGTCGGCGCCGATGTGTCACTCGGCCGCGTCGAGCTGGACATCAAGGGCGTGGAGGCGCAGGCCCTGCTCAAGGTCCGGCTCGACAACGTCGCGGCGATCGTGGGCAGGGTGCTGTCCACCATCGACCGCAACCCCCAGATCCTGGAGCAGATCACCTCCGGCGTCGGCTCCGCGGCGGAGAGCCTGGGCAGCGGCGCCGGGAAGGCGGTCGGCGAGCTGGGAGAGGGTGCCGGCGAAGCCGTCGAGGACGTCGGCAAGGGCGCGAGCAAGGCGGTCGAGGACGTCGGGGAGGGCGCGGGCGGAGCCGTGGAGGACGTCGGCAAGGGCGCGAGCAAGGCAGTCGAGGACGTCGGCGAGGGCGCGGGCGGAGCCGTCGAGGACGTCGGCAAAGGCGCCGGAAAGGCCGCGGAAGACGTCGGCGAAGGCGCCGGAAAAGCAGCGGAAGACGTCGGCGAAGGCGCCGGTGAGGCGGTAGGGGAGGTGGGGGGCACGGCCTCCGAGGCGGCTGGGGCGGCCGGGCGTGCGGTGAGGAGTTCCACGGGCGGACAGTCCGGCGGGAGCTCGGGCCGCGGTTCGGGGGCCGAGGGTCGGACCACGAAGAAGAGCTCCGGCTCCGGGAGCAGAGACGAATCCGCCGGGCGGGCCTCACACAGGCGCAAGTCCTCGTTCCGCGGCCGCGAGCGGGAACGGCCGCCATGAACGTCCGCCCCGGACATCGAGGCCTCCTCCGTGGTGGAGGCCGACCGGCCGTGCTCTCGAGGTTCTGGTGAGCAGACTGGCACTGGTGAGCAGGAGGGGTACCCGGGGGCGGCACGGCACCGGACATCGGTCTTCCGCGCGGTGCGCCGCCGCCTGTCGCACGATCCGCCGGCGTAGCGGGGCGCCCGCACACCGGCCGTCTGAGCGCGTCCGGATCCGCGGCCGACCGCCGGTCGCCCGCGTCCGTGCGCCGGTGTGCCGGCGCTCCGGGGCGGTGAGAGACGGCCCCTCGATACCGGACCTGCGGCAGGAGCTCCCGGCCGGGGTCCTGCATCGGGGTCCTGCATCCCGGCTACGGTGTCGGGGCCTACGGTGTCGGGCGGCGCTCCGGAGAGGCTTTCCGCGTGTCAGCGCCGGAGCTGACACACCGCTGGGTCTCGGAGGGTCCGTACCAGTCCAGGCAGACCACCGTGGCGTCGTCTTCGAGCCGCCCGCCGCACGCGTGCAGAACTGTGGTCGTCAGAGCCATCGTGATCTCCCGCGGATGCAGGTCCCGTGTGCGCTCCAGCACGGCGGCCAGATTCACCCTCTCGGCGTTCCGCTCCAGCATGCCGTCGGTGAGCAGGAGCAGTCGGTCGCCAGGGCGCATCTCGAGGTCCTGGACACGGTAGGCCCAGGACGGGGAGATCTGGAGGCCGAAGGGGTGGTCCACCTCGCAGGTGACTTCCTCCACTGTGCCGTCCCGCATACGCAGAGGCCACGGATGGCCTGCGTTCACGAACCGGGCCCGCCCGCTGCGGAGATCGAAACGCAGCAGTTGACCGGTGGCGTGACCACGACCGTACCCGGCGAGCGCTTCGTCGGCCCGGCGGGCCTGATCGGCCAAGCCGGCTCCGGCCCGCCGGGCGCCGCGCAAGGCGCCCACCAGAACCGTGGCGGCGAGAGCGGCCTCGACATCGTGCCCCATGGTGTCGGTCACCGACACGTGCAGGGCGTCACGGTCCAGGGAGAAGTCGAAGGTGTCGCCGCTGAGATCTTCGGAGGGTTCCAGGTTCCCGCACAGGGCGAACTGCGCGGCTTCGCACGACAGGGACGGGGGCAGCAACTGGTATTGGATCTCCGCCGCCAACGTGGGCGGCTTGGTGCGTTTGCCCCAGGTGTAGACATCGGTGAAGCGTCCGTTGGCGATGACGATGTAGGCCAAGGCATGGGCGGCTTCCCCGACCTCCTGGAGGGTCCGCTCGTCCACGCCGGCCGGAAGGCGGAGTTCCAGCACCCCGATCGCATCGCCGCGGTTGGTCACCGGCACGATGACTCTCCGTCCCTGTCCGGTCCCCTCCTGATACAGCCGCTGCGTACGGATCACCTGCTCATAGGGGCTTCCGCGGAGCATGATCCGCTCCGCTGCGGCGGAACCGGCCCCCGCCGCAGCGGAGCGGGCCAGCCGCACCACGGCTCTGCCCGTCAGATCCACGATGAGGAAGGAGACCTCGGAGGCTTGGAATCGCTGCCGCAGGTCCTCGGCGACCACATCGACCGCCTCCACCGGCGCGGCCGCCTCAGCGGTCGTCAGCAGCCGGGCGAGTTCACCGTGCGCACCACTCACGGCACGCTCCTTTCCCTCCCCCTTCTGCCAGCTTGGAGTCCACCGTGGTCAGCGTCAAACGGCGGCCGGTGCGAGGGGTACGGACGGTCACGAGGGCCCTCCCTCCATCCGGATGCGCCGCAGCGCGTGTCCGGCTCGCGGAGTCTCCCCGTACAGCAGCGGGCCGACCGCGGCAGCGCCGATCAACAGGGCGCGGCTGTGGACCAGGAGCGGTCGAGCGCGGCCGATCAGTGGCCGGGGAAGTGCGCGACGCAGCCGCTGGGAGCGGCGGGCGCCTGCCTTCAGCGGAATTCTGCGGCACATGGGCGTGGGCTGTCCGGCGGCCCGGTCTCCTCCCGCCGTGTCACCGCTTGCCCGGTGCGGTGCTGTACACGTCCTGGGAGAAGTTCGCCTCGACCGCGACCAGGCGCAGCGCCTCGAGCGTGTCGATCTGTTCCAGGGCTCGCTCGAGCAGCTGACCGATCCGGTCCTCGTCCGGCGCGCCTTCCCGCTGCCCCGTCCGCAACAGGGTGCGCCAGAGCAGGGCTTTCCCCTCGACCCCCAGCCTCAACGTCTCCAGTTCCATGAGGCTGTTCAGCCCGGAGGGGCCGTGCAGCACGCCGTTGGGCTTCAGGCGCTCCAGCAGCTCGGCCACCCTGCCGCCGTAGATCTTGTAGCGGCGGACGGGCAGGCCGAGCTCGCCCATGATCGTCAGCAAGGAGTTCCGGTCTTCCGCGATCTGTTCGGCCAGGTGCTCCAACTCGGCCCCGTGCGCCCCGTTCCGGCCCCGGCGGGCGATCCGACGCGCGAGTCCGGTACCGAAAGTCGCGCCGGCCAGATGGTCGTTGAGATAGATCGCCAGCTTGTCGGCATGCATTGTGGCCCTTCCCCGGCTGTAGTGGGATCTCCAGGAGCATGCGCACTCCGACAGCGGACCCGTGGGGCGCGACTCGTGGTACCGGCCGCCCGCGGCGGGTCCGCCGGGCCGCGAGGCAGGCCTCGGTATCAGGCCGGGGCGGTTCCCGGGCCTGTCCTGCACCAGTACCCCCCGGTTCCGGTCTCCTGCGGAGCGACCGGGGCTCGGAAAGACGGACACCGGCGCATGACCGGCCCCGGCCAACGGTGGCGAGCGCGCAAAGGGCCGGCCCTACCGCTGACGGCCCTCCTCCTCGCTGTCCTCCTCGTTCTCGTTCTCCTCGCCGTTCTCGTCCTCCCCGTTCTCGTCCTCGCCGTTCTCCTCGTTCTCCTCGCCCTCAGCGGGCCCTTCGTCCTCCCCTTCCTGCTCCTCCTGCACCACTTCGTCATGGCTGCGGACGACCTCGCCGTCGCGGATCTCGCACCGCCAGCCCTCCACTTCTTCGGCCTGGAGAGTGACATAGCGCTGGAAGTGCTTGAGGTCGAGACGAAGGCGGCGGCCCTGAGCCCGCCAGATGTTGCCGAGCTTCTCGAAGAAGCCGGACGGGTAGTACTCCACGACCACTGTGACCCGCGTCAGTTTCTCATCCAGCCAGTGGAAGCTGACCGCGCCGCGAGTGGTGCCCTTCGATCCTTCCGACGTCCACACGATCCGCTCGTCCGGCACCATCTCCAGAGTGGTGGCCTTCCAACTTCGGGTGGACGGCCAGACGCGGACCTTCCAGTCGGTGGTGGTCTCGTCCTCGTCGTCCACCGACACGTTGCTGACGCCGTTGGTGAAGGTGCCGAAGTTCTCGAACTGCGAGAAGTGGTTGTAGACGACGCGGAGCGGCCGGCCGATGTCCACGTGCTCGATGATGTTGATGGCCTTCAGGTCGCCTGCTTCGCTGCTGCCACCGTCCATACCGACCGCTTCCTTGGCCTTCCCCACCGCCTTGTCCTTGGCTCCCTTGGCCTTCTCCTTGACTACGGCCTTGACCGGGTTCTCGCCCTTGGCCGCGGCCTCCGCGGCGCCTGCGAGAGCACCGCCGCCCTCACTCCCCGGCAGCAGCTTGCCGAGGCCGCCGTCTGCGTCCGCCACGCTCTCCAACTTGTCCGTCACTTTGCCGACGGCCTGCTTGCCCATCGCCCCCAGGAACTCCAGGACCTGTTCACGAAGCTGATCGAGAGGAGAGGGGCCGCCCTCGTCCGGCTTCGTCTTCTGCGATTGTCCGGCCACGCCACTCACCTCCTGCGGCTCGAACGAGCGGCCGGCCTCTTGTCCGATCCGCCTGAGGTCTTCTTGGCGGACGAACTCTCCGGCTTTCGTCCCCGGGCGGGGGCCGTCTGCGCGCCGGTGCCGGAGCGCTTCGCCGGTCGGCGGCTGCCGCCGTCCGACTTGGCGGGTGCCTTCTTCGCGGGCTTGCGCCGCGGCTCCTCGGACTCTTCCTCGGGCTCTTCCCCGGCTTCCTCGTCCCGTTCTTCCTCGCCCTCGCCGCTCTCCTGTTCACCGTCCGCCGCCTCCTTGGGGCTCAGGCTCTCGGTGCGTCCGCGGAGCGACTCGGTGAAGGACTCGATACGCCTGTTGGTGACCGCGCTGAGGGCCGTGCGCGCGGTGCTCAGCAATTCCTCCTGCACCTGTTCGGTGAGGGCCGCGAACTGCGGCGTCTCGGAGAGCTTCCGAACGCCCTTGCTCACCAGTTCCTGCGGGTCGAGTCCCAGCCGGCGCCCGGCGACCGCAGAACCGAGGACGAGCGCGAGCTTCGCCTTCCTCGTCCTGCCGAGCAGGTATCCACCGGCGACGGCGGCGATGACCGCTTTTTTGCAACTGTCTTCCATAGCTGATTCCTCGGGCTCGTTCGGCTGGTACCCCATGCCGTCGCGGGTCTCGGAACGGTTCGGAAAGGCGCTGCCAACAGGCACTGGGAGCGGTTCACCGCCCCTGGAGCAGGCTTCCGCGCGCAGTTCTTTCGGACGGGAAGCCCGGATCGGCCGACCGGGCGCTGCCGGGAGGGCGGAGCCCGGCGGGGCGGTGGTGCTGCTGGTACCGGTTCACACCTCGGCAGCACTGATGATCAGACATATAAATATTGTGCTCATATGCCCTTCTCGCCCGCATATCGAGACGTGCATATGCGCCACAGACTGCCCCCGCCACCCTGCGGGCAGGTCGGACAGGGTTCCGCCGGATCGCAAGACGGTCGGCTCGAACAGCGCTCGCACAGCCCGAGGGGGCGTGAGCGGCTCGTCGCCGGATCCGCGGCCCCGCCGGGTCTAGCGCAACGAACGCCCGCTGGCCGCGCCGCTCTCCTCGTCGCCCTCCTCGTCCTCCTGGAGCGCGACATCGGGAATGACGATGTTCACCTCGGCGACCTCGAAACCGGTGGTGTTCTCCACCGTGGAGATCACGTGCTCCCGGACACGCTGGGCGACGCGATGGACAGGCTCGCCGTACTCCACGACGACGCTCAGGTCTATCGCGGCCTGTTGCTCACCGGTCTCGACGGACACGCCCTGCTGAGCGGCGCTGCCCTCACCCCCGACACGCCGGCGCACCGCTCCGGTGGCACGCGCCCCTGCTCCGCCGAGGGCGTGGACGCCGGACACCTCGCGGGCGGAGATACCGGCCGTCTTGGCAACCACCGTGCCGGAGACGGTGGTGGTGCCCCGGTTCTTCGGGTCCTTCTGGTTGCCGTCAGCCATGATGCACCTCCAAGGGCCGGATCGCCGGAGCCCGTCGGCCGACTGCACTGCATCCCGGCTGCTCGGCCACACTCTCCACCCTCCGCCTGCGAAGGCATGAACGCCAATCCGGGGCCGGCATCCCGTCCTCACCCGAAGAAGCTCTGCTGACCTGCGGTGATACCGACCGGCAGCGCTGCCCCGACTGACCCGCGCCCCTCCTGGTCAGGCCCCCACCGCCGGAAACCCCGCCGATTCGCCTCGCCGCCGCCGAGCCGTCACCGCCCGTCGCCGGAGGTATACGCAACGTCACCACGAGTGCCACCTCCCACCCGATGCCTCCCGGGTGGGAGCTGTCGCCGAAGGGGGGCCGTCCCGCGCGGACGTCGCAGGACGGCCCGGGCACCGGCGGATGCCGAGATGGCGTGGTCCGAAGACGGAGAGGCGGGCCACGCGGAGTCCGCCGCCCCACTGTGGGGGGCACGCGGCAGGCGGTGGCGGGTCCTACGGCACGCTCAGCACTCGCCCCGCCACACGACCTTCTGGACGACGAGCGTGCGGTAGGCGGTCCATTTGTACTGGCCGGGACCGGGGTTGTAATGGAAGCAGGAGGTGGCGGTCCCCTCGTACCAGTAGGTCATGTCGACGTGATCGGCGCCGGGGTAGGCGTAGCCGTTGTTGAAGACGGACCTGAAGGCGACACTGCCGCTCCAGTTGCCCGCCGTCCTGAGCACCAGCGAACCGGTCTGGTCCGGTCCGCTCCAGGCGCAGAAGTACCCCTTGGGGCAGCCGGGCGGGCTGGCCTCGGCGGAGGCGGTGGGCGCCAGGCCGATGATGCCGGCTAACGCGCCGGAGGCGGTGAGAGCTGCGACGGTCGACTTGCGCATCGGATGTCCTTCCGGGACGGATTCGGGAGTGCACGCCGGTCGGTGGCGCTGTGCGGTCGATACCCGGTCACTGCGGTTCGTCCATTCCCCTCGGCGCATGCGGCGCAGCAGCCTCCGAGGGGCGGAGCCGAACACTCGAAGGGCCCGTCGGCCCATCAGTTGGACACTCGGCAGCTCTCTACGGTTGTGCTTCCGCGCCGGTCCGGGCCGCTTCCTCCCGTCGCCCCCGGGGCATGCGGCCGGGGCTTTCAGTCCGCCGGGTGGGAGCCCGGGGTGTGCCCGAAGGTGCGCCGGAAGACGTCGATGAACGCGCTGGTCGACGACCAGCCGCAGCGGTGGGCCACCGCGGTGACCGGCTCCTTCTCGGCCAGCAGGACCAGGGCGTGCTGAAGCCGCAGTTGGGTGCGCCACTGCGGGAAGGTCATGCCGAGATCGCCGCGGAACAGCCGGGAGAGGGTGCGCTCGCTCGCGCCGACCTGGCGGCCGAGTTCGGCGAGGGTGCGGTCGTCGGCCGGATCGGCGCGCAGGATCCCGCACAGCGCGCGCAGTGCGGGTGCGGACGGCGCCGGCAGGTGCAGCGGCTGTTGCGGGGAGGCGCGCAACTGGTCGAGCAGCACCGCGCGCAGCCGGGCGCGTTCGGGGCTCTCGTCGTCGGGTGCGCGGGTGTAGGCGATGATCAGCTCACGCAACAGCGGGCCCACGGCGAGCACGGTGGGGGCGTCCAGGCGGAGCGGGTTGTCGGTCGCGGGCAGCCCCACCAGGTGCAGGTCGAGCTCCCCGCGGGCCTCGTGGGCGTGCACCGTGCCGGCCGGCACCCAGATGGCGCGGTTCCCCGGGGCGACCCAGGAGCCGGAGCCGGTCGTGACGATCAGCACCCCGCGCCCCGCGTAGACGATCTGGTGGTCGTCGTGCCGGTGCGGGTCGATCGCGCCACCGGAGGCCAGTCGCCGGGTGTGCGTCGGAGCGATCGGCGTGTGGCGGGTATCCGTCATCATTCGGCAGATTATCGGAAGCCCGACAGCCGCGCCGCCCCGGAGCATGGCGCTGTGCGAAGAAACCTCTCGATCACTCTGCTGTCCGTCGGGCACGCCTGCGTCGACGTCCACCAGGGGGCGGTGGCGTCCCTGGTCCCGTTCTTCGTCGCCGAGCGCGCCTACGGCTACGCGACCGTCTCCGGCCTGGTGCTGGCCGCCTCCCTGCTGTCCTCGGTGGTGCAGCCGGCGTTCGGTGCCCTGACCGACCGCTGGTCGATGCCGTGGCTCCTGCCCGTCAGCACGCTGGTGGGCGGCGCGGGCATCGCGCTGAGCGGAACCAGCGGCTCCTACGGTGCGACCGTGCTGTTCCTGGCGGTCTCCGGAATCGGCGTGGCCGCCTATCACCCCGAGTCCGCCCGGATCGCCCGGATCGCGTCCCGCGGCAGCCACAGCGCCATGGGCTGGTTCTCCACGGGCGGCAACCTCGGCTTCGCCCTCGCCCCGCTGATGGTCGGCGCGGTGGTGGGGACCGGCGGGCTGCGCCTGACTCCGCTGCTGGCGCTGCCCGCGCTCGCTGGGAGCGTGCTGTGCCTGCCGGTGCTGCGCGCGCTGGGACGGCGGCACACTGCCGGGGCCTCCGCGGCGGGCGCGTGCGGAGCGGACGACAGGGCCGCGTTCGTGCGGTTGTCGCTGGCCGTGGTGTGCCGCTCGATCGTCTTCGTAGGACTGAGCACGTTCCTCTCGCTGTACGCACAGCAGCGGATGGGCGGCGGCTCCGCGACGGGCACGGCGGCCCTGTTCGTGCTCTACCTCGGCGGCGCGGTCGGCTCCGTACTGGGCGGCGCCCTGGCGGGCCGCTGGGGGCGGGTCACCGTCGCCCGCTGGTCGTACCTGGTCGTGACCGGCGCGGTCGCGGGCGTGCTGGTCGCGCCGGGCCCAGCCCTGTACCCGTTCGTGGCGCTCACGTCGGTCGGCCTCTACGTGCCCTTCTCGCTGCAGGTCACTCTCGGCCAGGACTACTTGCCCTCGCGGGTCGGCACGGCGGGCGGGATCACGCTCGGGCTCGCCGTCAGTGTCGGCGGGCTGGCCGGTCCCCCGCTGGGCGCCCTCGCCGACGCGACCTCGCTGCGGACCGCCCTGGCCCCGCTCGTCCTGATGCCGGTCCTGTGCTGGCTGCTGTTCCGCACGCTGCCGGAACCGGCCGCACCGCTCCCGGCATCCGGGCCGCCTGGGGACCCGGCCGCCGCGGAGGCGGAGCCGGGCGCGACGGCCGCGGAGCCCGGCCGGCAGTCCCGCCGGGGCTGAGCCGAGCCGCTCCCGTTCGGCAGGGGCGCCACGGAGGAGCGCACCTGAGCTGCCCGCCGCCGCTCTCGGCGACGGCGGGCGGGGCTCTCAGGGACCCTACGACCGCGTCGGCCAGACCAGCGCCTGGGCGACGACGACGTTCTCCCCGTCGAAAGTGACGGCGGGGCCTTCGTGCAACTCGTAGCCCATGCCCATCGCCTCGCTCACACGGTGGCAGAACGCGGCATCGTCCGGCCCGGTCAAGACCCGGTAGAGGGGCCATCCCTCAGGGGGTGTGCTCATAGGCGAAGGATCCCACGCAAGCCCCGGGCCTCCATGAACACCCCCAGCTCCTTCGCTCCCCGGGTCGTGGGGACGACCGCGCGTCGGACGTGGAGCCCGTCGTCCGGCAGGCGGTGCGGGCGCGGACAGTGAGGAACCGGTTGCCGGGCGGACGCTCCGTGGCGGGCACCGGGAGGCGGCCGACTGGTCAGTGACTGCCGTTCAGTTGCCCGGCCAGCTGCTCGTGCATGGTGGCGCTGGGCTCGTTCAGGCCGATGATCGTGACCTGCTTGCCGCGCTCCGCGTACTTGGTCTCCACCGCGTCGAGAGCGGCGACGGAGGAGGCGTCCCAGATGTGTGCGTCGGACAGGTCGATGACGACGTCGTCCGGGTCGCCCTTGTAGTCGAACTGGTAGACGAGGTCGTTGGAGGAGGCGAAGAACAGCTCGCCGGTGACGGCGTAGACGACCTGTGTGCCCTCGGGGTCGACGACGCCGGTGACTTCGGCGAGGTGGGCCACCCGCTTGGCGAAGATCACCATGGCGGTGACCGAGCCGACGACGACGCCGATGGCGAGGTTGCCGGTGGCGACGACCACGATGACCGTGATGGCCATGACCGCGATCTCACCGGCCGGCATGCGCTTGAGGGTCTTGGGCTGGATCGAGTGCCAGTCGAAGGTGCCGACGGCCACCAGGACCATGACCGCGACGAGCGCTGCCATGGGGATGTCGGAGACCACGGGGCCGAAGGCGATGCACAGCACGAGCAGGAAGGCTCCGGCCAGGAACGTGGACAGGCGGGTGCGCGCGCCGGATGTCTTCACGTTGATCATGGTCTGGCCGATCATGGCGCAGCCGCCCATCCCGCCGAAGAAGCCCGTGACGATGTTGGCGACGCCCTGACCCACCGACTCACGGGTCTTGTTGGAGTGGGTGTCGGTGATGTCGTCCACCAGCTTGGCCGTCATCAGCGACTCCATGAGACCGACCAACGCGAGTGCGAGGGCGTAGGGGGCGATGACGGTGAGCGTGTGCAGGGTGAGGGGCACATCGGGCAGGCCGGGGACGGGAAGGGAGCCGGGCAGCTTGCCCTTGTCGCCGACTGTGGGGACCGCGACACCCGCGGCAAGGGTGATCACCGTGAGGACGACGATGGACACAAGCGGTGCGGGCACCGTCTTGGTGAGCTTCGGGAAGAGGACCATCAGCAGCAGTCCCGCCGCGATCAGCGGGTATACGGGCCATGGCACATGCGTCATCTCCGGCACCTGGGCCATGAAGATCATGATGGCCAGCGCGTTGACGAAGCCCACCATGACGCTGCGGGGGACGAACCGCATCAGCTTGGCGACGCCGAGAGCCCCGAGGATCATCTGGAAGACACCGCCGAGGATGACGGCGGCGATCAGGTATCCCAGCCCGTACTCGTGGTTCAGCGGTGCGACAACGAGGGCGATGGCGCCGGTGGCGGCCGAGATCATCGCCTTGCGGCCGCCGACGAACGAGATGACCACGGCCATGACACAGGCGGCATACAGGCCGACCTTCGGGTCGACGCCGGCGATGATCGAGAAGGAGATCGCCTCGGGGATCAGCGCGAGGGCCACCACCAGACCGGCCAGCACCTCGGTGCGCAGCACCTTGGGAGAGGCGAGCCATTCCGGCTTGGACAGGCGCAGCTTGGCAGCCACGGGAAGCGGTGAGGACATGCAACCGTTTCTGTTCAGGCGCGCGTCCAGGCCGTGGACGCACACGCGTCGTACTGGCTCCGCAAGGAGCGGGAACATCCGGCGGCCCGGCCGCCTCAGCGCGGTCGCCGGACCAGGGCGGCAACCGCGCGGTTGCCGATCGGGCATCATTGCCCGGAAGACTCGGGCGCCGGCGGGCCCCCGCCGGGGCCTTCGCTACGGCGAGATCACCTCTACCGTGTACGGGACGGTGGAGGCGAACACCTGAAAACTCTACCCTGACGTGAGGGCAGAGTGCGACCCGTGGGCTGTGAATTGCAGGTAAACCCCCTCAAGATCCTGTGATTCATCTCACGCACAGGCGGAGTCGTCCCGTCTTCGAAAACAGCGAATGACAGAAGGAGAAGACGCGGCCATGAGCGAGCGGCAGATGCAGATCGGTGAGGTCGCCGAACGGACCGGTTTGTCGCTGCGCACCATCCGCCACTACGAGGAAGTCGGCCTCGTCATCCCCTCCGCCCGCAGCAAGGGCGGGTTCCGGCTCTACACCGAGGCCGATGTCGAGCGTCTGATGGTCATCCGCCGGATGAAGCCGCTGGACTTCTCCCTGGAGGAGATGCGGGACCTGCTGGAGATCACCGACCGGATCGCCGCCACGGACGACCCACCCGCCGACGAGGAGCGCGAGCGGCTCCGCGAAAGGCTCGACGCGTACCGCAAGGTGGCTGACGAGCGCTGCGAGACGCTGCGCGCCCGCCTGGAGATGGCCGAGGACTTCGCCTCCACCCTGCGCCGGCGCCTGGGTTCGTAGAGCCGCGGGGTGAGCGGGCACGGCTGGCTGGTCCGGCCGGGGCCCGACTGCGGGTCAGTGCCTCCCCCCGGGCCGGGCGGGAGCGAGGGCTTCGGCGCCGGACGCGTCAGTGGCTCGGGCCCCCGTGCGCCCCGCGCGCACTGCGGCACAAGCCGGCCACCGCCTGACGGCAACCGCGCTGCCGTCAGGCGGTGGCCGCGGTGTACGCCGATCACCTGCCCGACCGGCTCAGCACACCCCGTGCTTGCGCAGCACCCGCCGCTGGGCGCCGGTCAGCTTCGTCGGGAAGTAGAGGTAGCAGATGCCGCCGGTGCCGCCGACGACCTTGCCGTCGGCGTTCTTGCGCTTGGTCCGCAGCCAGATGTTCTCGAACTGCCGGCGCCGGTAGACGTGCCGGACGGAGGGATTGTCCGGTGAGTTGGGGTCGTTGGCGATGACGTCGCCGGACGCGGTGAAGCCGATGACGGTCATCAGGTGACCCGAGGTGCCGTATCCGGCGCCGTCCAGTTCGGACTCGAGGAAGGACTGGGAGGTGATCAGCGGGATGCCCGCCGCGACGAGTTCCTCGGCCTCGTTCAGCGAGTTCACGCGGGTGACGACCGCGTTCATGTCCCGGTAGGTACTGGCGTAGGCGCCGTTGAAGGGCCAGTTGCCGCAGCCTTCGTACCGGTAGTCGAAGGTGTACCGGGCGGCGTGGCAGACCTGCGGGTCGGCGTAGTCGGGGTTGACCCAGGCCAGGTCCTCGGCGCTGGGCCTGCGGCCCCAGTACTCGATGATCATCTGCGAGGAGGTGGGGCTGCACCACGCCTCTCCCCCGTTGTCGTACTCGGGGTACTGGCCCTTGTGGATCTCCTGCGAGTAGCGCGGCACCTTCAGCTCGACGTCCCGGCCGAGGCCCGGCTCGGAGGCGGGGACCTCGAAGCGGTCGGGCACGTCGGAGCACATCGCGCCGGCCCGCCAGACGGTGGGGGTGGCGCGACTGCCCGGGGCCCGGTAGAGGGTCAGGCGGATCCGGTAGGACGTCAGGCGGAGCCCGGTGGCGGGGTCGTCCACGGCGAAGGTGTCGGTGTAGATGGTGCTCTTGCCGTCCTTCTGGCCGCCGACCGAGGTACGGCGCGGTACGTCGTCGCCGTCGCCCGAGGTCCAGATGCCCATGGTGTACCAGGGCGTGTGCCCACCGTCCGAGTAGCTGCCGCGCAGTTCGACCCGGATCCAGGTGCCCTCGGGGGTGTGGGCGTTCCAGGAGGCGATGGCCTCACTCGCCGGGACGGCGCAGGTGTGGCGCGGCGAGGTCCAGGTGGCGTACTCCCAGTCGGCCTTCCTGCCGGTGTGCGGATCGCTGTAGGAGGTGGTGCCCGCGGCGTTCCCGAGCACGATGCCGGGGCGCCTGCCCGACCGCACCCGGGTGCCGTCGGCGGCGCCCGTGGCCCAGTCGCGCCGGGAGGCCCAGTCGTGGAACTCCACCTGTCCCGCCTTCCCGGGTCGACCCGGCCGGGGCGGGCGGCCGGGGTGCGGCGCGCCGGTGGTTCCACCCGTCCGGGCGTCGGCTGCCAGAGCGGTGGGAACCGCGCCCGCCGAGGCGGCCACGGCGACGGCGGCGGCCAGGACGGTACGGCGGTTGGCGGATCTGCTGGTCATGCGGAGTGCCCCCAGTCGTGGGTCGGTGCGTTGGTGCCTCACGGTGGTGCGCGGCGTCGTACGCGGTCCTGCCCTGCGGTCCGGTCCGGGCCGTACGCGGAAGCCAACTATCGCGGCTCGGCGGGGTGCGTGCCAGGGCTTCGGCCGCTCGGCATGCCGCCGTCATTGGCCGAGACCAGTGACGCACCGTGGCTGTCCCGCCGGCACGGGAGGGTTCCGCACACTTGTGTGAATCGGGACGTACGCTGAGAGGATGCCTGCTCCGCTCCTGCTCGACGCGCTCGCCGACCGGCTCGCCGCGCTGCCCGCCTCGTGCGGGCCGGTGCGTCTGGTCGGTGTGGACGGGCATGCCGGATCGGGCAAGACGACCCTGGCCCGGGAGCTGTCGGAGCGGCTCGGCGGGGCGCCGGTGCTGCACCTGGACGACCTGGCCTGCCACGAGGGACTGTTCGACTGGACGGAGCGGCTCACCCGGCAGGTCCTCGAACCGCTGGAGCGGGGGGTCCGTGCACGCTACGTGGTCTACGACTGGGTGGCGCGCGCCTTCACTGCGGAGGCCGGGCTGCCGCCCGCGCCGGTCGTCCTCGTCGAGGGCGTGGGGGCGGGACGGGCTGCGCTGCGGCCCCGGCTGGCCTCGCTGCTGTGGGTCGAGATGGCGGCCGCGGACGCGTGGCGGCGCGGGCGCCGCCGCGACGGCCCGGAGCAGCGGGACTTCTGGGCGCGGTGGATCCCCGCGGAGCGCGCGCATTTCGCGGCCGACCCGTCGCGCCCGTTCGCGGACTTCCTGGTACGCGAAACGGGCCCGGGACGCATGGGATACGAGGTGCGGGAGAGGCGTGAAGAGACGCCGGGCCCGCCGCTGAATATGACGCTCCGTATAAGCGACGGCCGTTGAGGGCATACTGTCGGTACGGTGTGCAACCGAGCGGCTTGACCATCGGCGCAGGACCGATTAGTTTTCCAACAGGCGGTCTGCGCAGGCCGTCTTCGGACGCGAAGCCCCCGGTTGTTCCCCCGTGACCGGGGGCTTCGTTCTGCCTCGGAACACCCGAAGCGGAATAAGAGACTCGTATTTCTCTCACCCTCTGTATCGGCTCTACGGATACCCTTCCGCGCCGGACCCCCCTTCGCATCCCGCCCCGGCAGGCCGTTCCGCACGCCCGGAAGCCGGGTAGACCGCCCTTCGACAGCGCCCTGAGCACGGGTACGATGCGGAACAGCGTGGGAACCCCGGGTGATAACCGGCAGATGACGGGGGACATTTCGTGGGGGACGTGATGAACTTCGGCACGCAGGACCCCCAGGGCCTGCACGCCCCGGCCGAACTCGCCTGGCTGCGCGGGGTGGACGCGTACACCATCGGCGGATACGCGCAGGCCGAGGAGGAGTTCCGCACCGCGGTGCGGCTCGATCCGGGGATGGCCGACGCCTGGCTGGGCCTGCACGCGCTGCGCGCCGACACCGCGACCGCGCTGCTGCGGATGCACCACCACCGGGAACGCTTCGGCGAACAGCGCGCCCGGCACGGGCGCACCCTCAACTCCTGGTACTGGCTGGGCTGGTGGGTGCAGCCGGTACTGGAGTACGAGCGGGACCTGCTGCTGGCGCACGCCTCGCACTGGCTGGACGGGCGCCACGTCGCCGAACTCGACCGTGCCCTGGCGGGCTGCCCCCCGGTGGACGCCGACCCGCAGGTGCGGTTCCTGCACGCCTGCCGGGCCTATCTGGCCAAGGACTGGGAAGGGCTGGTCGCGCACACCGAGCCGTTGGTGGACGATCCCCTGCTGGGCATCGAGGCCGGGCTGTTCGCGGGCATGGCCCGGGTCCGACTGGAGATGTACGGGCAGGCCGAACCGCTGCTCGCGGCCGCACTGATGCGCTGCCGCAGCGAGCAGCCGCAGCGCAAGGAACTGCGCTACTGGTTGGCCCGCGCCCGCGAGGGCACCGGGCGCAGCGCCGCGGCACTGCCGCTCTACCGCGCGGTGCACCGGATCGACCCGACGTTCATGGACACGGCGGCCCGGCTGACGACGATCGCGGACGGCGACGGTGGCGGCACGGCGGAGGATCTGGCAGCCGTCGTGCTCTCCGGCTCGCTGGGCGGCCCGGACCGGACCACGGCCCCGGAACTGTTCGACAGAGGTGCCGAACCGCCCGGCGACCCGGCACAGCCCGCCGATCCGGCGGATCCCACCGACGGCGCCGCAGCCGAGGAGAGCCGCGCCCTCGGAGGCTCGGGGTTCCGGGACGGCGGCGCACGCCGCAAGGACCCGGGCGGGCCGCCGGGCACCGCCGGTGGCGGGGAGCCGGAGCCGGCGGACGACGCCGGGGCCGCCGACCCGCTGGTGGATCCGGAGGTGGACGCGCTGCGCCTGGAGGACTCCGGCGACCCGGCCGAACCGGTCCGCGTCGACACGGGCGTGCTGCGCGGGCGCCGGGCCGCCGCCGGGGACGGCAGAGTGCCGGCCGGGCCCTCGGACCCGGTGCTGCTGGCGCAGGCGCTGGAGGAGTTGGAGCGGATGGTCGGCCTGGAGCCGGTCAAGCGCCAGGTCCGGGCGCTTTCCGCGCAGTTGCACATGGCGCGGCTGCGTGCCGGTCAGGGGCTGCCCGTCCAGCCGCCGAAGCGGCACTTCGTCTTCTCCGGCCCCTCCGGCACGGGCAAGACCACGGTGGCCCGGATCCTGGGCCGGGCCTTCTACGCGCTCGGGCTGCTGGGCGGCGACCATCTGGTCGAGGCGCAGCGGGCCGATCTGGTGGGCGAGTTCCTGGGGCAGACGGCGGTCAAGGCCAACGAGCTGATCGACTCGGCGCTGGGCGGGGTGCTGTTCGTCGACGAGGCGTACGCGCTCTCCAACTCGGGTTACTCCAAGGGCGACGCGTACGGCGACGAGGCGCTGCAGGTGCTGCTCAAACGCGCGGAGGACAACCGGGACCAGCTGGTGGTGATCCTGGCGGGCTACCCGGAGGGGATGGACCGGCTGCTGGCGGCCAACCCGGGGCTCTCCTCCCGTTTCACGACCCGGGTCGACTTCCCCAGCTACCGGCCGCTGGAACTGACGGCGATCGGTGAGGTGCTGGCCGCCGACAACGGTGACGTCTGGGACGAGGAGGCGCTGGAGGAGCTGCGCAGCATCAGCGGGCACGTCGTCGACCAGGGCTGGATCGACGAGCTGGGCAACGGCCGCTTCCTGCGCACCCTCTACGAGAAGAGCTGCGCCTACCGGGATCTGCGGCTGTCCGGCTACGCGGGCACCCCCTCCCGCGACGATCTGGCGACGCTCCGGCTGCCCGACCTCATGCAGGCGTACGGCGAGGTGCTGTCGGGGCGGGGGCCGGACGGCTCTCCTCCGGGTCCGCAGCCGCCGCCGGGTTGACGCCCTCCGCGCCGCCGCTCCGGGCGTCCGGCAGCCGCCGGGCACCCGGTACGGCACCTCCGGCCCCGGCGGATGGCGCCGCGGCGGCAGGGCCGGGCCCGGGGCCGCCCGGGTCGGTGTGGGCGGGATCGTGCACCTCGCCGACCAGGATCTCCAGCACATCCTCCAGCGCGGCCACGCCCAGCACCCGCCCCGCGGCGTCGGCGACGGCGGCCAGGTGCGAGGCACCGGCCCGCATGGCGGTCAGCGCGTCGTCCAGCGGCAGCTCGCCGCGCAGGGTGGCGATCGGGCGCCACAGCCGCTGCGGCACGGCCCGGTCGGCTTCCTCCAGGTCGAGCACGTCCTTGACGTGCAGGTACCCCAGGAAGCCGCCGTCTTCGGCGCGCACCGGGAAGCGGGAGTAGCCGGTGCGCACCGTCAGCTCCTCCACCTGGCGCGGGGTGACGTCGGTGCCGACGGTGACCAGCTCGGTGCGGCCCAGCAGGACGTCGGTCAGCGGCCGGGAGCCGAGTTCCAGCGCGTCGGCCAGCCGCTCGTGTTCGTCCGGCTCCAGCAGGCCCGCCTGGCGGGAGTCGTCCACGAGCTGGTTGAGCTGTTCGCTGGTGAAGGCGGCCGCCACCTCGTCCTTGGGCTCGACGTGGAAGAGCCGCAGGACGAGGGTGGCGCACGCCCCGAGCGCGGCGGTGACCGGCCGGGTCAGCCGCGCGAAGGCGACCAGCGCGGGGCCGAGCCACAGCGCGGTGCGCTCGGGCGCCGCCATCGCCAGGTTCTTGGGCACCATCTCGCCCACGACCAGGTGGAAGAAGACCACCACGGCCAGCGCGAGCACATAGCCCACCGGGTGCACGAGCGCCTCGGGCAGCCGGGCGGCGTGGAAGGCGGGCTCCAGCAGGTGGGCCAGCGTCGGTTCGGCCACCGCCCCCAGCGTCAGCGAGCAGACGGTGATCCCGAACTGCGCGGCGGCCATCATCTGCGGCAGCGTCTCCAGTCCGCGCAGCACGCGCCGGGCACGCACCGATCCGCCGGCCGCGAGCGGCTCGATCTGGCTGCGCCGCACCGAGACCAGCGCGAACTCGGCGCCGACGAAGAAGCCGTTGGCGAGCACCAGCAGTGCGGCGAAGAGGAGTTGCAGCACGCTCATGACGCCACCGCCTCCACCTTCCGGACCGGCCGCCGGGATGCGCCGTCGGCCGGTCCGGCGGGAGCGGCGGGGCGGGTGGCGGCGCGGGAGTCGGGAGCCACGATGCGGACCCGTTCGGCACGGTGGTGCGCCACGTGCCGTACCCGCAGCTGCCACTCCGGGCCGTCCTCGCCGGCCCGCGGCTGCGGCACCCGCAGCCGGGCGGTGTCGCCCGGTACCGGGATGCGGCCCAGCAGGTCGGCGACGAGTCCGGCGACGGTCTCGTAGGGGCCTTCGGGGACCTCCAGGCCGATGCCGCGCAGGGCGCCCACCCGGCAGCCGCCGTCCGCCTCCCAGGCCGGGCGGCCCTCCGACTCGGCCGGCGCCGGGGCCAGCTCGGGCAGTTCGTCGTAGAGCTGCCCGTCGTGTTCGTCGCGCACCTCGCCGACGATCTCCTCGACGATGTCCTCCAGCGTGACGACCCCGGCCGTTCCGCCGTACTCGTCCACGACCACGGCGATGGGCTGCTCGCTGCGCAGCCGCGCCAGCAGCGGGCGGACGGGGAGTGTCTGGGGGACGAGCAGCGCCGGGACGGCGATCCGGGCTGCAGGGGTGTGCAGCCGCCGGTGCGCGGGCACGGCGAGCGCGTCCTTGAGGTGCACCATGCCCACCACCTCGTCCAGGGTGTCCTGGTAGACGGGGAAGCGGGAGAGGCCGGTGGCGCGGGTGAGGTTGAGGACGTCCTCCGCGGTCGCCGCGGCCTGCAGCGCGCCGACCCGGACCCGGGGCGTCATCACGTGCTGGGCGGTCAGCCCGCCCAGCGCCAGGGTGCGCACGAACAGGTCGGCGGTGTCCTGTTCGAGCGCCCCGGCACGGGCCGAGTGGTGGGCGAGGGAGACGAGTTCACCGGGGGTGCGCGCCGAGGCAAGTTCCTCGGCCGGCTGGACTCCGAAGAGCCGCACCAGGCGGTTGGCCGCCGCGTTCAGGCCCGCGATGACCGGCCGGAACGTGCGGGAGAAGAGGCGCTGCGGACCGGCGACGAACCGGGCGACCGCCAGCGGGCGGGAGACGGCCCAGTTCTTGGGCACCAGTTCACCGACGACCATCTGGACCGCGGAGGCGGTCAGCATGCCGGTGACGACGGCGATTCCGCCGACGGCGCCGGACGGTATCCCGAGCGCGCCCAGCGGCCCGCTCAGCAGCCGGGCCAGCGCGGGCTCGGCCAGCATGCCGGTGACCAGGGAGGTGAGGGTGATGCCGAGCTGGGTACCGGAGAGCTGGAAGGAGAGCTCGCGCAGCGCCAGGACGACGCCGCGCGCCTTGCGGTCGCCCTCCGCGGCGGCGCGTTCGGCTTCGGGTCTCTCGACGGTGACGAGCCCGAACTCGGCCGCGACGAAGAAGCCGTTGGCGAGTACGAGCAGGAACGCCACACCGAGCAGGACGAGCGGGAGGGTCATGCCGCGCCCCCGTGGAGACGGGACGCGGCGCATGTACTACAGGACGATCCGTCCATCGCTGGAGGGTCTCACTCCTCGGTTCGCAGGTGCCCGCGCGAGCGCGGGGCGGCTCACGCCGGTGTGCTCCAGAGTAGACACTGGGCCGCACCTCGCGAAGACGCGCGGCGCCGCGCCGGGGTTGCCGCGACGGGCGGCCGGGCCGCTACTTTCCGGCCTCGGACCCCGTCCCGCCCGCGGCGTCGCCCGGTACTCCGTTCGGGGCGGTGTCCGGGACGCCCTTGAGGTCGACCAGTGCCCGCAGGGCCCGCGCGTCGGCGAGGGCCTGCTGCTTGGCGATGCCCGGCTGGATGCCCATCGCGGGCAGGCTGGTGCCGTCGGCCAGGTCGAGCGAGACCCAGGGGTCGCCGGGCCGCAGATGGACGGCGAGCACCTGCGCCCATGCGAGGCGCCGCTTGGTGGTGAGGTTGACGACCGTCACCGCGTCCTCGTCCGCGGTCACCCGGGGGCGGCTCAGCAGCACCAGCACGCCGAGGAAGAGCGCGGCGGTGCAGATGAAGCTGGCCCGTTCGCCGCCGCCGAGCTGGAGCATCAGCGAGATCGCGGTGATGACGACGAACGCGGCGAGCCCCGCGCTCAGCAGCACCGCGCGGGTGCGGGTGGGCCGGAAGGTGACGGGAAGCGCGGGCACCCGGGGGCTGTCGGTCATGAGCGTGCTCCGGTGGCGGTCACAGGCGGCAGGCGTGGATGCCCGTGGTCAGGATGGCGCGGGCGCCCAGGTCGTAGAGGTCGTCCATGATCCGCTGCGCCTCGGTGGTGCGGACCATGGAGCGGACGGCCACCCAGCCCTGGTCGTGCAGCGGGGAGATGGTCGGGGACTCCAGTCCGGGGGTGAGCGCGACGGCCTGCTCCAGGTGCTCGGCCCGGATGTCGTAGTCCATCATCACGTAGCTGCGGGCCACCAGGACGCCCTGGAGACGGCGCAGGAACTGCTGCACCTTGGGCCCGTGCGGATCGGCTCCGGTCCGGCGGATCACGACGGCCTCGGACTCCAGGATCGGCTCCCCCGCGATCTCCAGGCCCGCGTTCCGCAGCGAGGTCCCGGTCTCCACGACATCCGCGATGACCTGGGCCACACCCAGCTCGATGGCCGTCTCCACCGCGCCGTCCAGGTGGACGACCGAGGCGTCGATGCCCTTGTCCGCCAGGTGCTTGGCGACGATGCCCTCGTAGGAGGTGGCGACCGTCAGCCCGGCGAGGTCGTCGAGGGAGCTGACGGTGCCGGGCTTGGCCGCGTAGCGGAAGGTGGAGCGGGCGAAGCCGAGCGGGAGGACCTCCTCGGCCCGCGCACCGGAGTCCAGCAGCAGGTCGCGGCCCGTGATGCCGATGTCCAGCCGCCCGGAGCTGACGTAGATCGCGATGTCGCGGGGACGCAGGTAGAAGAACTCGACGTCGTTCTCCGGGTCCACCAGCACGAGTTCCTTGCTGGCCTTGCGCTGCTGGTACCCGGCCTCATGCAGCATCTCCCCCGCAGGTCCGGAGAGGGAACCCTTGTTGGGGACGGCGATGCGCAGCATGCGGGAGCTTCCTTTGTTCGTACGGCGGCAGCAGGTCGTGCCGGGTCTCAGAGGTGAGCGTATACGTCGTCGAGGGAGAGGCCCTTGGCGGCCATGAGCACCTGCAGATGGTAGAGGAGCTGCGAGATCTCCTCCGCCGTGCGCGCGTCGCCCTCGTGCTCGGCGGCCATCCAGACCTCGGCGGCCTCCTCCACGATCTTCTTGCCGATGGCGTGCACGCCCTGCGCGGTCAGCTCGGCGGTACGGGAGGTGCCGGGGTCGCCGGTGGCGGCCTTGTGCTGCAGCTCGGCGAAGAGCTGCTCGAATGTCTTGTTCGCCATGGTGCCTCTCACCCTACGCGGTGGCGGGCAGCGCTCACCGCCAGGGCTCCGCGATCGTGCGCAGCGTCGCGGCGGTCGCCACGGCGGCCGTGACCGCTTCGTGTCCCTTGTCCTCGCCGGAGCCGGGAAGTCCCGCGCGGGCCACCGCCTGCTCCTCGTCGTCGCAGGTCAGCACGCCGAAGCCGATGGGGACACCGGTGCGCACCGACACCTCGGTGAGCCCCTGGGTGACGCCCTGGCAGACGTAGTCGAAGTGCGGGGTGCCGCCCCGGACGACGACGCCGAGCGCCACGATCGCGTCGTAGCCGCGGTCGGCCAGGACCTTGGCGACGACGGGCAGCTCGAAGCTGCCCGGGACGCGCAGCAGGGTGGGCTCGTCGATGCCCAGTTCGCGCAGCGCGCGCAGGGCGCCGTCGACGAGGCCGTCCATGACCTGCTGGTGCCACTGCGCGGCGACCACGGCGACCCGCAGGTCCTGGCAGTTCTTGACGGTCAGTTCGGGTGCGCCCTTGCCGCTCACGGTGCTCCTCGTGCGTGTGTGTCGTGTGCTGTGTGGTGGTGGTGCTGCCGGTGTCCCGGATCCGCGCGGAGACCGAGCTCCTCGGAACGCCCCGCGGATCCGGACCCGCGGCTACTGGGTGCCGCAGGGGGAGCTGCGCTCGGCGTCCAGCCAGGGCAGGTCGTGGCCCATCCGGTCGCGCTTGGTGCGCAGGTAGCGCAGGTTGTGCTCGCCCGCCTGCACGGGCATCGGCTCGCGTCCGGTGACGCGCAGGCCGTGCCGCTCCATCGCGGCCGTCTTCTCCGGGTTGTTCGTCATCAGCCGCAGGGACCGCACCCCCAGGTCGGTGAGGATCTGCGCGGCGGCCGCGTAGTCGCGCGCGTCGGCCGGAAGCCCCAGTTCGAGGTTGGCGTCGAGGGTGTCGCGGCCCCGTTCCTGGAGCTCGTAGGCGCGCAGCTTGGACAGCAGTCCGATGCCGCGGCCCTCGTGTCCGCGCAGGTAGAGCACCACGCCGCGGCCCTCCTGCTGGACGCGCTCCAGGGACGCCTCCAACTGGGGTCCGCAGTCGCACCGCTGGGAGCCGAAGACGTCGCCCGTCAGGCACTCGGAATGCACTCGTACGAGCACGTCCTCGCCGTCGGCGGGATGCCCGGGGTCCCCCGGGCCGGTGAGGTCGCCGGCGACGAGCGCGATGTGCTCCACCCCGTCGACGACGGAGCGGTAGCCGTAGGCGCGGAAGTCGCCGTGCCGGGTGGGCAGCCGGGTCGTCGCCTCGCGCCGCACGGTGGGCTCGGCGGAGCGACGGTAGGCGATCAGGTCCTCGATGGAGATGATCCGCAGCCCGTGCTTGCGTGCGAACGGGACCAGTTCGGGCAGCCGCAGCATGGTGCCGTCCTCGCCGGCGATCTCCACGATGGCGGCGGCGGGGCGCAGCCCGGCCAGCCGGGCCAGGTCGACGCCCGCCTCGGTGTGCCCGGCGCGGGCGAGCACACCACCGGGCCTGGCCCGCAGCGGGAAGGCGTGCCCGGGCCGGACGAAGTCGGCCGGTGCCGTGCCGGGGTCGGCGAGCAGCCGGATGGTGGCGGCGCGGTCGGCGGCGGAGATGCCGGTGGTGACGCCGTGCGCGCCGGTGGCGTCGACCGAGACGGTGAAGGCGGTGCCCATGGACTCGGTGTTCTCGGCGACCATCTGGGGCAGCGCGAGCCGGTCGAGGTCGGCCCCTTCCATGGGGGTGCAGATCAGGCCGCGGCACTCGCTCATCATGAAGGCGACGGTCTCGGCCGTGATCAGCTCGGCGGCGACCACCAGGTCGCCCTCGTTCTCCCGGCTCTCGTCGTCGACGACCACGACCGGGCGGCCCTCGGCGAGGTCGCGGACCGCCTCCTCCACGGGGTCGAGCGCGAGCCCGAACACCGCCCCGGGGTCGGCCGGTTCCGCCTCGGACGGGGATCGCGGGGCGGGGGGCGCGTCGTACCAGTTCGGCAGCGCGGTCATGGGCGTGCTCCTTCCTTGCGGTGCGCCGGGGCGGGGTACGGCGCGTTCACAGCGCGGCTCCGGCCGAGTGCAGCGCGTGCTCGGGGCGGGCGGCGGCCCGCGCGCCCGCCTCCTCGCGGGAGCGCTGCCACCAGGCACGCAGCCCCCACAGGACGAGGGCGAGATAGACGACGTAGACGAGGCCGGAGAAGGCCAGTCCGCTGCTGAAGGCGAGCGGCACCCCGACCACGTCCACCAGCAGCCAGGCGAGCCAGAACTCCACCAGTCCGCGTGCCTGGGCCACCATCGCGGCCAGGGTGCCGACGAAGATGTAGGCGTCGGCCCAGGGGCTCCAGGAGAGTGCGGGCACCAGAGTGAAGAGGGTGCCGACGGCAGCCGTGCCCAGCGCGGTGCCCAGGGCGAGCAGGCCCCGCTCCCGCCAGGTGGCGAACCGTACGGCGATGGAGCCGTCCTGCGCCTGCCGCCGGCCGCGCCCCCACTGCCGCCAGCCCCACAGCGCCACTCCGATGACCAGGAGCTGCTTGCCGACGCCGCCCGCCAGCTGCGCTGAGGCGAAGGCGCCCACGAGGATCAGCCCGGACAGCAGTTGCACGGGCCAGGTGGCTATGGAGCGCCGCCAGCCGAGCGCGAGCCCGAGCAGCCCCATCAGGTTGCCGAGCATGTCGGACCAGATGACGTGCTGCCCGAAGGCGGCGAACGCCTCCTGGTTCAGCCAGTGCAGGCCGCTCATCGCGCCGCCCCGCTCTGCTGTGCGGCGCCGCTCTGCTGCGAGGGTGCCGCATCGCCGGGGCGCGGCGGCTGCGGGATGCCCTGCGCGGTCGGGCCCAGCAGCCGCTCGACGTACTTGGCGAGGACGTCGACCTCCAGGTTGACCGGGTCGCCCGGCTGCTTGGTGCCGAGCGTGGTGAGGGCGAGCGTGGTGGGGATCAGCGAGACGGTGAAGTAGGCGTCGGTGGCTTCCACGACGGTGAGGCTGATGCCGTCGACGGTGATGGAACCCTTCTCGACCAGGTAGCGGCCCAGCCCCTCGGGCAGCCCGATGGTGAGGTCCGTGCCGCTGTCCGCGTCCTGCCGTGCGGTGAGGGTGCCGGTGCCGTCGACGTGCCCCTGGACGAGGTGGCCGTCGAGCCGCCCGCCCAGCGCCATGGGGCGCTCCAGGTTGACGGGTGAGCCCGCGGTGAGGGCTCCGAGGCTGGAGCGCTCCAGCGTCTCGGCGATGACGTCCGCCGTGAACTCGCCGTCGCGGGTCTCCACGACGGTCAGGCACACGCCGTTGACGGCGATCGAGTCGCCGTGCTGCGCGTCGGCGGTGACGCGCGGTCCGCGCAGCCGCAGCCGTGCGGAGCCGCCCCGGTCCTCGACGGCGACGACCTCGCCCAGTTCTTCCACGATTCCGGTGAACACTCAGGACTCCTCGGTCTGTTCGGGCTGCCCGGCGACGGCGGCGGACGGGCGGGTGGTCGGGTGCGCGGTGCTGCCGACCGCGGTGACCCGCAGGTCGGGGCCGATGCGCAGGGTGTCGCTCACGGTGAGCCGCAACGCCTGCGCGATCGTGCTGATTCCGGCGTTCTCCAGGACGGGCGGCCCCGCGCCCAGCAGCACGGGGGCGAGGTAGCCGACGACCCGGTCGACCAGTCCGGCGGCGACGAAGGCGGCGGCGAGGGTGGCGCCGCCCTCCAGCAGGACCGCGCGCACGTCGCGGGTGTGCAGGGCGGTCAGCAGCGCGTCCAGGTCGAGTCCGGCCCGGTCGCCGGCCGCCCGCGGCAGCCGCAGCACCTCGGTCGGGCTGCCCTCGGCCGCGGCCTCCAGCTCGGCGGTGTCCGCGTCCCGTGCGACGGCGATCAGGGTGGGCGCGGCGCCGTCGAGGACGCGGGCTCCGGCGCGTACGGCGCCGGCCTCGGTGTCGACGACGACGCGGAGCGGCTGGGTGGCGCCGGGCACTCCGCGCACGGCCAGGTGCGGGTCGTCGGCGCGGGCCGTTCCGGAGCCGACGAGGACGGCGTCGGACTCGGCGCGCAGCCGGTGCACGTCGGCGCGGGCCTCGGCGGAGGTGATCCAGCGGCTGGAGCCGTCGGCGGCGGCGGTGCGGCCGTCGAGTGTGGCGGCGTACTTCCAGGTGACGTACGGGCGGCCGTGCAGGACGGAGGTCAGCCAGGCCGCGTTGCCGGCCGCCGCCTCGTCGGCCAGCAGCCCCCCTTCGACCTCGACACCGGCGGCGGCGAGGGTCGCGGCGCCGCCCGCCGAGCCGGGGCCGGGGTCGGGCACGGCGTAGACGACGCGGGAGATCCCGGCGTCGATGAGGGCGCGCGAGCAGGGGCCGGTGCGGCCGGTGTGATCGCAGGGTTCGAGCGTGACGACGGCGGTGCCGCCGCGGGCGTCCTCGCCCGCTTCGGCCAGCGCGTGGACCTCCGCGTGCGGGCCGCCGGCCCGCTGGTGCCAGCCCTCCCCGACCTGGCGTCCCACGTGGTCGAGGACGACGCAGCCGACGACGGGATTGGGGCTGGTGGAGCCGAGTCCCCGCGCGGCGAGCGCGATGGCACGGCGCATCGCGTCGCGCTCGGCCTGCGGCGCGAGCGGCGCCTGGGGGTGGGGGGCCACCGGGTCCTCCTGCCTCTTCGGGCACGGACTCCGGGGCTGTGGGACTGTGACGGACGCGGGTACGGGACGACCTGCCGGAACGGGAAGGTCCGCTCCGGTGCGGCCGTAGCCTCCGGAACGGGACCGCCGGTCGGCGGCGCACCGATCGCGTCCGCCGCGCACTGCCTCCCATCCGGACTTTCACCGTCGGTCCAGGAATCTCACCTGGTCAACCGACCGCTGGAGGCGGCCGGGTCGCGGACTGTAACCGCCGGTTCGGACTTTCACCGACCCCGGAGTGCGCTGACGTCACTGGTACTCCCCCAGCTTGCGGCCGGGGGTACTCCCAAGTCTGCCACGCGGGGGCGGGTGCCATGCGGGCGGCTGCTGTGCGGTGACTCACAGCAGCCCCGCGGAAGCGCGTGCGCCCCCCGTGTCCACGGGTGTTCGAGCCAGGTCCGAGCGGGGCACGATCAGCGTCGTGGGCCGCGCGGACCCGCCGCCGTGCGGCGGTACGGACGTGCGCCGGAGGGCGGTGTCGGAACGTGCGGCGGGGAGACGGTATGCGTACGGATGCACACGGACCCGACCCGGGTGCCGGCCCGAGGACCGGCGCGGAGGCGGGAACCGGTACCGAACCGGATGCCGGGGCGGAGCCGGGGTTCGGTACGGAGCGGGGGACCGGTACGGAGCCGCGGACCGGTACGGAGCCGGCAACCGGTGCGGGGACGCCCGGCACGCGCTCGGGCGGCCCCCGGAGCGCGCCCGGCGCGCGGCCCGCGAGGCCCGCACGGGCCGGGCGAGTGGCGGTCTCGGTGGTCTTCGCGGTGCACGGGACGGCCAGCGGCACATTCGCCACCCGGATCCCCTGGCTGCGCGAACATCTCGGGCTGAGCCCCGGCTGGCTGGGGCTGGCGCTGGTCTTCATGACGGCCGGGGCCTCGGCGGCCATGCCGCTCGCCGCACGCGCGGCGCACCGGCACGGTCCGCGCCGGGCGCTGGCCGCGGTCTCACTGGCCTGCTGCGCCGGGCTGGTGCTGCCGCCGCTCGCCCCGGCCCTGGGATGGCTGTGCCTGGCGCTGTTCCTGTACGGCTGCGGGCTCGGTCTGATGGACGTGGCGATGAACGCCCAGGGGGTGCGGGTCGAGGCGGAGTACGGGCGGTCGGTGATGTCCTCGCTGCACGGACTGTGGAGCGTGGGAACGCTGGTGGGCGGCGCAGGGGGCGTGCTGGCCGCGCACGCCGGGCTGGACGCGCGGGTGCATCTGGGGCTTGCTGCTCCGCTGCTGGCCGCTGCCGCGGTGGCCGCGGCCCGGTGGACCCCGGACCGGGAGCAGCCCGGGGAGCCGGCCGGCACCGGGGAGGGCGTCCAGGAGGACGCCCAGAAGGACGGGGCGCCTCCGCGCTTCGCGCTGCCCACCCGCGGGGTCGTGGCGATCGGGCTGCTCGGCTTCTGCGCGGTCTTCGCCGAAGGCGCCTCGATGGACTGGTCCGGCATCTACCTGGCGGACGTGACGGGGGCCGGGCCCGGCCTCGCCGCCTCCGCCTACACGGCGTTCGCCTGCACGATGGCGTCGGCCCGGCTGTCGGGCGACGCCGTGGTGCGGCGGTTCGGGCCGGTGGCCACCGTACGCGCGGGCGGGACGCTGGCTGCGGCGGGCGGCACACTGGTGGTCGCGGCACGGACGCCGCCCGCGGCCGTCGTCGGCTTCGCACTGATCGGGGTGGGGATCGCCGTGGTGGTCCCGCTGTGCTTCGCCGCCGCGGGCCGCACCGCGGCGGCCGCCCCCGGCCAGGCCATCGCGGGGGTGGCCACCCTGGCCTACGCGTCCGGCCTGGCGGCGCCCGCCGCCGTCGGCTGGATCGCCGAGTCGACCACCCTGTCGGCCTCCTTCGGTGTCGTCACCGTCCTGCTGCTGGGGCTGGTGGCGGGGGCCCGGGTGCTCCGCACCTGAGAGCCGGGCGATCCGGCGGTGCGGCGCCCGCTCCCGGGCCGCCGAGGGAGCCGTACGGAGGCACCGCGCTGGTCGAACTAGTATGTGGGCCGATCAGAATCAGCCAGGCAGCGAGCGGGAGTGAACACATGGGCGGCGGGCTCGGCGTGCGGTGGAAGGTGCACGGCGACGGTCGGGTCCCGGCACCCGGCGCGGTGGTACGGCCCGACGAACGGCTCTCCTGGCCGCGGACGGCGGGCCTGGGCGCCCAGCACGTGGTGGCCATGTTCGGCGCCAGCTTCGTGGCACCGGTCCTCATGGGCCTGGACCCGAACCTGGCGATCATGATGTCCGGCCTGGCCACGATGGTCTTCCTGCTGGCCACCCGCGGCCGGGTGCCGAGCTATCTGGGGTGCAGCCTCTCCTTCGTCGGAGTGGCCGCGGCCATCCGCGGCCAGGGCGGCGGCAGCGCCACGGTGACCGGGGCGATCCTGGTGGTCGGGGCCGTGCTGCTGCTCGTCGGGCTCGCCGTGCAGAAGTTCGGCGCGCGGATCATCCACGCGGTGATGCCGCCCGTGGTGACCGGCGCGGTCGTCATGCTCATCGGCTTCAACCTGGCGCCCGTCACCGCCTCGACCTACTGGCCCCAGGACCAGTGGACAGCGCTGCTGACCATGCTGCTGACCGGACTCGCGGTGGTGTGTCTGCGCGGCTTCTGGTCCCGGATCGCGATCTTCCTCGGGCTGGTCGCCGGCTATCTGATGTCCTGGGCGTTCGACACGCTCTTCGGCCGGATCCACTCGCCGGACGCGAGCGGCAAGACGGTCGACCACTGGCGGCTGGACCTGTCCGGCGTGGGCAGGGCCGACTGGTTCGGGCTGCCGTCCGTGCACGGCCCCGACTTCTCCTGGTCGCCGGTGCTGGTCGCGCTCCCGGTGGTGATCGCGCTGGTGGCCGAGAACGCGGGGCACGTCAAGGCGGTCGGCGAGATGACCGGCGATCCGCTGGACGACAAGCTGGGCACCGCGATCGCTGCGGACGGCGCGGGCAGCGTCCTCTCGACGGCCTTCGGCGGTCCGGCCACGACGACCTACTCGGAGAACATCGGCGTCATGGCCGCGACCCGGGTGTACTCCACGGCCGCGTACTGGGCCGCGGCCTGCTTCGCGCTGCTCTTCGGGCTGTGCCCCAAGTTCGGTGCCGTCGTTGCGGCGATCCCCGGCGGAGTACTCGGCGGCATCACCGTGATCCTCTACGGCATGATCGGCTTGCTCGGGGCGCAGATCTGGATCAACAACGCCGTCGACATGCGCAATCCGCTCAATCTCGTCCCGGTCGCGGCGGGCATCATCATCGGCGTCGGCGGCGTCACCCTGAAGGTCACCGACGACTTCGAACTCGGCGGCATCGCGCTGGGCACCATCGTCGTCCTCACCGGCTACCACGCGCTCAAGGCGCTGGCCCCGCCACATCTCAAGGCCCAGCAGCCGCTGCTGGACGAGGGCACCAGCGGCTACGACGAGCCGAGCTGACCCGCGCCGGGGGCCGTGCCGGGTCCGCCGGAGGCGGTCGCGCGTCCCCCGGACGCCGTTGCGCGCGTGCCGGGCGCCGTCGCCGCGAAGTACCGGACCCGGTGGTCCTCGCCCACCGGCCGCATCCCGGCCGCCGCCATCACGTGCTGCGAGGCCAGGTTGTCCAGGTCGGCGTCGGCCTCCACCCGGGCGACGCCCTGCGACCAGGCGAAGGCCAGCAGCGCGCGCAGTGCCTCGGTGGCATACCCCTTGCCGCGTGCCGAGGCGTTGAGGCCGTACCCGACGGTGACGGCATCCGCCGCGCCGGACACCCGGTTGAGGCCGATGCCGCCGATGGCGCGGCCGTCCTCGCGGCGCCGGATCTCGTAGTTGCCGACCGGTCGGTGATCGCCGTCGGCGCCGCACGCGGCCAGCAGGACCCGGGCGCCCCGCACATCCATCGCGTCGGGATACTCGGGCCCCCAACGGTCCCCGGGGCCGGGGCTGCCCCGCACGACGCGTTCGGCCTCCTGACGCGTCATGGGATGCAGCACCAACCGCCCGGTGTGCAGGTCGGCCCTCGCGGTGGTCATGGCCCGAGTATCACGCCATCCCGTCGGCCGCGCACCTGAATTGAACGAGAGGGGCACACGTCCTCCGTCCGGGGGCCGCCATGGCCGCGCTGCCCGCACCGGGGGCCGGCGGCTGTCAGGCTGCCCGGCATGACCTCCATCGAGCAGGTGCCAGCGCAGCGCGCGGCGACGGCCGCGCCCATCGCCGATGTGACGGCCCGGATGCGCGAGATCGGCGCCCTGCTGCCCAGGCAGGACGGGGTGGCGGTGTTCAACCGGGTGTACCTGTCGGTGACCGAGGAGCTCGAACGGCGCCTGGCCGCCGGGCACTTCCGCGACCGGGCCGCCACCGGGGAGCTGGGAAGCCGGTTCGCGCAGCGCTTCCTGGACGCGGTGGACGCCGAGGCGGCCGGACTGCGGATGCCCGCGTGCTGGCGGCCGTTCTTCCGCTTCCGGCGCCATCCCTCCGTCCATCCACTGCAGTTCGCGCTGGCCGGCATCAACGCGCACATCGGCCACGATCTGCCGCTGGCGCTGGTGGACACCTGCCGGGCACTGCACGCCGAGCCCGAGGAGCTGGAAGCGGACTTCGAGCGGATCGGCGAACTGCTGACGGGCCTGGAGGAACGCATCCGGGAGGACCTGATGCCGGGCCCGGACCTGCTGGACGTGGCCGATCCACTCACCCACCTGGTCGGTTCCTGGAGCCTGGAGCGGGCCCGCGCGGGCGCCTGGGTGTCGTTCCGGGCGCTGTGGGGACTGCGGGACTGCGGGGAACTGCTGGAGGAGATGGCCGAGGGGCTGGACGCGACGGTCGGCTTGACGGGCCGCTGCCTGCTCACGCCGCTGTGGCACGGCTGACCGCCGCGGCACCGGGACCGCCGGGGACGGGATGGCATTGCCCGGCATCCGCACATCGCGTATGCAGGGACGCTCCGGTACCGGGGGGCCGGAGATGAACTGCCGGGAACCGGCGGGCAGGTGGAGAGCTACGGAGGCGACATGGCACTGCGACTGGGGCTGGGACTGCCGCAGACCGGCGCGTACGACCTGACGGCCGACGTGACGGAGGTGGCACGGGCGGCCGAGGAGCTGGGGTACGACAGCGTCTGGGTGCTGGAGCGGCTCATGCGCCCCGAGGAGCCGCTGGACGACATGTATCTGGTGCCGGGGATGCGGTGGGCGGACTACTTCCGGTCCGTCGCCGACCCGCTGGTCACCCTGTCGCTGGCGGCCGCCGTCACCGAACGGGTGCGGCTGGGCTCGGCGGTGCTGGTCGGCCCGCTGCACCAGCCGCTGCTGCTGGCCCGCGCCCTGGCGTCGCTGGACGCGGCCGGCGGCGGCCGGCTCGTCGCGGGGCTGGGCACGGGCTGGTCCCGGGACGAGTACGCCGCGGCCGGCGCCGAGCACGCCGCCCGCGGGGCGGCCCTGGACGAACTGCTGGACGTGTGCGCCGCGGTGTGGGGGCCGGATCCGGCCGCCTACGAGGGCCGGCGGACCCGGTTCTCCCCCTCGGCGATCGGCCCCAAGCCCGCCCGACCGATCCCCGTGCTGCTGGCGGGCGGCACGGACAAGGCGCTGCGCCGCCTGGTGCGGCGGGCCGACGGATGGCTGCCCTCGATGCTGTCGAACGAGCAGATCGCCGCCACCCGGGCGAGGATCGCGGAGCTTGCCGGGGAGGCGGGCCGGGACCCGGCTGAGCTGTCGACCACCGTACGGGCGGCGGTCCAGCTCACCGACCGGCCGGTGGAGGGCAGGCGCCGTCCGCACCACGGCAACGTCGAGCAGATCGTCTCGGATTTGGCCGGCGCGGTGCGGGCAGGCGTCCAGGAGGTCCTGCTGGACGCCCAGTTGACGTGCCGCGACGCGCAGGAGCTGATCGGTACCGCGAAGGTGTTGCGGGAGGCGGTGACCGAGGCGGACCTGTGAGGCGGGACCGGCGCCGCCGGGCTGCGCCGTCCCGCCTCCCGGCCGCCGGTCAGTCCTCCGGGAGCCGCACCGGCTCGATCTCCTCGAAGACGTCCCCCGGGCCGGGGTTGGCGGGGTCGGTGGTGCCGCCCAGATGGTGCATGACGCCCCACACGGCGTTGAGCGCGGTCTGCACGGCGCCCTCGGCCCAGCCCGCGGTCCAGGAGATGTCGTCCCCGGCGAGGAAGAGGCCGCGCCGGTCGGCGGGCAGCGTCTCCTGCATGAAGTGGGTGAACAGCCGCCGCTGGTAGCGGTAGTGGCCCGGCAGGTTGGCCTTGAACGCGCCGAGGAAGTACGGCTCGTCCTCCCAGGAGACGGTGAGCGGGTTGCCGGTGATGTGCTTGCGGATGTCGACACCGGGATAGATCTCGCCGAGGGACTTGAGCATCACCTCCATCCGCTCGTTGGCGTCCAGCGGCAGCCACTTGAGGCTGTCGTCGCACCACGTGTACGACAGGCAGATCACGGCCGGCTTGTCGGGGCCGTCGTCCAGCAGGTAGGTGCCGCGCGTCATCCGGTCGGTGAGGGTCATGCTCATCGTGTCCCGGCCGGTCCGTGGGTCCTTGTCGAGCCAGAACGGCCGGTCGACGGGCACGAACAGCTTGGAGGACTCCATGTAGTGGGTGCGCTCCACCGCGGTCCAGTGGTCGATGGGCAGCAGCGCGTCGTCGCAGTCGATCCGGCTCAGCAGCAGCCAGGACTGGGCGGTGAAGACCGCGGCGCGGTAGGTGCGGATGTCACCGTCCGCGTCGGTGACGGTCACCCGGTTCCCGGCCGTGCGGTGCAGCCTGGTGACGGCGGGGCGGTGCGCACCGCCTGGGTGCAGCGAGCTGAGGCTGGTGCCCTGCGGCCAGTGGACGAGCTTGTCCGGCTGGTGTTCCCACAGCCGCAGCGGAAGCTGCTGGCAGCCGCCGACGATACCGCGGTGGTCGTCGTCCGCGCCGGTGTAGACGACGCGCAGGATCTCCAGGATGGAGTTGGGGAAGTCGGTGTCCCAGCCGCCGGTGCCGAACCCGACCTGTCCGAAGATCTCCCGGTGCCGGAAGGAGGAGAAGGCCGCGGAGTCGCACAGGAAGCCGTAGAAGGTCTGGTTGTCCAGCTTCTCCACCAGGCGGGACCAGATCTCCCGGATCCGGGGGACGTCCCGCTCGCGTATCGCCTGCTGCATCGCCGAGAAGTCGGCTCCCTCCTCCAGGCAGGCGTTCCATGCCTCCATCACCTGGTGGTAGACGGGCGGCAGGTCCTCCAGCGTGCGCGCGTAGTGCGGCTCGCCCTTGAGGTCGACCACGGTGGAGGGGGTGTCGGGAGCCAGCGGGTTGGGGAACGGCTCGGTCTCCAGGCCCATCAGGTCGATGTAGTGCCGGAACGCGGTCGAGGACGGCGGGAAGCGCATGGCGCCCATCTCCGCGCGCAGCGACGGGTCGCCGCCGTCGAAGGTCGCCGTACGCAGCCGGCCGCCGAGCTGGTCGGCCTCGTGGACGACCGGCTTGAGCCCCATCTTCATCAGTTCGTACGCCGCCACCAGGCCCGAGAGGCCGCCGCCGATCACCGCGACCTCGGTGCCGTGCTCGGTCGGCGGGACAGCGCCCAGGCCCGTCGGATGCGCGAGGAAGTCGTCGTAGGCGAACGGGAAGTCGGGGCCGAACATGGTCAGCGGGCCCTGGGTCTGCTGCTGTGCGGCGTCGCGCAGCTCGTCGTGGTCGTGGGCGGCGGTGGGCACGGTGGAGGTCATGCGGGTGTCGCTCCTGGGAGTACGGGACGGCTGCGCGGGGGCGCGCGGCCGCCCTGGAGGGGTCAGTGCGCGTAGAGCTCGGGGCGGCGGTCGGCCAGATACGGGTTGCGGTCGCGGGAGGCCCGCAGCTCCTCGGGATCGACGTCGGCGACCAGCAGCGCCGCCGCCCGGCCGTCGGCCCGCACCGGCACGGTGCCGTCCGGCGCAGCCAGACAGCTCAGCCCGGCGAAGTCGAACGCACCCTCGGGGCCGACGCGGTCGGCGTAGGCGACGTAGAGCTGGCTCTCCACCGCACGCGCCGGGACGAGGGTCGTGGCGACGGTGTCGTAGGGCCGCATCAGCGCGGTGGGCACCAGCAGCAGGTCGGTTCCCGCCAGGGCGTGCGCGCGGACGGCCTCCGGGAACTCCACGTCGTAGCAGATCAGCAGGCCCAGCCGGAGCCCGTCGAGGTCGGCCTGGACGGGCAGCCGGGTGCCGGGGGTGTAGTGCTCGGCCTCGTAGGTGCCGTACAGGTGCGTCTTGCGGTAGTCGGCGAGTGCCGCACCGTCCGGGCCGACCAGCCGGACGGCGTTGTGCACGGCACCGTCCTCGCCCGCCTCGGGGTACCCGTAGACGAGGGCGACCCCGTGCTCGCGAGCGATGCGGGAGACGGCCGCCGCGGCGGGTCCGTCGGCCGGCTCCGCCACCTCGGCCGGGTCCTCCAGCGCATAGCCGCTGAGCGAGAGTTCCGGCGTCACCAACAGCCGGGCGCCGCGCGCAGCGGCGTCCCGCGCGGCGGCGTCGAGCGCGGCCGGCCCGCGGGAACGGGGCTGGTCCTGGGTCTGGAGGAGAGCGATACGCACGCATTCGAAGCTACGGGCGCGCCCGGTGCGCCACAAGCGGCGGATCTTGCGGAGGGACCCGCACTTCGTTGCGCACTTCTGCCTCGGATCGGCGATGTGTTGCGGCGAGTGTCCCGGCTCACAGCCGGGACACATGGATCACAGCGGAGGCCCGGCGGTGTAGCGCCGGAGCAGCGGGGAGAGCACCAGGACCGACTTCGTCCGCTCGACGAACGGCTCCCCCGCGATCCGCTCCAGCACGGCCTCGAAGTGCCGCATGTCCGCGGCGAAGACCTGCACGAGCGCATCGGCCTCGCCGGTGACGGTGGAGGCCGCCGCCACCTCGGAGTAGTGCGCCAGCGCCCGGTGGATGTCCTCCGGCGAGGTGCGGGAGCGGCAGTACATCTCGATGAATCCCTCCGTCTGCCAGCCCAGCGCCGAGGGGTCGACCCGCACCGTGAACCCGGTGATGGCACCCCGCTCCCGCAGCCGGTCCACCCGGCGTTTGACTGCGGGAGCCGACAGGCCGACCTCGGCCCCGATGTCGGCGTAGGTACGGCGGGCATCCTCGGCGAGGGCGTGGACGATGCGTTCGTCGAGATCGTTCAGTGGCACGGCGACAGTAGAACACGGCCCGGCGGGCGGTCCGGCGCGGCGGATACGGCGGGCCCGCGCAGCCGCGCCCGGGAGCGCCGACCCTGGTCAGGGCGACCGGTGGCTCCGGGGCGCGCACCGTCCGCGGCGCGGCGGGCGCCCCGGGGCCGCCCCGCGCGGCCCGGCCGGCACCGGGCGGCGGGACGCTGCCGCGGGCCGGGCACCGGCGCGGACGGGCGGGGTCACCAACTGGCGTGCAGGGGCTTGCCCTCCGCGTAGCCCGCGGCGCTCTGCACGCCGACGACGGCGTTGCGGGCGAACTCCTCCAGCGTCGCCGCACCCGCGTAGGTGCAGGCCGAGCGCAGGCCCGCGATGACCGAGTCGATCAGGTCCTCGACGCCGGGGCGCGCCGGGTCCAGGAACATCCGGGAGGTGGAGATGCCCTCCTCGAACAGGCCCTTGCGGGCCCGGTCGTAGGCGGACTCCTCGGCGGTCCGGTTGCGCACGGCGCGTGCCGAGGCCATCCCGAACGACTCCTTGTAGAACCGCCCGTCGGCGGACTGCTGGAGGTCGCCGGGGGACTCGTGGGTGCCGGCGAACCAGGAGCCGATCATCACGTTGGAGGCTCCGGCAGCCAGCGCCATCGCGACGTCGCGGGGGTGCCGTACCCCGCCGTCGGCCCACACGTGCTTGCCGAACCTGCGGGCCTCGGCCGCGCATTCCTGGACGGCCGAGAACTGCGGCCTGCCGACGCCGGTCATCATGCGGGTGGTGCACATGGCGCCGGGGCCGACGCCGACCTTGACGATGTCCGCGCCCGCCTCGACCAGATCGCGCACACCTTCGGCGGCCACCACGTTCCCGGCCGCGATCGGCACGGCCGGGTCCAGCGCGCGGACGGCCCGCAGCGCCTCGAGCATGCCCTCCTGGTGGCCGTGCGCGGTGTCCACCACCAGGGTGTCGACCCCCGCGGCCAGCAGGGCCTCGGCCCGGGCCGCGACCTCGCCGTTGATACCGACGGCTGCGGCGATCCGCAGCGCTCCGCCGGAGTCCACGGCAGGGGTGTAGAGCGTGGCGCGCAGTGCGCCCTTGCGGGTGAGGATGCCCACGAGCCTGCCGTCGGCGTCGACGGCAGGCGCGAACTTGCGATGGGCGGCGTCGAGCCTGTTGAACGCCTCGCGCGGGTCGATGTCCGCGTCGAGCACCATCGGCTCGGCCGTCATGACCTCGGAGAGCTGGGTGAAGCGGTCGACGCCGGTCAGGTCCGACTCGGTGACGACGCCGACGGGCCGGCCGTCGCGGCAGACGACCCCCGCGCCGTGCGCCCGCTTGGGCAGCAGCGAGAGCGCGTCGGCCACGGTCTGGGTGGGCGCGAGGGTGATGGGGGTGTCGAGGACGTGGTGCCGCTGCTTGACCCAGCCGATGACCTCCGTGACGACGTCGATCGGGATGTCCTGCGGGATCACCACGAGCCCGCCGCGGCGGGCCACTGTCTCGGCCATCCGGCGCCCGGCGATGGCGGTCATGTTGGCGACCACCAGCGGGATGGTGGTGCCCGTCCCGTCGGGCGAGGTGAGGTCGACGGCTTGCCGGGAGCCGACCGCGGAGCGGTTGGGCACCATGAAGACGTCGTCGTACGTCAGGTCGTACGGGGGCCGCTGATCATTGAGAAAACGCACGTACTTCAGTCTCCCATGTCCGCACACCCGCGCGAGGGCGGACGATCCACCGGAGTAGCGGGATTCTGCTGGTGGGATCGTACGAGGCTGTGACGGGGAGCGCGGCGCCCCCGCACGAGGAGTGACCGGACCCGGGGGTACGCGGTGGACGGTCCGCTCACGACGGGTGCCCGGTGCCGCCGACCGGATCCGGTACGCCCTCAACGTCCGGGAGCGCCGCCTCGCGGCGCACCGCGTCGGTGCCGGCCGGCTCCCGGCGGGTGCGGCGGGCGTCCACCAGCCGTTTGAGGCCGCGTACGGCCGGTTCGGTCCAGCGGGCCGTCAGCGGACCGAGGATCACCATGATCATCACGTAGGAGGTGGCCAGGGGGGTGATCCGGGGATCCGTGCCCGCCGCGAGCCCCGCGATGACGATGGAGAACTCGCCGCGCGCCACCAGCGCCCCGCCGGCCCGCAGCCTGCCCCTGCTGCCCACACCGGCCCGGCCCGCCGCGTACCAGCCGGTGAGCGCCTTGGTCACGACGGTGACCGCGGCCAGCGCCAGCGCGGGCAGCAGCACCGGGGGGATCTCGGCGGGTGCGGTGTTGAGCCCGAAGAAGACGAAGAAGACGGCTGCGAACAGGTCGCGCAGCGGGGTGAGCAGGCTGCGCGCGTTCTCCGCCGTCTCGCCGGAGAGCGCGATGCCCACCAGGAAGGCGCCGACGGCCGCCGAGACCTGGAGCTTCGCGGCGATCCCGGCGATCAGCAGGGTCAGGCCGAGGACGACGAGCAGCAGCATCTCGGGCGTGTCGGAGCTGACGGCACGGCTGATGTGGCGGCCGAACCGCAGCGCCGCGAAGAGCACGATGCCCACGGTCCCGACCGCGACGATCATCGCGAGGCTGGTCCCGGCCAGGCCGAGCCCGGCCACCAGCGCCGTGAGCAGCGGCAGGTAGAGCGCCATGGACAGGTCCTCGATCACCAAGACGCCCAGGATCACCGGTGTCTCCCGGTTGCCGAGCCTGCCCAGATCGGTGAGGACCTTGGCGATGACGCCCGAGGAGGAGATCCAGGTGACGCCCGCCAGCGCCACGGCCGCGACCGGTCCCCAGCCCAGCAGCAGGGCGGCCACGGCGCCCGGCACCGCGTTCAGCGCGAAATCCACCATCCCGGACGGGTACTGCGTCTTCAGGCTCGTCACCAGTTCCGAGGCGCTGTACTCCAGGCCGAGCAGCAGCAGGAGCAGGATCACCCCGATCTCCGCGCCGACCTCGATGAACTCCTCGCTGGCGGTCAGCGGGAACAGTCCGCCCTGCCCGAACGCCAGGCCGCCCAGCAGATACAGCGGGATCGGGGAGAGGCCGATGCGGCCCGCGAAGCGGCCGACCAGTCCGAGGCCCAGGATGACGGCGCCGAGTTCGATCAGCAGAACGGTGGTGTCGTGCACAGAGGGCCTTTCAGTCGTCCGGCGGCTGTCCGTGGTCGGGCGGCTGTCCGGGGCGGCGCACGGCCCCTGCGGGACCGGACCGCGGAGTCGGTGCTGCTCAGGTACCGGCGATGATCCGGGTCAGCTCGTCCACGCCCTCGCGGGTGCCGACCGCGACCAGGGTGTCGCCCGCCTCCAGCCGGAAGTCGGGGGTCGGCGAGGGCACCGCGCCGGTCCGCCGCAGCACCGCGACGATGGACGCGCCAGTACGGGTCCGCGCCTGCGTCGCACCCAGCGGCTCCCCGCTGTAGGGGGACTGGCCCGACATCGGGATCCGGACGGTGACCAGATCGATCTCCATCTCGCAGGTCCCCAGCCGCGGGCTCTCCCCCGGGGCGAGGATCTCCGCGAGGGAGGCGGCCTCCTCGTTGTCGAGCTGCACCGTGGCCTGGCAGGCATCCGGGTCGTCCTCGCGGTAGAAGCCGAGGAACCTGCGGCCGTCCTGGTGGGCCACCACCGAGATGTGCCGGCCGTTCCGAGTGGTGATGTCGTACTGCTTGCCCAACCCCGGCAGCTTGGTGCTCTTGGTCGTCATGGCTGGCTGCCTTTCGCGAACCTACTGTGAAGCGGCGGTACTGTCCGGGTCCGTACGTTCCAACGCGGGGCGCGGTCCGGGTTGTTCCTCGTTCAACAGCCAGTCGGCGGCCGCGGTGTCGGTGACCAGGCTGGTGACCAGGCCGGAGCGGAGCACGGCACCGATGGCCGCGGCCTTGCGGTGCCCCCCGGCGATGGCGACGACCTCAGGGATCCGGCGCAGCCGCTCGGCCTCCACGGTGATGCAACGCTCCCCCAGGTCCCGGCCGATCCGGCGGCCCTGCGCGTCGAAGAGGTGCGCCGACATCTCCGCGGCCACCCCCAGCGACGAGTAGTGGTCCCGCTCCTGCGCGCTGAGCATGTCGTGCACCGTGGAGATCCCCGGCTCCCAGGAGCCGATGGAGACGGCGGCCACGGTGACCTTGTCGAAGTACTCGAAGGCCCGCGCGATGCCCGTCTGGTTGCGCAGCGCGGCAGCGGTGGCGCTGTCCGGCAGCAGCATCGGCGCGTAGACCGGGTGCGCCTCGCCGCCGGCCACCTCCGCCGCCCGCCGTACGGCCTCCACCGAGCCGCGGTCGGCCGTACCGGCGTCGTAGACCCCGGTCAGCTGCACGACGGTGCAGGGCGGCAACTGGCGTAGCGCGGTCGCCATGTGGATGGTGGAACGGCCCCAGGCCAGTCCCAGCACATCGCCGTCGGTGACCAGTTCGCCGAGCAGGTCCGCGGCGACCTCGCCGAGGTTCTCCGGATCCGCCGCGTCGTCCACGGCCTCGGTGGGCGACTCGACGACCACCGCGTGCCGCAGCCCGAAGCGGGCGCGGAGCGCGTCCGAGCGCTCGGCGTCCAGCTCGGCCGGGACCCGGATCTCGATCCGCACCAGGTCACGTTCGAGCGCGGTCTCCAGGACCCGGGCCACCTTGAAGCGGCTCACCCCGAACTCGTCGGCAATCTGGATCTTGGATTTGCCCTCCAGGTAGAAGCGGCGCGCCATCGCCGCGGCCTGCATGAGTTCGGCGGGTCCCATTCGCGTGGATCGCCCCGACGACACCGCTCTCACCTCACTGTCTTGCTGTGTCCGCGCTGCCGGCGCTCACGCGCCGCGCGTTCATCCTTGCAGATCCCCGGCCCATGGTGACCGTCCTCACTCCCGGCCCTCCCCGGCGGGCCCCGCCGCCGCTGCCGCCTGCCGCCGCAGCGCCCGCACGGCCGCCGCCGGATCCTCGGCCCCGTAGACGGCCGAACCGGCGACGAACACGTCGGCGCCCGCCTCCGCGCACCGCTCGATGGTGGCGGCCGAGACGCCGCCGTCCACCTGGAGCCACATCTGCAGCCCGTGCTTGTCGATGAGCTGCCGGGTCCGGCGGATCTTCGGCAGCATGATGTCCAGGAACGCCTGCCCGCCGAAGCCCGGCTCCACCGTCATGACCAGCAGCATGTCCAGCTCCGGCAGCAGGTCCTCGTACGGCTCGATCGGAGTGGCCGGCTTCAGCGCCATGGAGGCGCGGGCACCCTTGGCCCGGATCTCGCGGGCCAGCCGCACCGGTGCCGCCGCGGCCTCCGCGTGGAAGGTGACCGAGCCGGCGCCGGCCTCCACGTAGGCGGGCGCCCAGCGGTCGGGCTCCTCGATCATCAGGTGGCAGTCCAGCGGGATGTCCGTGGCCCGGCCCAGCGACTCGACCACCGGCGTGCCCAGGGTCAGATTCGGCACGAAGTGGTTGTCCATCACATCGACGTGGAGCCAGTCGGCGCCCTCCGCGCCTTCGACCCGCCGCGCCTCCTCGGCGAGGCGTGCGAAGTCTGCCGACAGGATGCTGGGGTTGATCTGAGCCATGACTACCAGTATTCCGTGTGTGCGTTCGAGGTGATCACGCGGTGCGGCGCAGCAGCGCCAGATACATCGCGTCGGTGCCGTGCAGATGCGGCCAGAGCTGGAGGTCGGGGCCCGCGCCCAGGTCCGGGACGCCGGGCAGCAGAGGGCGCGCATCCAGCTGCTCCGCGGCCGTCGCCCCCTCCTTGGCCAGCTCCCGCAGGACGTCGTCCACCACGGCACGGGTCTCGGCCAGGTGCGGCGAGCAGGTCACATACGCGACGACGCCTCCGACCCGGGCCGCCTCGAGCGCCTGGCGCAGCAGCGCGCGCTGCAGTGGTGCGAAGCCCGCCAGGTCCTCCGGGCGCCGCCGCCAGCGCGCCTCGGGCCGGCGACGCAGCGCCCCCAGCCCGGTGCAGGGCACGTCGACCAGCACCCTGTCGAAGCTGCCGGGCCGCCAGGCGGGGCGGGTGCCGTCCGCGGCGACCACGGCCCACGGGCCCGGGTTGCCCCGCAGGGCGCGCTCCACCAGCCGGGCGCGGTGCGGCTGCTTCTCGGACGCCAGCAGCGCGGCCCCCCGCTCGGCCGCCAGCGCGCCCAGCAGCGCCGCCTTGCCGCCGGGGCCCGCGCACGCGTCCAGCCAGCGCGTGTCGGCGCCGTCCACGGGCGCCGCGGCCAGGGCCAGCGCGACGAGCTGGCTGCCCTCGTCCTGGACTCCGGCCCGGCCCTCGGCCACGGCCTCCAGCGCGCCGGGCTCGCCGCCCTCGGCCAGCCGGACCGCGTGCGGCGACCAGCGGCCGGGCACGGCCTCGCCGGTGGCCCGCGCCGCGCTGTGCAGCTCCTCGGTGGTGGCCCGCCCAGGCCGGGCCACCAGGGTGACCTCTGGCCGCTCGTTGTCCGCCTCCAGCAGCGCGGTGATCTCCTCGCGTCCGCCGCCCAGCGCGTCCCACAGCGCGGAGACCACCCAGCGCGGGTGCGCGTACCGCAGTGCGAGGTGCTCCTCCGGGTCCTCGTCGTAGGGCGGCGCGACGCGCTCCAGCCAGCCGTCGAGGTCGTGCGCGGTCAGCCGCCGCAGCACCGCGTTGACGAACTTCGCCCGGCCGTCGCCCAGCACCACCCGGGCCAGCTCGACGGTGGCACTCACCGCCGCGTGCTGGGGGATGCGGGTGCCGAGCAACTGGTGGGCGCCCAGGGAGAGGACGTCCAGCACCGGCGGGTCGACCTCGCGCAGCGGCCGGTCGACGCACTCGGCGATGATCGCGTCGTAGGTGCCCTGGCGGCGCAGCGTTCCGTAGACCAGCTCGGTGGCCAGCGCGGCGTCCCGCGCGTCCAGTCCGCCCTGTGCCGGGTCCTGCTCCCGGGCCTTGCGCAGCAACGGCGGCAGGACGAGATTCGCGTAGGCGTCCCGCTCGTCCACCGCGCGCAGCGCCTCGAAGGCGAGGATGCGGACAGGGTCCTTGCGGGGGCGCCGGTACCGGTTGCCGCCCCGGCGGGGTTGAGTGCTCACAGGTGAAGGTGCTCCGCAAGATCAGGGTGTCGAGACCCCCACCCTACGGCCCGGCCGGGGAAAGGCCGCGACGGGTCGTGCGCGGCCCCGGCCCACCCGGCTCAGGAGTCCGGGGTGTCCGGGGCGTCGAAGCGGGCGCCCTGTCCGATGCGGGTGCCGCGGGCCCAGTCGGCTGCCCGCATCGGCTTCTTGCCCTGCGGCTGCACCCACTCCAGCTCCACGGGGTGCGAGCCCGTCCCGACGTGTACGGCGTTCTTGCCGACCCGCAGTTCGCCGGGGGCGGGCTCGGCGGCCTCGGAGCCGGCGCCGCTGCCGGGCAGCAGCGAACGGACCTTCAGCCGCTCGCCGCGGAAGACGGTCCAGGCGCCGGGCGCGGGCGAGCAGGCGCGCACCACGCGGTCGACGCGGAGTGCGGGCGCCGCCCAGTCGATCCGGGCGTCCTCCACGGAGATCTTCGGCGCGAGGGAGACGCCTTCCTGCGGCTGCGGCACCGCCTGCAGGGTGCCGTCCTCGATCCCGTCCATGGTGGCGGCCAGCAGACCGGCGCCGGCGAAGGCGAGCCGGGTCAGCAGGTCGCCGCTGGTGTCGCGGGACCGCACCTCCTCGGTCACCACCCCGTAGACCGGCCCCGAGTCCAGCCCCTCCTCGATGAGGAAGGTGCTGGCGCCGCTCATCCCGTCCCCGGCGAGCAGCGCGTGCTGTACGGGCGCGGCGCCGCGCCAGGCGGGCAGCAGCGAGAAGTGCAGATTGACCCAGCCGCGCGCCGGCACGTCCAGCGCCACCCTGGGCAGCAGCGCCCCGTAGGCGACGACGGGGCAGCAGTCGGGCCCGATCTCGCGCAGCCTGGCCAGGAATTCCTCGTCCCGGGGGCGCGCGGGCTTGAGCACCTCGATGCCCTCCTCCTCGGCTCGCCGGGCCACGGGGCTGGGCACCAGCTTCCGGCCCCGCCCGGCGCGCGCGTCGGGCCGGGTGACGACGGCGGCGACCTCGTGCCGTGCGGAGGCGATCAGGGTGTCGAGCGCGGGGACGGCGACCTCGGGAGTGCCGGCGAAGACGAGCCTCATCAGTGGCGAACTACCTCTCACATGGGGAAAGACAGCACAGTTTACGGTCAGCGCGGGCGTGGTGCCCTGGGGGGCGTGCGGGCTTCCGCGCGCCCTGCCGGTACGACCTCCGCGCCCCCGAAGCGTGACCAGAGGGCCCATCGCAGCGTTGGTCAAGTCAGATTGACCGAACCGAGCGCCGCCCCGCCACCGCGCCGCGGCCTCGCTCCCCCCTCTTCCGCACAGCCAGCCATCCTATCCAGCTCCGTAGCTGAACACCCCCATGCCAACAGGTCCGAGAGGCTTCTTCATGGCCGACCACGCAACCCACGACGCCCAGGCGCGGGCCAGCCTGCACCTCCTGGTGCGGGACATCGAGCGGGTCCGCCGACAGGTGGACGCGCTGCGCACTCTCACCGCGCAGTTGGGCAACGTCTACCGTCCGCGGCGCACCGGCCCGGCCGCGGGCTTCGTCGTCTACGGCCGCGCACCCGCGCCGACCGTCCGGCTCGCCCAGGAACTACGCGACAGCGTCGAGACCCTGGTGACGGCGGCGGTTGACTTCGACCGCTCACTCGGCTTCTCCTGGGACGCCGTGGGCTCGGCCCTGGGCGTCACCAAGCAGGCCGTGCACCGCAGGTACGGCTCCAACCGGCGCGGCCCCACGGCCGGCTCCCCCGAGAACGCCGAGGCCCCCGCGCCCTCCCCCTCGTCCCCCACACCCGTGCCCCGGCAGTCCGAGGCCGTGCCCGCCGCCGCCCGGTCGCTCCCGACGGCGCCCGGTGCCTCTCCGGCGCACCGGCCGGCGCCGGTCCCCGCGGCCCGCTCGATCCCGCCGCAGCAGCCCCCTGCGCAGCAGCCGTACGAAGCCCGGCACGAACCGCGGCACGACGGGCGCCAGGACGGACGTCAGGACTCCTACCGGGAGGTGCGGCAGGAGCCCCGTACGGGGGCGCTGCCCGCACCCCGCAACGGCTGACCGGCGCCCCCCGGCCGAGCCCGTGCGGCGCGCGCAGCTGCTGACACGTGCCGCTGCCGCGTTCCGGTCCGGTCGGTCTCGGTCCCGGTCCCGTCGGGAGCTCTTCGCAACCGCGCCGAACCCCGCAGCACATCCGTACCCCGCCGCTGTCCGGTGCCGCCCGCACCGGACAGCGCGCCATGTCGGCACCGGTACGCCGCTGCCGGTCCGGACCGGCGACGCGGCGCGCGGGCATCCGACCGCCTGACCGGCGCCGCCGCCGGGCTGCGGCCCTCCCACCCGGCGTCACCCGATGTCCAGCGGATCGACCCGCACCTGCGCGATCGGCCCCTCCCTGCGGGTCAACCGGCCCACCTGCGCCGTCTTCAACGCCGCGGCCAGCGCTGCGCCGCTGCCGCGCGGCACCCGCACCAGCGCCCGCTCCCACTGCTCCCCCGGCGGCGGGTCACCCGGGTTGCGGGGCCTTCCGGGCTCCAGCACCGGAAGGGGCACCGGGCCGAGCACCTGGGCGCCCTCGGGCAGCCCGGCGTCCTCGGCCGCGGCCAGCAGCCCGGCGACGGCCTCGGACGGACCGGTGACCGCCGCCATCCGGGAAACCGGCGGAAAGCCCAGCTCAGCGCGGTCCGCCAGCTCACGCAGCGCATGTCCCGCCGGGTCCCAGCGCACCAGTGCCTGCACCGGGCGCACAGACTCCTCCGCGACCACCACCACCGTCCCGCCCTCGCCCTGCGGCCGGACCAGCGAGGCGGCGCCCAGCCAGCGGCGCAGGGCCTCCTCGCCCGCGCGGAGATCGGGGCGGCTCAGCAACGCCCAGCCGTCGAGCAGCAGCGCGGCCGCGTACCCCTCGCCGCCCTCCGGCACGGGCTCCGCACCGGGGGTGGCGACGACCAGCGCGGGACGCCCCGGCACCGACTCCAGCACGTGGGTGCCGCCCGAGGTCCGCACCGGCACCGCGGGGAATGCGCGGCCCAGCTCCTCCGCCGTGCGGCGGGTGCCGATCACACTGCCGCGCAGCCGCGTCCCGGAGCACATGGGACAGCGCCACTGCGGGGTCTCCCGCGCGCACCAGCCGCATCGCAGCGCCGTGCCCTCCGCGGCCGCCTCCAGCGGACCCGAGCAGTGCGCGCACCGGGCCGGCTCGCGGCACCGCTCGCAGACCAGCCGCGGAACGTAGCCACGGCGCGGCACCTGCACCAGCACCGGGCCAAGCTCCAGCGCGTCCCGCGCGGCGCGCCAGGCCAGGCTCGGCAGCCGGGCACTGCGGGCTGCCGGATCGCGGCCGGCGTCGCCCTCGGCCGCCGTACGGACCCGGGGCATGACGGCCCGCACGGTGTCCCGGTCGGCAGCCAGCGGCCGCGCGAAGCCTGACTCCACGAGCTGCGCGGCCTCCACCGTGCAGCCGTGCGCACCGAGCAGGAACGCCGCCTGCTCGGTCACCGCACGCTGCAACAGCACCTCGCGGGCGTGCGGCTGCGGGGCCCGCTCCTCGCTGTGGTTGCTGTCGCCGTCCTCCCAGACGGCGGCGAGCCCCAGGCGGCGCACCGGAGCGAACATCGCCGCCCTGGTGCCGACGACGGCACGCACCGCTCCGCGGCTGACCGCGAGCCACCGCCGGTAGCGCGGCTCGGGTCCGGCGTCCGCGGTCAGCAGCACATGCTGCCCCTCGCCCACCAGCGCGGTCAGCGCGGCGTCCACCCGTGCCGCCGACTTCCCGTCGGGCAGCACCGCGAGCGCCCCCCGGCCCGCGGCGAGGGCGGTGGCCATGGCGCGGGCCAGCTCGTCCGCCCAGCTCTGCGGGCCGGGCAGCGCGGTCCACACCGCACGGGGCGCTGCCTTCTCCGCGACGGCCCGCAGGAACGCGGGCCCCTCCGGATAGCGCGCCCAGCCGCCGGGCTCCGGCGCCGCGGGTTCGGCCGGGCGGCGCGGCGAGGGCTGCTTCTCCGCCCTGGCGCGGCGCGGCGGGACGGCGAGCTGGACCACGTCGGCGAGCGATCCCGCGTACCGGTCGGCAACCGCCCGGCACAGTCCGAGCAGTTCGGGTGTGAGCACCGGTTCGGGCGAGAGCACCTGGGCGAGCGGGGCGAGCCTCCCGGTGAAGTCGGTGTCGGCCCGGCGCTCGACGATGAATCCGTTGATGAGGCCGCCTCCCTCGCGGCGGCCCTCCCGCTCCCCCGCGCCGAAGCGCACCCGGACCCGCACACCGGGCTGGGCCTCCTCGTCCATCGTGGCGGGAACGGCGTAGTCGAAGTACCGGTCGAGGTGCACCAGCCCCTTGTCGACCAGCACCCGCGCCACGGGCAGCCGCTCCGCCATCTCGGCACCCCGCCAGGTACGCGGTCTGGCCCTCGGCTGTCTGGCCCTGCGCTCCCGCACGGTCTCCCGGATCAGCGCGAGCTGCTCCGGCGCATGCGGCTGACGCTCCCCTTCATCGTTGCCGTCGCCCCTGCTCACAGCCTCAGTCTCGCAAACGGCTCGGACAGCCGCCGCACACCGGACCGGTCCGGCGCCGCCTCCGCCCGGCAGGGTCGCGGCCCGGCCCCGCACCGGTGAGGGCCCCGGTCCCGGCCTCGGACTGCCCGGACGGGTGAGTGGGCCTCAGGCCGGATCCGCGCCCCGGCCCGGCAGGTGTCCGGACACGCCGGAGGCCCGGCACCCCGCCAGCATGGGGTGCCGGGCCTCCGACGGTCGAACGGAGGGATTACTGACGATGCCGACGCGGCGGTGGGCTAGAGCCCGGCCGCCTTGCGCAGGGCGTCGACCCGGTCGGTGCGCTCCCAGGTGAAGTCGGGAAGCGCCCGGCCGAAGTGGCCGTAGGCGGCCGTCTGCGAGTAGATGGGGCGCAGCAGGTCGAGGTCGCGGATGATCGCGGCCGGACGGAGGTCGAAGACCTCGGAGATGGCCTGCTCGATCTTCTCGTGGTCCACCGCGGCGGTGCCGAAGGTCTCCACGAAGAGACCGACCGGCTCGGCCTTGCCGATGGCGTAGGCGACCTGCACCTCGCAGCGGGTGGCGAGGCGGGCGGCCACCACGTTCTTGGCGACCCAGCGCATCGCGTAGGCGGCGGAGCGGTCGACCTTGGACGGGTCCTTGCCGGAGAAGGCGCCGCCACCGTGGCGGGCCATACCGCCGTAGGTGTCGATGATGATCTTCCGGCCGGTGAGTCCGGCGTCACCCATCGGGCCGCCGATCTCGAAGCGCCCGGTCGGGTTGACCAGCAGCCGGTAGCCCTCGGTCTCCAGCTTGATGCCCTCGTCCACCAGGGCCTTCAGCTCGGGCTCGACGACGAACTCGCGGATGTCGGGGGCGAGCAGCGAGTCGAGGTCGATGTCGGCGGCGTGCTGCGAGGAGACCACGACGGTGTCCAGCCGCACGGCCTTGTCGCCGTCGTACTCGATGGTCACCTGCGTCTTCCCGTCCGGGCGCAGGTAGGGGATCGTGCCGTTCTTGCGGACGGCGGAGAGCCGCTCCGAGAGCCGGTGTGCCAGGGTGATCGGCAGCGGCATGAACTCGGCGGTCTCGTCGCAGGCGTAGCCGAACATCAGGCCCTGGTCGCCGGCGCCCTGCTCGTCGAGCTCGTCCTCGTCGCCCTCGACGCGCTTCTCGTAGGCGGTGTCGACGCCCTGCGCGATGTCGGGCGACTGGGCGCCGATCGACTCCGAGACGCCGCAGGAGGCGCCGTCGAAGCCCTTCTTGGAGGAGTCGTAGCCGATCTCGAGGACCTTGTTGCGCACGAGCGTCGAAATCGGGGCGTATGCCTTGGTCGTCACCTCTCCGGCCACGTGCACGAGGCCGGTGGTGATCAGTGTCTCGACGGCGACCCTGGAGTGCGGGTCTTCCTTGAGGAGGGCGTCGAGGATGGTGTCGCTGATCTGGTCAGCGATCTTGTCAGGGTGACCCTCGGTCACAGATTCCGAGGTGAACAAGCGGCGCGACACATCGCTCCCTGGGGTTGCAGCGGCTGCTGGCTGAGCATGGGCGGACCGGTCGGGGGCTGCGCCCAAGCACGGTCCGCGGCCAGTTTATCCATCTCCACCCGCATCCAATCACGGACTCTCGAACTACGAGACGACCATGACCTGCTCGATCCGAACTCCAGGAGCACCGGAAGGGTGCGGGAGATATGGATATGTCAGGGCGTGTCGGACAGCGAAGACGCTGGTCAAGAGCGCCGTTCCAGCCGTGTTCGACGGCTTCCGGCCCACTCGGTCACCCTGTCGACATTTTCGGTGCCCCCGCGGCGGAGGCGGTGATTCCGCGTCCACTCCTCGGGACGCCCGCCGCGCCGCGGATGACCGAGGGCCCCGGTTCAGTCCTGGGACAGCCCCGGGAGCCGCTCGGCGATCAGGTCCCAGACGGTATCCGCGAGTGCCTCCTTCGGCCCGTGCGGAACCGGCGTCTCGCTACCGTCGGTGCCCAGCACCACGGCCTCGTTCTCCGCCGAGCCGAAGGTCCTGCCCTCCCCCACCTCGTTGACGACAAGCAGGTCGCAGCCCTTGGCGGCGAGCTTGGCGCGGCCGTGTTCCAGCACCCGGTCCGTCTCGGCCGCGAAGCCGACCACCACCTGGCCGGGGCGGGTGCGATGCGCGGCGAGCTCGGCGAGGATGTCGGGGTTCCGGGCCAGCGCCAGTGGCTCGGGCTCCTGGCCGGCCTTCTTCTTGATCTTCCCGGTGGCATAGCCGGCCGGGCGGAAGTCGGCGACCGCCGCGGCCATCACCACCGCGTCCGCGTCGGCGGCCGCCGACGTCACGGCGGTGCGCAGCTCCTCCGCGCTGCCCACCCGCACCAGGTCCACGCCCGCCGGGTCCGGCAGTGCGCTGTTGGCGGAGACGAGCGTCACCCGCGCCCCGCGCGCCGCGGCGGTGCGGGCGAGCGCGTACCCCTGCTTGCCGGAGGAGCGGTTGCCCAGGAAACGCACCGGATCGAGCGGCTCACGGGTGCCGCCCGCGCTGACGACGACATGGCGTCCCGCGAGGTCGGGGCCGACTCCGTCCGCTCCGCGCTGCAGCACCCGCCGGCACACCTCGAAGAGCGCCTCCGGGTCCGGCAGCCGCCCCTTGCCGGTGTCCTTCCCGGTCAGCCGCCCGACGGCGGGCTCGACGACCAGCGCGCCGCGGCGCCGCAGCGTGGCGACGTTCTCCCGGGTGGCGGGGTGCTCCCACATCTCGGTGTGCATCGCGGGGGCGAAGACGACGGGGCAGCGTGCGGTGAGCAGGGTGTTGGTGAGCAGGTCGTCGGCGAGTCCGTGTGCGGCCTTGGCCAGCAGGTCCGCGGTCGCGGGGGCGACGACGACGAGGTCGGCGCCCTGGCCGATCCGTACGTGCGGCACCTCGTGCACCGTGTCCCACACCTCGGTGGCCACCGGGTGGCCGGTCAGCGCCGACCAGGTGGCGGCGCCGACGAAGTGCAGCGCCGAGGCGGTGGGCACCGCCCGGACGTCGTGCCCGCTCTCGGTGAGGCGCCGGGCCAGCTCGCACGCCTTGTAGGCGGCGATGCCGCCGCTCACTCCCAGCACGACCCTCGGCTTGCCGGCTGCCGTCCGGCCGTCCCGCTGCTGCGTCACTCGTCTCTCCCCACATGCCCGTACACGTGCCGTTATGCCCTTATGACACACCAGGGGCCCGGCAGCCGCGCTGCCGGGCCCCTGGTGGAAGCGGTGCCGACCGGCTACGGGACGACCGGCGGAGCCTCCACGGGCTCGGAGGTGAGAAGTCCGGCGTTGATCTCGCGGAGTGCGATGGACAGCGGCTTCTCGTGCACGTGGGTGTCCACCAGCGGGCCGACGTACTCGAGGAGGCCCTCACCGAGCTGGGAGTAGTACGCGTTGATCTGACGCGCGCGCTTGGCGGCGTAGATGACGAGGCTGTACTTCGAGTCGGTGGCCTCGAGCAGCTCATCAATCGGCGGGTTGATGATGCCCTCGGGCGTGGTGATGGAAGAGGACACTCTCTGCCTTCCGAAGGGTGGATGGAGCGGGAATCGACGCACGGGCAGCGCGCCGGGCGCGCTGGAGGTCAGCCGATACGCATCAAGGCTAGCAGCTCGGCGCTTACCTCCTCGACGGAGGTGTTGACCAGGGTCCGGTCGAACTCGGCCTCGGCCGCCAGCTCGGTGCGGGCCGCCTCCAGCCGCCGCTCGATGACCTCGGGCGCCTCGGTGCCCCGGCCGGTCAGCCTCCTGACCAGCTCCTCCCAGCTCGGAGGGGCCAGGAAGACGAGGTGCGCCTCGGGCATGGACTGCTGGACGAGCCGGGCGCCCTGCAGGTCGATCTCCAGCAGGACGGGCTCCCCCCGTTCGAGGTGCTCCAGTACCGCTCCCCGGGGGGTGCCGTAGCGGTTGCCCGCGAACTCCGCCCATTCGAGCAGGTCGCCGTTGGCGATCAGCTTGTCGAACTCCTCGTCGTCCACGAAGAAGTACTGCACACCGTGCCGCTCGCCCGGACGGGGCCTGCGGGTGGTGGCGGAGACGGAGAGCCAGACCTCTGGGTGCGCCTTGCGCAGGTGTGCGACGACCGTGCTCTTGCCGACCCCGGAGGGGCCGGAGAGCACGGTCAGCCGCGATGTGCCGACCGGGGGTGCCGGGGTCTCCCCCCGGGGAACTGCAGAACTCATGCAGCGATTATCCCGGTTTACGGGAGTGCCCGGGACCTCAGGCGTTGGCGCCACCGAACTCGCGCTCCAGCGCGGCGATCTGGTTGGACCCCAGACCGCGCACCCGGCGGCTCTCGGAGATCCCCAGTCGCTCCATGATCTGCTTGGCGCGGACCTTGCCGACGCCGGGCAGGGACTCCAGGAGCGCGGAGACCTTCATCTTGCCGATCACGTCGTTTTCCTGGCCCTGCTTGATGACCTCGTGCAGGGACGCGCCGGAGTGCTTGAGCCGGTTCTTGACCTCGGCGCGCTCCCGGCGAGCCGCGGCGGCCTTTTCGAGCGCGGCTGCGCGCTGTTCAGGGGTAAGGGGCGGAAGAGCCACGCCTGCGTCACCTCGGATGTCGAACTGTCGGATACGGATCGGTGAGGAACCTAGTAGGCCCGCACCTGCGGAGCAACGAGCAACGCGCCTGTTGGCGGTGCTCTGGACGGAGACTAGCGGGCATGAGCCCCGGAGTCAGCGAGAACAGACGAAAAGTCCAGGTCAGCCTCTGCCGACCCGGACTTTTCGGGACATAATTGGTGTGTTTTCAGCTCTCAGCGTGGGATCTTGGAAGCCGCGCGGCCCGCACCGGGCCGGGACCCGGCACGGAAAGCGACCCGATCCGGTGCGTGGACGGCCCCGGAAACCACGACGGCTCAGGTCACGGCAGTGCGGACCGCGTCCGCGAAGGCCGTCGCGGAATCCCTCAGTCCGTTTTCGTCGGGGCCGTGCCGGAGCACACCCCGGCTGACGCTCGGCACCACATTGCGGACCACGCCCCCGAAGACCGCGGGCAGGTCCGCGGGGGTCGCCCCCTGCGCCCCGATGCCCGGCGCGAGCAGCGGGCCGTTCACCGCCAGGTCGAACGCCGACAAATCACCGAGCGTGGCGCCGACGACCGCGCCGAAGGAGCCCAGCGGCTCGGCGCCCGCGTTCCGGTCCGCCAGCCGGCGCAGCACCGTCGCCGCCACCGTCGAGCCGTCCTCGCCGACCGCGCGCTGCACCTCCCGCCCCTCCGGGTTGGAGGTGAGCGCCAGCACGAACAGCCCCGCGCCGCTCGCCGCGGCTGCCTCGGCGGCCGGCGCGAGCGCGTCGAAGCCCAGATAGGGGCTCACGGTGAGCGCGTCGGAGAAGAGCGGGCTGCCCGCGTCGAGGTAGGCCGCGGCGTAGGCGTCCATGGTGGAGCCGATGTCGCCGCGCTTGGCGTCCATCACGACCAGTGCCCCGGCCGCCCGGGCCTCGGTCACCGTACGCTCCAGCACGGCGACGCCGCGCGAGCCGAAGCGCTCGTAGAAGGCCGACTGCGGCTTGAGCACGGCCACCCGGTCGGCCAGCGCCGCCACGACGGTGCGGCTGAACCGCTCCAGCCCGGCGATGTCGTCCGTCAGGCCCCAGGCGTGCAGCAGGGAGGCGTGCGGGTCGATCCCCACGCACAGCGGCCCCCGGGCGTCCATGGCGCGGCGCAACCGCGTCCCGAAGGGCTCCGGGGCCTCGGCGCCCCCCGTGGTCGTCCCCTGAGCTGTCATGCGGCGCCCTCCTGGCGGCGGTGTTCGGCGCCGACGGCCTCGGCGAGGGTGGCGTAGGGGCTGGCCGCCAGCAGCCGGGCCAGTCCCCGGTGCATCCGGCGCATCCAGAACGGGCCCTCGTACAGGAACGCCGTGTACCCCTGCACCAGGGTGGCGCCCGCCAGAATGCGGCGCCAGGCGTCCTCGGCGGTGCCGACACCGCCGACGCCGACCAGCACGAGCCGGTCGCCGACCCGCGCGTACAGCCGTCGCAGCACCTCCAGCGAGCGGTCGGCGACCGGCGCGCCGGACAGCCCGCCGGTCTCCGCCGCCAGCTCCGGGGCGCAGCGGAGGCCGAGCCCGTCCCGGGCGACGGTGGTGTTGGTCGCGATGATCCCGTCCAGGTCCAGCTCTACGGCCAGGTCGGCGACGGCGTCGACGTCCTCGTCCGCCAGGTCGGGCGCGATCTTGACCAGGAGCGGGACGCGGCGCGCGGGCACGGCGCGGTCGGCCGCCTCCCGTACGGCGGTCAGCAGCGGCCGCAGATGCTCGGTGGCCTGCAGGTTCCGCAGGCCGGGGGTGTTGGGCGAGGAGACGTTGACGACCAGGTAGTCGGCGTGCGGCGCCAGCGCCTCGGTGGAGGTGACGTAGTCGGCGACCGCCTCGGACTCCGGTACGGCCTTCGTCTTGCCGATGTTGACGCCCAGCGTCGGGCTGAAGACGGGTTCCCGGGCGGCCAGCCGCGCCGCGACGGCGGCCGCGCCCTCGTTGTTGAAGCCCATCCGGTTGATCAGCGCGCGGTCCTCGACCAGGCGGAACAGCCGCTTCTTCGGGTTGCCCGGCTGGGCGCTGCCGGTGACGGTGCCGACCTCGACGTGGTCGAAGCCGAGCATGGCGAGCCCGTCGATCCCCTCCGCGTTCTTGTCGAACCCGGCGGCGAGGCCGAACGGGCCGTGCATGCGGCGGCCCAGCGCCTCGACGCGGAGGCGCCGGTCGCGCGGGGCGAGTGCCGCTGCCGCGAAGGTGCGGAGCACGGGGGTGGCCGCCGCCCTGCGGATCCAGGAGAAGGCCAGGTGGTGGGCCCGCTCGGGGTCCATGCGGCAGAAGACGGTACGGAAGAGGAGTCTGTACATGTGGGAGGGGTTCCTGTGAGGGGAGCCGGCCGGCCCGCCCGTCCCGCCCCGGGGCCGTGCGGGCGGCGCCGCCGGGCCGCCCGGACGCGGGGGTCCGGGCGGGGTCCGGCTCGGCGGGCGCCGCCGGGGCTCCGGGGGCTCCGGAGGGGGACGGGACGGGCGGGGCCGGGGTCAGCTCCTGCGGGAGGCGACCAGGTGCCGGGCGTGCTCCTGCAGCGAGCGCACACTGACCTCGTCGCGGGCCATCGCGTCGATGCCCTGCACGGCGGCGGCCAGCGCCTGCACGGTCGTCAGGCAGGGCACCGCCCGGGCGACGGCCGCCGTGCGGATGTCGTAGCCGTCCAGCCGGCCGCCCGTGCCGTACGGGGTGTTGACGATCAGGTCGACCTCGCCGTCGTGGATGAGCTGCACGATGGTCGGCTCCCCGGCCGGGCCCGTGCCCTGGCTCTGCTTGCGGACGACGGTGGCGTTGATCCCGTTGCGCTTGAGAACCTCCGCGGTGCCGGAGGTCGCCAGCAACTCGAAGCCCATGGCCACCAGCTCCCGTGCCGGGAAGATCAGCGAGCGCTTGTCCCGGTTGGCGACCGAGACGAACGCCCGGCCCTTGCCCGGCAGGGCCCCGTACGCGGCGGCCTGGGACTTGGCGTAGGCGGTGCCGAACACCGAGTCGATGCCCATCACCTCGCCGGTCGAGCGCATCTCCGGGCCCAGCACGGTGTCCACGCCGCGGCCCTGCACATCGCGGAACCTGCTCCAGGGCATGACCGCCTCCTTGACGGAGATCGGCGCGTCCAGCGGCAGGTCGCCGCCGTCGCCCTCGGCGGGCAGCAGGCCCTCGGCGCGCAGCTCGGCGAGGGTGGCGCCCAGCGACACCCGGGCCGCGGCCTTCGCGAGCGGAACGGCGGTGGCCTTCGAGGTGAACGGCACCGTGCGGGAGGCGCGCGGGTTGGCCTCCAGCACGTAGAGGATGTCGCCGGCCATCGCGAACTGGATGTTGATCAGACCCCGCACCCCGACGCCGCGGGCGATGGCCTCGGTGGAGGCGCGCAGCCGCTTGATGTCGTAGCCGCCGAGGGTGATCGGGGGCAGCGCGCAGGCGGAGTCGCCGGAGTGGATGCCGGCCTCCTCGATGTGCTCCATGACGCCGCCGAGGTAGAGCTCGTGGCCGTCGTAGAGGGCGTCCACGTCGATCTCGATGGCGTCGTCGAGGAACCGGTCGATGAGGACCGGGTGCTGCTCGATCAGCCCGGCGTGCCGCTCCAGGTAGGACTCCAGCGACGCCTCGTCGTAGACGATCTCCATGCCGCGGCCGCCCAGCACGTAGGAGGGGCGGACCATGACGGGGTAGCCGATCTCGGCGGCGATGCCCTTGGCCTGCTCGAAGGAGAAGGCGGTGCCGTACTTGGGGGCGGGCAGCCCGGCCTCGGTGAGCACCCGGCCGAACGCGCCGCGCTCCTCGGCCAGCTCGATGGCCTCCGGCGAGGTGCCGACGATGGGCACGCCGTTGTCCTTGAGCGCCTGGGCGAGCCCCAGCGGGGTCTGGCCGCCCAGCTGGACGAGCACCCCGGCGACCGGGCCCGCCTGCTGCTCGGCGTGGACGACCTCCAGGACGTCCTCCAGGGTGAGCGGCTCGAAGTAGAGCCGGTCGGAGGTGTCGTAGTCGGTGGAGACGGTCTCCGGATTGCAGTTGACCATCACGGTCTCGTACCCGGCGTCGCCCAGCGCGAAGGAGGCGTGGACGCACGAGTAGTCGAACTCGATGCCCTGGCCGATGCGGTTGGGCCCGGAGCCGAGGATGATCACCGCGGGCTTCTCGCGGGGTGCGACCTCGCTCTCCTCGTCGTAGGAGGAGTAGAAGTACGGCGTCCGGGCGGCGAACTCGGCCGCGCAGGTGTCCACGGTCTTGTAGACCGGGCGGATGCCCAGCGCGTGCCGCACCTCGCGCACCACGTCCTCGCGCAGCGAGCGGACGGCGGCGATCTGCGCATCCGAGAAACCGTGCCGCTTCGCCTCTGCGAACATCGCCGGGCTCAGCTCGGGGGCCGCGGCGATCTCGTCGGCCGTCTCCTTGACGAGGAAGAGCTGGTCGATGAACCAGGGGTCGATCTTCGTCGCGTCGAAGACCTCCTGCGGGGTGGCGCCGGCCCGGATGGCGGCCATCACGGTGTTGATCCGGCCGTCGGTGGGGCGCTCGGCCTCGGTCAGCAGCTCGGCCTTGTCGCCGAGCTCGGCGACCGGGGTGGCGAAGTCGAACTGGCTGCCCTTCTTCTCCAGCGAGCGCAGCGCCTTGTTCAGCGCCTCGGTGAAGTTCCGGCCGATGGCCATGGCCTCGCCGACCGACTTCATGGTGGTGGTCAGCCGGGAGTCCGCGGCGGGGAACTTCTCGAAGGCGAACCGGGGGGCCTTGACCACGACGTAGTCGAGCGTGGGCTCGAAGGAGGCCGGGGTCTCCTCGGTGATGTCGTTGGGGATCTCGTCCAGCGTGTAGCCCACCGCGAGCTTCGCGGCGATCTTCGCGATGGGGAAGCCGGTGGCCTTGGAGGCGAGCGCCGAGGACCGGGAGACCCGCGGGTTCATCTCGATGACGACGATGCGGCCGTCGGCGGGGTTGACGGCGAACTGGATGTTGCAGCCGCCGGTGTCGACGCCGACCTCGCGGATGACCGCGATGCCGATGTCCCGGAGGATCTGGTACTCCCGGTCGGTGAGCGTCATGGCGGGCGCGACGGTGATCGAGTCGCCGGTGTGCACACCCATCGGGTCGAAGTTCTCGATGGAGCAGACGACCACGACGTTGTCGTTGTGGTCGCGCATCAGCTCCAGCTCGTACTCCTTCCAGCCGAGGATGGACTCCTCCAGGAGCACCTCGGTGGTGGGCGAGAGGGTGAGGCCCTGTCCGGCGATGCGGCGCAGCTCCTCCTCGTCGTGGGCGAAGCCGGAGCCGGCGCCGCCCATGGTGAAGGAGGGGCGCACGACGACCGGGTAGCCGCCGAGCTCCTCGACGCCGCGCAGCACGTCGTCCATGGAGTGGCAGATGTAGGAGCGCGCGGACTCGCCGTGCCCGATCTTGCCGCGGACGGCCTCGACGACCTCCTTGAACCGGTCGCGGTCCTCGCCCTTGTTGATGGCCTCGACGTTGGCGCCGATCAGCTCGACGCCGTGGGCGTCCAGGGTGCCAGCCTCGTGCAGGGAGATCGCGGTGTTGAGCGCCGTCTGGCCGCCGAGGGTGGGCAGCAGCGCGTCGGGGCGCTCCTTGGCGATGATCTTCTCGACGAAGTCGGGAGTGATCGGCTCGACGTAGGTGGCGTCGGCGATCTCCGGGTCGGTCATGATCGTGGCCGGGTTGGAGTTGACCAGGATCACGCGCAGGCCCTCGGCCTTGAGCACGCGGCACGCCTGGGTGCCGGAGTAGTCGAACTCGGCGGCCTGCCCGATGACGATCGGTCCTGAGCCGATGACCAGGACGGACTGGATATCGGTGCGCTTAGGCACGCTGGTCCTCCATGAGCTTGACGAAGCGGTCGAACAGGTAGGCGGCGTCGTGCGGTCCCGCTGCCGCTTCGGGGTGGTACTGGACGCTGAAGACGGGCCTGTCCAGGAGCCGCAGCCCCTCGACCACGCCGTCGTTCAGGCAGACGTGCGAGACCTCGGCACGTCCGTAGGGGGTCTCGGTGACGCGGTCGAGCGGCGCGTCCACGGCGAAGCCGTGGTTGTGCGCGGTGACCTCGACCTTGCCGGTCGTACGGTCCTGGACGGGCTGGTTGATCCCGCGGTGGCCGTACTTGAGCTTGAACGTGCCGAACCCGAGTGCGCGGCCGAGGATCTGGTTGCCGAAGCAGATGCCGAACAGCGGGGTGCCGCGGTCCAGGACCTCGCGCATCAGGGCCACCGGGTGCTCGGCCGTGGCCGGGTCGCCGGGGCCGTTGGAGAAGAAGACGCCGTCGGGCGCCACGGCGTAGACGTCCTCGGCCGTGGCGGTGGCGGGGAGCACGTGCACCTCCGCACCGCGCTCGGCCATCCGGTGCGGGGTCATGCCCTTGATGCCGAGGTCGACCGCCGCCACGGTGAAGCGCTTCTCGCCGACCGCGGGGACCACGTACGCCTGCCGGGTCGCGACCTCGCCCGCGAGGTCGGCGCCCTTCATCGCGGGTGCTTCCCGCACCCGGGCCAGCAGCTTCTCCTCGCCGTCCGCGCAGGCCCCGCCGGAGAAGATCCCGACGCGCATGGCGCCGCGCTCGCGCAGGTGGCGGGTGAGGGCGCGGGTGTCGACACCGCTGATGCCCACCACGCCCTGGTCGCGCAGCTCCTGGTCCAGGGTGCGGGTGGCACGCCAGTTGGAGGGGGTGCGCGCGGGGTCGCGGACGACATAGCCGGCCACCCAGATGCGGGCCGACTCGGGGTCCTCGTCGTTGACGCCGGTGTTGCCGACGTGCGGGGCCGTCATGACGACGACCTGACGGTGGTAGGAGGGGTCGGTGAGGGTCTCCTGGTACCCGGTCATCCCGGTGGAGAACACGGCTTCGCCGAAGGTCTCGCCCACGGCCCCGTAGGCGCGCCCGCGGAAGGTGCGGCCGTCCTCCAGGACGAGAAGGGCGGGTTCCGCCGTGGTTCCGGTCGCTCCCCTGGTGGAGGTCGTCATCATGCGCCTTCCTTGTGCTGCTGCATTGCCGCGACGCCGTTGTCGCCGCACATTGCGTTGATCTTCTCGACCCATCGGGCCTGCTCGGCGGAGTGGTCGAGGCGGAATCCGGAGTCCAGCCGCCGTCCGCCGTGCTCCCAGGTGACGACCAGCAGGCCGCCTTCGGTGAGCACCTTGCCGGCGATACCGGTGTCGAGGCGGGCGCCGCGCAGCCGGTCGGCGGGGACGAAGAAGTCCTGCGCCGCGGGCCGGTGGGCGTCCAGCCCCTGCGCGGTGAGCGTCAGCTCGGCGCGGCTGCGGGTGCCCAGGCCGTGCGCGACGATCCGGTCGAGCCACTGGCCCGCGCTCGTGGAGCCGTGGTAGCGGCCGGTGGCGGTCAGCAGCGGCTCGCCGGTGTCCGCGGGCCGCTGCGGCAGCTCCGGCAGGTCGCCCTGGAGGGTGCCGCGCCACTTCCAGCCCTGCCGCATCAGCCAGTAGAGGAGCGCGATGAACAGGACGAGACCCACGACCCAGCCGATCCGGGCGGCCCAGTCGGTGACCTGCTGTGACTTCTGCTCGGCTGCGAGGCCGAGCAGGGGGAGGTTGGTTGTTGCACTCACACCGCTCACACTGCTCACACGAGTTTCCCGTCAACGACCGTCGGCCGACCCCGCAGCCAGCTGCGGACGACGCGGCCGGGCAGCTCACGACCCTGGTAGGGGGTGTTGGCACTGCGGGAGGCGAAGCCCACGGGGTCCACCTGTCCACGGTAGTCCGCGTCCAGAAGAACCAGGTTCGCCGGCTCACCGGGTGAGACGGGGCGGCCGTGGCCCGTCAGGCGGCCGATGGCAGCGGGCCGGTGGGACATCCGGTCGGCGACCTGGGCCCAGTCCAGCAACCCGGTGTCGACCATGGTGTGCTGCACCACGGACAGCGCGGTCTCCAGCCCGACCATGCCCATGGCGGCCGCACCCCACTCGCAGTCCTTGTCCTCGTGCGGATGCGGGGCGTGGTCGGTGGCGACGCAGTCGATGGTGCCGTCGGCCAGCGCCTCGCGGAGCGCCAGCACGTCGGCCTCGGTGCGCAGCGGCGGGTTGACCTTGTAGACCGGGTTGTAGGACCGGACGAGCTCGTCGGTGAGCAGCAGGTGGTGCGGGGTGACCTCGGCGGTCACGTTCCAGCCCTTGGACTTGGCCCAGCGGACGATCTCCACGGAGCCGGCGGTCGACAGGTGGCAGATGTGCACCCGCGAGCCGACGTGCGCGGCGAGCAGCACGTCCCGGGCGATGATGGACTCCTCGGCGACGGCGGGCCAGCCCTGCAGGCCCAGCTCGGCCGAGACGATGCCCTCGTTCATCTGGGCACCGGCGGTCAGCCGCGGCTCCTGGGCGTGCTGGGCGACGACGCCGTCGAACGCCTTCACGTACTCCAGCGCGCGCCGCATGATCACCGCGTCGTCGACGCACTTGCCGTCGTCGGAGAAGACCCGCACCCCCGCGGCGGAGTCGTGCATGGCCCCCAGTTCGGCGAGCTGCTTGCCCTCCAGGCCGACGGTGACGGCGCCGACCGGGCGCACGTCGCAGTAGCCGTACTCCTTGCCCAGCCGCCACACCTGCTCGACCACGCCGGCGGTGTCGGCGACGGGGAAGGTGTTGGCCATGGCGTGCACGGCGGTGTAGCCGCCCTTGGCGGCGGCCCGGGTGCCCGTCAGCACGGTCTCGGAGTCCTCGCGGCCGGGCTCGCGCAGATGGGTGTGCAGGTCGACCAGGCCGGGCAGCAGCACGGCACCGCCGGTCTCGACCACCTCGGCGCCGGCCGCCTCCAGCCCCGGTCCGACACCGGCGATCACCGTGCCCTCGATCAGGACGTCCTGCGGCTCGCCGCCGAGGACCTTGGCACCGCGCAGCAGCGTCTTCTTCTGCTCAGTCATCTCAGTTGTCCTCCTCGGTACGGGCTGCCCCGGTGCGGGCTGCCGCAGTGGATGCGGCCTCGGCGGGCGCGGCCTCGGCGCGGCTCTCCTCGGAGCGGGAGAGGGCCGGTTCGGCCCCGCCGAGCAGCAGGTACATCACGGCCATCCGGATGCTGACGCCGTTGGCGACCTGTTCGACCGCGGTGCAGCGGGGCGAGTCGGCCACCTCGGCGGTGATCTCCATCCCGCGGTTCATCGGTCCGGGGTGCATCACCACGGCGTGCTCGGGCATCCGCGCCATGCGCTCGCCGTCGAGGCCGTAGCGGCGGGCGTACTCACGCTCGGTGGGGAAGAAGGCCGCGTTCATCCGCTCCCGCTGGACCCGCAGCATCATCACGGCGTCGGACTTGGCCAGCACGGCGTCCAGGTCGTAGGAGACCTCGCACGGCCAGCGCTCCACGCCGATGGGCAGCAGGGTGGGCGGCGCGACGAGCGTGACGTGGGCGCCCAGGGTGCTCAGCAGATGGACGTTGGAGCGGGCCACCCGGCTGTGCAGGATGTCGCCCACGATCGTGATCCGTCGGCCGTCGAGGGCGGCCCCCTCCCGGCCGACCAGCCGGCGGCGCACGGTGAAGGCGTCCAGCAGCGCCTGGGTGGGGTGCTCGTGGGTGCCGTCGCCCGCGTTGATGACGGAGCCGCCGATCCACTCGGAGGTGGCCAGCCGGTGCGGGGCCCCGGACTCGTGGTGCCGGATGACCACCGCGTCGGCCCCCATGGCCTCCAGGGTCAGCGCGGTGTCCTTGAGGGACTCGCCCTTGGAGACGGAGGAGCCCTTGGCGGAGAAGTTGATGACGTCGGCGGACAGCCGCTTGGCGGCCGCTTCGAAGGAGATCCGGGTGCGGGTGGAGTCCTCGAAGAAGAGGTTGACGATGGTGCGGCCGCGCAGAGTGGGCAGCTTCTTGATCGGCCGGTCGGCGAACCGGGCCATCTCCTCGGCGGTGTCGAGGATGAGGACGGCGTCGTCGCGGGTGAGGTCGGCGGCCGAGATGAGGTGACGCTTCATCTGTTGCCTTGGGCCTTCCGTGGGTGGGATGTGAGGTCGTCGCGAGAGCTCGCGCGCGGGCGCGCCGGGGCAGCGTGCGCGTGCGGGCAGACCGGGGAGAGCGCGCGCCGGAGCGTGCGGTGGGGTGCCGCGCGCGGCGGCATGCGCACCCCGCGGGCGCGTGCGGCGTGGTGGCGCGCTAGCCCGCCGGGGCGGCGCCGGGGCGCGCGTCTGCCGCTCTTTCGGCGCCGGGCGCCGCCTCAAACGCCTCGGAGGCGGGGACCCGGGTGCCGAGCAGGACGCCGTCGTGCCCGTCCTCCTCGGTGAGCTGGACCTTGACGGTCTCGCGCTGCGAGGTGGGCAGGTTCTTGCCGACGTAGTCGGCGCGGATCGGAAGCTCGCGGTGACCGCGGTCCACGAGGACGGCGAGTTGCACCGCCCGCGGACGGCCGATGTCACCCAGGGCATCCAGAGCGGCACGAATGGTGCGGCCGGAATAGAGCACGTCGTCGACGAGCACGACGAGCCGTCCGTCGACCCCGTCGGCCGGGATCTCGGTGTGCGCGAGGGTCCGCGCGGGGCCGAGGCGGAGATCGTCCCGGTACATCGTGATGTCGAGCGAGCCGACCGGGATGACGCTGCCGGTGATCTCCTGGAGCTTGGCCGCCAGCCGCCGGGCGAGGAAGACGCCGCGGGTGGGAATGCCGAGAAGTACCACGTCGTCGGCGCCCTTGGCGCGCTCGACGATCTCGTGGGCGATACGGGTGAGCACCCGCATGATGTCCGGGGCCTCCAGCACGGGGCGCGCCGGATGCAGGCTCGGAGTGTGGTCGTCCATGAAGAATCGGACCCCCTTCCCCGCCTCACGGGACGGGCCTTAAAGGACGTCTTGCTGTTGCTCGTCAACGCTACCAGGACCCGCTCACCGGTCCGTGCGAGGGGGCGGAGCCAGCCGTTCGGCCCCCCTCGGCTTGACGCGGCACATTACGCTGCGTAACCTCACAGTGAGTTACGAAGCGCGCGGCGCAGCGAACCGCATGGCGCAGCCGCTCAGCGAAACAGCGTCCGGGGAGCCATATGTCCAGCGAATACGCCAAACAGCTCGGAGCGAAGCTCCGCGCCATCCGCACCCAGCAGGGCCTCTCCCTCCACGGTGTCGAGGAGAAGTCCCAGGGCCGCTGGAAGGCGGTCGTGGTGGGCTCGTACGAGCGCGGCGACCGGGCCGTGACCGTGCAGCGCCTCGCCGAGCTGGCCGACTTCTACGGAGTGCCGGTGCAGGAACTGCTGCCGGGCACCACTCCGGGCGGGGCCGCCGAGCCGCCGCCGAAGCTGGTGCTCGACCTGGAGCGCCTGGCCCACGTCCCGGCCGACAAGGCCGGTCCGCTCCAGCGGTACGCGGCGACGATCCAATCGCAGCGCGGGGACTACAACGGCAAGGTCCTCTCCATCCGCCAGGACGACCTGCGGACCCTGGCCGTCATCTACGACCAGTCGCCCTCCGTGCTGACGGAGCAGCTCATCGGCTGGGGCGTGCTCGACGCGGACGCCCGCCGGGCCGTCTCGCACGAAGAGGTCTGACCCGCGCGCCGAGGAGGCGCGCCCCCTCGTCCCGTCGAGGGGCCGCCCCTCGGCGCGTCGGGCAGCACATCCGCCGCGCGCCGGGCTTCCTGCCCGCCGGGCGGCGGCGATCCGCTCCGCGGCGCAGACCGGCGGTGCCGGACCGGCCCCACCCGTCCTCGGACAGGTCGTGGTCGGTCCGGCACCGCCGGTTCCGTTTCGTGCGACCGCTCTTCCACCCCTCGCAGCAGTTCCCCCGGGCCGCCGGGCCGGGAACACCCGCTGCCGGCGGGAAGAGCGGATACCTCTCCCCGTCGCGGCGGGCGGGTGTCAGCGCAGGAGCGTCGGCTTGAGCTCCTTCAACCGGCCGAGCAGGCCGTTGACGAAGCCCGGCGACTCGTCCGTCGAGAACTCCTTGGCGAGCTGGACGGCCTCGTCGATGGCGACCGCGTCGGGCACCTCGTCCACCCACAGCAGCTCGTAGAGGCCCAGCCGCAGGATGCCCCGGTCCACATCGGGCATCCGGTCCAGGGTCCAGTCGACCGCGTAGGTGGACAGCAGCTCGTCGATCCGCGCGGCGTTGCCCGCGTAGCCCTCGACGAGGGTCATCGTGTACTCGGAGACCGGCGGCTGCCGGGAATCCGTCCGGGCGAGCCGCAACCAGTCCGCGAGCACGGTGCGCACGTCGGCCCCGCGCTGGTCGGCCTCGAAGAGGATCTGGAAGGCGCGCTTGCGGGCCTTGTTGCGTGCGGCCACGGTTAGCTGTTCACCCGGCCGAGGTACTCGCCGGAGCGCGTGTCGACCTTGATCTTCTCATCGGTCGTGATGAAGAGCGGCACCTGGATGCTGTAGCCCGTCTCCAGCTCGGCGGGCTTGGAGCCGCCGGTGGAGCGGTCACCCTGGACGCCCGGTTCGGTGTGCTTGATCTTGAGCTCGACAGCGGCGGGCAGCTCGACGTAGAGCACCTCGCCCTCGTGCTGCGCGACCGTGGCGTCGAAGCCCTCGATCAGATAGTTGGCCGCGTCACCGACGGTCTTGCGGTCGATGTGGAGCTGGTCGAAGGTCTGCATGTCCATGAAGACGAAGTAGTCGCCGTCCATGTACGAGAACTGCATGTCCCGTCGGTCCACAGTGGCCGTCTCGACCTTGGTGCCCGCGTTGAACGTCTTGTCGACGATCTTGCCGGAGAGGACGTTCTTCAGCTTCGTACGGACAAAAGCCGGCCCCTTGCCGGGCTTGACGTGCTGGAACTCGACAACGGACCAGAGCTGGCCGCCGTCGAGCTTGAGCACCATGCCGTTCTTGAGGTCGTTCGTGGATGCCACGGTTGCGGAATCTCCTGAGACTGCTGCGGAGACCAGGGTGACTGCCACGCCTCCGACGGCCCGTGGGCTGAGCCCCCGCGGGGGCTAGAGGGCGAGCAGCTCCTTGGTCGTGATGGTGAGTAGCTCGGGTCCGCCGTCCGCCTGCGGGCGGACGACGAGTGTGTCGTCGATCCGGACACCGCCCCGGCCCGGGAGATGGACCCCCGGTTCGACGGTGACCGGCACACAAGCGTCCAGTTTACCCACGGCCTCGGGCGAGAGCCGAGGGTCCTCACCGATTTCCAGGCCGACCCCGTGCCCGGTCGACTCCCCCAGCGCTGCCCCGTGCCCCGCCGCCGCCAGCACCTGGCGTGCGGCGCGGTCCACCTCACGGCACTCGGTACCCGGCCCCAGCGACTCCCGCGCAGCCCGCTGAGCGGCGAAGACGGTGTCGTAGAGCTCGATCTGCCACGTCTCGGGCGCGGTGCCGATGACGAAAGTACGGCCGATCTGACAGCCGTATCCCCGGTAGCGGGCGCCCAGCCGGACCGAGAGGAAATCCCCCTCCTCCACCCGCCGGTCGGTCGGCCGGTGGCCGGGCAGTCCGGAGTTGGGGCCGGCCGCGACCGAGGTGGGCAGCGCGGCGCCCTCGGCGCCGTGGTCGATGAGCCGGCGCTCCAGCTCCAGCGCGAGATGCCGTTCGGTGCGCCCCACCAGGATCGACTCCAGCAGCTCGCCGAGAGCCTGATCGGTGATCTCGGCGGCGACCCGCAGCGCGGAGATCTCCTCCTCGTCCTTGATCACCCGCTGCTGTTCCACCGCCAGGCCGAGGTCCGCGAGCCGCACCGAGGGCGCGACGGCCGCCAGCGCCCGGTGCCGCGCGACGGTCAGATGGTGCTCCTCCACGGCCAGTGCACCGGCACCGCTCCGTTCGGCGATCCCGGCGGCGGCCACGGCGGCGTCGTACCCGGCGGCGCCACGCGCCTCGGCGGAATCCGTCCCGCTCGGCACCTCCAGGGTGAGCTCGCGCAGGTCGTCGGCCGGATGGGCACCGTTGGCCGGCCCCTCCCCCGGAGCCGACACCAGGGTGTCCGCGCCGTCCGGACCCAGCAGCAGGACGCTGCCGGGTGCGGCGCGGCCGGTCAGATACCGGACATTGGCGGGACGGGAGATCAGCACCGCGTCGGCGGGACCGTCGTGGGCGGTGCTCGCCGCGCAGCGGTCACGCAGCCGGGCACGGCGGGACACATGCACCTCGGACATATGCCGAGGGTACGCAGCGTCCGGCCGGACGGCCGCCCGGACACGGCCGTGCGGGCGACCCGGGAACGATCGTCGGCTCACCTGCCGAACGGCGGGGCGGCCGGCCCGGGGAGCGCCCGCGGGAGGGCTCCCGCAGCAGCACTGCCGTCCCCGGTCACCAGCTCACCGGGCTGGCCAGGCTGCGGGCGACCACGTTGTCCAGCATGTGCGCGGTGCTGGCCACGTCCTGGCGGGAGTTGTCGATGATCGGCAGCCCGGAGCTGTACCAGCCCGCCATCCGGCCGTGGATGTGCGCCACCTCCTCGTCGGAGAGCCGCCTGTTGCCGGTGCGCTCCGCGTTCCGTTCCAGGACGATGTCCAGCCCGGGCAGCAGCACCACGGGAATGAGGCCGGGGCCCACGTGCCGCTTCCAGCCGCCGAGTCCGATGACGGGCCAGTCGGGGAAGACCGCGTCGTCCAGGATGCAGGAGATGCCGTTGGCCAGGAAGTTGCGTGCCGCGAAGCCGCAGGTCCGCCGGGCCAGACGGTACTGGGCCTCGGAGTTCTCGTTCCAGCCCGTCTGGGGGTCGGCGAAGCCCGAGTGCACCCACTCGCGCACGTCGTCGAGGCTGATGTGTGCCGTGGGGACCGCCCGGTGCCCGGCCCAGTAGCGGGCGACCGTGGTCTTGCCCGCACCGGCCGGCCCGATCAGGAGGACGGCGACCGCGGCCCGGGTGGCGTCCAACTGGGCCGGGGTGGCCCCGGGGGCCGGGACCTCGACCGGGGCGCCCGGAGGCAGCTTGACATGGCCCGTCGCCTCCCCCCCGGGGGGAGCGCTGCCCGGCTGCGGAGGTGCGCCCGCGGGGGGCGCGGGCGGCGCGGGGTCGGCCGGAGCCCCTTCCGGAACGGGACGCGGCTGCGGCTGAGGCGGCTGCGCAGGCTGCGGCGGCTGAGCCGGCTGGGGGGCCGGAGCGTGCGGGCGGGGCGGCTGTGGCGGAGGGTTCTGAGGGTGCGGGCGCGGCGGTGGCGCCTGCGGGTGGGGGTGCTGCGGCACCGGTTCCGGTGCCGAACGGGCACCGGGGGCCGGCGGGGGTGCGGACCACTGCGCCCCGAAGCCTCCGTAGGCGCCTCGGGCACCGTTGTGCTGCATCCGGACCCCAACTCCGTCCCGCGTGTGAAGGCGTTGCGGCGCAACGCCGGGTGTTGTGCGAATACTGACGGTACCTTCCCCGTCCGTCTTCGAGTGAACGGCCGGATCCGCTCCCGAGTGCCCGACGCGCGCGCCGAGAACCCCCGGTTCCCGCGCGACCCGGCCCGCCCGCCCCGCCCGCTGCGCGAGGGGCGAGGGGCGAGCCCCGGTCCCGCGGCCCCGGTCCGCCCGGGGCCGCCGCCCGGAGCCCGGGCAGGGTGTCAGGCGGCGATCTCGGCGTGCGCCGCCAGCAGCATCGCGGGGTCGGGGCTCTCCAGGACAGCCGGCTTGGCCAGCCCTTCGAGCACGATGAAGCGCAGCCGGTCGCCGCGCGACTTCTTGTCGACCTTCATGGTGTCCAGCAGCTTGGGCCACTGGTCGCCCCGGTAGCTGACGGGCAGTCCCACCGATTCCAGCACCGCGCGGTGCCGGTCGGCCGTCGCGTCGTCCAGGCGGCCGGCGATCCGGCCGAGTTCGGCGGCGAAGACCATGCCGACCGAGACGGCCGCACCGTGCCGCCAGTCGTAGCGCTCGTTCTTCTCGATCGCGTGGCCGAGAGTGTGCCCGTAGTTGAGGATCTCGCGGCGGCCCGACTCCTTCAGGTCCTCGGAGACCACCTCCGCCTTCACCCTGATCGAGCGCTCGATCAGTTCGGCGGTGTGCGGGCCCTGCGGGGTCCGCGCGGCCTCCGGATCGGACTCGATGAGCTCCAGGATGGCCGGGTCGGCGAGGAAACCCGCCTTGATGATCTCCGCGAGGCCGCTGACGTAGTCGTGCACCCCCAGCGACTCCAGCGCCGCGAGGTCGCACAGCACCCCGGCGGGCGGATGGAAGGCGCCCACCAGGTTCTTGCCCTCGGCGGTGTTGATACCGGTCTTGCCGCCCACCGCGGCGTCCACCATGCCCAGCACGGTGGTCGGCACCGCGACCCAGCGCACCCCGCGCAGCCAGGTGGCCGCGACGAAACCGGCCACGTCGGTGGTGGCACCGCCGCCGACGCCGACGATCACGTCGGTGCGGGTGAATCCGGTCTGGCCCAGCGCCTTCCAGCAGTAGGCCGCGACCTCCGCGGTCTTGGACTCCTCGGCATTGGGCAGCTGGACGGCGATGGCCTCGTACCCCTGGTCCGCCAGATCCTCGCGCAGCGCCTCCCCGGTCGAGGCCAGCGCCTCGGGGTGCAGGACGGCGACCCGCTGCGCGTCGGCGCCGAGCAGACCGGGGAGTTCGCCGAGGAGCTGCCGCCCCACGAGCACCTCGTAGGGGGCGGTGCCCGCGGTGCCGCCGACGGCGATCCGGGTGACGGCGGAGTCCTGGGTTGTCATTGCTGCTTCTCCGGCTGGGTGGACGGTGGCTGAAGGGCGGTGAGGATCTCGTCGGCGACCTGGTCGGGCGTGCGGTCCTCGGTGCTGACGACGACGCGGGCCACCTCGGTGTACAGCGGCCTGCGCTCCTCCATCAACCTGCGCCACTGCTGCCGCGGGTTGATGACGAGCAGGGGGCGCGGAGCGTCCAGCCCGACGCGCTTGACGGCCTCGGTCAGCCCCATCTCCAGGAACACCACCGGCCGTCCGGCCAGCAGCGCCCTGGTCTCCTCCGCGAGGACGGCGCCGCCGCCGAGGGCGAGCACTCCGCGGTGCTCGTCCAGCGCGGTGGCCACGGCCGCCCGCTCCAGCTCGCGGAAGTGCGGCTCACCCTCCTCCAGGAAGATGTCCGAGACGGACTTGCCCACCTGCTCCGCGACGTCCTGGTCGGTGTCGCGGCAGGTCACACCGAGCCGCTCGGCGAGGATCGCGCCGACGGTCGACTTGCCGACCCCCATCGGGCCGACGAGCACGACGAGGGGGCCGGTCACCGGATCTCCAGGTTGTCGAGGAAACCGCGGACGTTGCGGCGGGTCTCGGCGACGCTGTCCCCGCCGAACTTCTCGGCCACCGCGTCCGCCAGCACCAGTGCCACCATGGCCTCGGCCACGATGCCCGCCGCCGGCACGGCGCACACGTCGGACCGCTGGTGGTGCGCCTTGTCGGCCTCGCCGGTGCGCACGTCGACGGTGGCCAGGGCGCGCGGCACGGTCGCGATCGGCTTCATCGCGGCGCGGACACGCAGCAGCTCACCGGTGGACAGACCACCCTCGGTTCCACCGCTGCGCCCGGAGGAGCGGCGGATGCCGTCCGGGCCCGGGACGATCTCGTCGTGCGCCTGGGAGCCGGGCACCCGGGCCAGGGCGAAGCCGTCGCCCAACTCCACGCCCTTGATGGCCTGGATCCCCATGAGTGCCCCGGCCAGCCGCGCGTCCAGCCGCCGGTCCCCGTGCACGTGCGAGCCCAGACCGACGGGTACACCGTGCGCCACGACCTCGACGACCCCGCCGAGGGTGTCGCCGTCCTTGTGCGCCTGGTCGATCTGCGCGACCATCGCCTCGCTCGCCGCTGCGTCCAGGCAGCGCACCGGGTCGGCGTCCAGCCGGGCCACGTCACCGGGCTCCGGGACGGTGCCGTACGGCGCCTGCGCCGCGCCCAGTTCCACCACATGCGAGACGATCTCGACGCCGGTGGTCTCCCGCAGGTACGAGCGCGCGACCGTGCCGAGCGCGACACGGGCCGCGGTCTCGCGAGCCGAGGCGCGCTCCAGGACCGGCCGGGCCTCGTCGAAGCCGTACTTCTGCATGCCCGCCAGATCCGCGTGGCCGGGCCGCGGCCGGGTGAGCGGGGCGTTGCGGGCCGACTGCTCCAGTTCCGCGGGGTCGACCGGATCGGCCGCCATCACCTGCTGCCACTTGGGCCACTCGGTGTTCCCCACCATGACCGCGACCGGGGAGCCGATGCTGAGTCCGTGGCGTACGCCGCCGAGGAAGGTGACCTCGTCGCGCTCGAACTTCATCCGGGCGCCGCGGCCGTAGCCCAGGCGGCGCCGGGCCAGCTCGTCGGCGACCATGTCGGTGGTCACCGGGACACCGGAGGGCAGCCCCTCCAGAGTCGCCACGAGTGCGGGGCCGTGCGACTCCCCCGCGGTCAGCCAGCGCAACCTGCTCAACGGTGCTCCTCTCGGCCGCTTCGCGGCCCGTCCACGTTCCTGCGCACGATCCTCCCATGCCGCCGGTGAGGCGCTTGCCCCAAGCCCGCACCGTCCCGCTATGTGGGCAACGCCCGGGGCCGCAGCCCGGGCCGCCTCCGGGCCCGGGCGGGGACCGGCCGGGCAGGGTTTGGCCGGGCAGGGTCCGGCCGGGCAGGGCCCGGCGGCCACCGGGTCACCCCGCGCGGGCCGCCAGCTCCGCCTCGCCGGCCGCCCGCATGGCGGCGAGCGGTGCGGGGCCCCGGCCGGTCATCAGCTCCACCTGGAGCACGGCCTGGTGCACCAGCAGGTCGAGGCCGCCCAGGACCGGGCCGTGCCAGGCGGCGGCCAGCGCGGTCGGCCACGGATCGTAGAGGACGTCGAAGAGGGTGCCGCCCGCGGCGGGTGCGGCGGCGGCGAGTCCGTCGGTGGCGCCCGCGGGGGTGGTGGAGATGACCAAGGGGGCCGCCAGCCCTTCGGCGGCCCGTGCCCAGTCAGCCGTCCGTACGGGCACGCCGAGCCGCTCCCCCCAGCCCCGCATCTCACGGGCCCGCTCCGCGCTGCGCACATAGACAGTGATCTCGCCGATCCCGCCGATCCCGCCGGTCCCGCCGGTCCCGCCGATCTCGCCGATCCCGCTGCCGTCGCCGCTCCCGTCCGCGCAGATCTGCGCGAGGGCGGCCAGCGCCGAGGACGCGGTGGCGCCCGCGCCCAGCACGGTGGCGCTCTCCACGGAGCGGATGCCCCGCTCCCGGAGCGCGGCGACCATGCCCGGGACATCGGTGTTGTCCCCGGTGCGGCGCCCGTCCTCGGTGAAGAGCACGGTGTTGACGGCTTCCACGGAGGCGGCCGTCGGGCTGATCCCGTCGAGCAGCGGGATGACGGCCCGCTTGAGCGGCATGGTCAGGGACAGCCCCGCCCACCGGCCCGCCCCATCGTCCAGGCCGGCGAGGAAGTCGCCGATGCCCCGCTCGTCCACCTGGTACCGGTCGTAGGTCCAGTTGCCGAGGCCCAGCTCGGCGTAGGCGGCCCGGTGCAGCACCGGCGAGAGGGAGTGGGCGACCGGTGATCCGAGGACGGCTGCACGCCTGGCCTCCTGCCCGGTGGTGGCTGGCATCAGCCCCCGGCCTCCTTACTTCTTGCGCTGTTCCTTGTTGAAGTCTTCGACGTTCTTCTGGTGTTCCCGCGCGCTGTCGGTAAAGCGGGTGTCGCCGGGCTTGACCGTGACGAAGTACAGCCAGTCGCCCTCGGTCGGCTTGAGCGCCGCTTCGATGGCCTGGTGCCCGGGGTTGCCGATCGGGCCCGGCGGGAGCCCCTTGTGCAGGTAGGTGTTGTACGGCGAGGGGTACTTGGTGTCGGCCACCGAGGTGTTCAGGGTCGAGCGCCCCATCGCGTAGTTGATGGTGGAGTCGAAGCCCAGCCGCATGTCCTTCTCGAGCCGGTTGTGGATGACGCGGGAGACCTTGCCGAACTCGTGGTCCTGCTGGGCCTCCGCCTGGACGAGCGAGGCGATGGTGAGGATCTCCTTCGGGGCCTTGCCGCTCTTCTCGGCCTTCTCCTCCAGCCCGGTCCTGGCGTACTCGGACTCGGCCCGCTTGACCATCTTGCGCAGCACGTCCCGCGGCTTGCTCTCCTTGCCGATGCTGTACTTGGAGGGGAAGAGGAAACCTTCCGGCTTGCCGTCCGCCCAGTCGGGCAGGCCGATGTCGCCGGACTCGGCGGCCTTCTTCGTGGTCCCCTTCGCCACGTCCAGCTTCTTGTCGATCTCGGCGTAGATCTTCGAGGCCCGCCAGCCCTCGACGACGATGAGGCCGTTCTGACTGGCCGGGTCGAGCATCATCGCCACGGCGTCCGCGCCGGACATCCGCTTGCGGAGCGTGTAGGTACCGGCCTGGATGCTCTGCGCCTTCTCGTTTCCGTCGGCTGCTTCCACGAAGGCACCGGGGCTCTTGACCACGCCCCCCTTCTCGAGGACCTGCCCCATCTCGGCGAGCGAGGCGCCCTCCGGGATGTCGACCATGACCTCGCCGGAACCGCTGCCCGAGTAGTCGGGAGCCGCCCCGAAGTGGCTCTGGTAGAAGTCGTGGCCGACATACCCGACGACCCCCACCCCCGCCACGAGGGCGACGGCGATGACCAGCCCGCAGCCGCGCCGGCCCTTGGTCCTGCCGCCGCGCTCCCGGCCCCGGCGGCCCCGATCGCCGTGCTCGTCGTGGTCCCCGAAGTCGCCGTCTTCGTCGTAGTCCTCGTCGCGGTCCGCGAAGAAGGCGTGCTCGCCCTGGTCCGGGCCCGGGTCCCAGCCCGTCTCCGGGTCCGGTTCCGGCGCCTCCCGCGGCCGGGGCACCGGCTGCTGCTGCGGGTCCGCGGGGGCATGCGGATAGCCGCCCTGCCCCCCGTAGTGGCCGGACTGCGGTCCGGCGGGGTACTCGCCGGTCGGGTACTCGCCGGTCGGGTACTCGCCGGTGTGGTGGTTGCCGGGGAACGGGCCGGAGGGGTACTCACCGGGCGCGTACGGATCGCCGGGGTACTGCGGATGCGGGCCGCCGGCGGGGTACCCGCCCGTGCCGTGGCCCGCGTCGGGGTAGGCACCGGCCGGGTATCCGGGCTGATACCCGCCGGTGGCGTACTCCCCGGTGGCGTACTCCCCGGTCGGGTACTGGCCCGTGGGGTGGCCGCCGGTGCTGTATCCGTCCGCGGCGTAGGGGTCCGCGTAGTGCCCGGCGTGCGGGGGTGCCGGGTACCCGGGGTCGTACCCCGGACCGCCCGCGGGGGCCTGCTGTCCGGTGCCGTCCCAGCCGCCGGGGGCGTACTGCTGCGGGTACTGCTGCTCGGCGTACGGGGACCCGGGGTGGCCGGAATACTGCCCCTGCTGGGGAACCTGCTGCCAGCCGCCCTGGTACCCGGCCTGCTGGGCCGTGTTCCACTCCTGGTCCCCGTAGAGGGGGTCATCAGGGTGCCAGGGTTGGGAGCCATGGCCCTGGTCGTACTCAGTCATCGATCCCCTTGCCACGCGAGAGCGGCAGCCGTGACGCCCCGGAGCTGCCCCGGGGTCCCCGTACGGACGAACTGGGTCCGGGGCGCCGGGTGGGTGCAGCGGCGGCTGCCGTGTCGCGCGGAACGTTACCGTACAGCGATCAGACAACCACTTCGACGCACTGCCCCGGAGGCCGGCCGGAGGTCCGCTCGGTCTCCAGCGCGCTCTGCAGGATCACCACGGCGGCAGCCTGGTCGATGCGTGAACGTCCCTTTTTGGCACCGACCCCGGAGGCCCGCATCCCCTGCGCGGCCGTGACCGTCGACAGCCGTTCGTCGACGAGCCGGACCGGAACGGGTGTGATGTTTTTCGCCAACTCCTGCGCGAAATCACGGACCTTGGCGGCCGCCGGACCCTCGCCACCGTGCAGCGAACGCGGCAGCCCGACGACGACCTCCAACGGCTCGTACTCCGCGACCAGCGCCGCCAGCCGGCGCCGGGCGGCCGGGACGTCCCGGCCCGGGACCGTCTCCACCGGGGTGGCCAGGACCCCGTCGGGGTCGCTGGAGGCGACCCCGATCCTGGCGTCCCCGACATCCACAGCGAGCCGCCGGCCGCGCCGGAAGGGCGCGGCCTCCTCGGACGGCACGGCGCCGGGAACCATCAGGCGTTGCCTCCGGCCTCGGCGACCAGCCGCTCGACCGCGGCCACGGCCTCGTCAACGGCCTCCGGGTTCTGGCCGCCGCCCTGGGCGACGTCCGGCTTGCCGCCGCCACCGCCGCCGAGCGTCTTGGCGGCCGCGCGCACCAGATCACCGGCGCGCAGCCCGGACTCCCTGGCCGCCTCGTTGGTGGCGATGACCGTGAGCGGACGCCCGCCCGTGACGGCGAACAGCGCGACCACGGCGGGGCGGCTGCCGAGCCGCTGGCGGACATCCAGCACCAGGGTGCGCAGGTCGTCGGCCGTGGTGCCGTCCGGCACCCGGGCCGCGGCCAGCGCGGTGCCCCGCACGTCCTTGGCGTCTCCGGCGATCCCCGCGGCGGCCTGCAGCACCTTCTCGGCGCGGAACCGCTCGATCTCCTTCTCGGCGTCCTTCAGCCTGCCCAGCATCCCGGAGACCCGCTCGGGCAGGTCCTCGGAGCGGCCCTTGAGCAGCTCGGTCAGCTGCGAGACGACGGTGTGCTCACGGGCGAGGAACTTGTAGGCGTCCACCCCGACCAGCGCCTCGACGCGGCGCACACCCGAGCCGATGGAGGACTCGCCCAGCAGCTTGACCAGGCCGAGCTGCGCGGTGTTGTGCACGTGCGTGCCGCCGCACAGCTCCTTGGAGAAGTCGCCGATGGTCACCACGCGCACGGTCTGCCCGTACTTCTCGCCGAACTCGGCCAGCGCACCCTGCTTCTTGGCGTCGTCGATGCCCATGTACTCGGCGTGCACGTCCAGCTCGCGGGCCAGCACCTCGTTGATCTTCTGCTCGACGTCGGTGAGCACCGTGCCGGGAACGGCGGCGGGCGAACCGAAGTCGAAGCGGAACCGGCCCGGGGCGTTCTCCGAACCGGCCTGCGCGGCCGTCGGACCGAGCGCGTCGCGCAGCGCCTGATGGGTGAGGTGAGTGGCACTGTGCGCACGGGCGATGGAGCGGCGCCGGTCCCCGTCGATCTCCGCGTAGGCGGACGCGCCGACGGTGACCTCGCCGACCTGGACGGAGCCCTTGTGCACGCTGACACCGGGCACCGGCTGCTGGACGTCGCGCACCTGGACGACGGCGCCGCCCTCCAGCCGGATACGGCCGGTGTCGGCGAGCTGTCCGCCGCCCTCGGCGTAGAACGGGGTGCGGTCCAGGACGACCTCGACCTCGTCGCCCTCGCCGGCGGCGGGTGCGGAGATCCCGTCGACCAACAGACCGACGACCGTGGCCTCGCCGGAGGTGCCGGCGTAGCCGGTGAAGTCGGTGGACCCGGCGGTGTCGGCGATCTCGCGGTAGGCCGACAGGTCGGCGTGGCCGGTCTTCTTCGCCCTGGCGTCGGCCTTGGCGCGGTCCCGCTGCTCCTTCATCAGTCGGCGGAAGCCCTGCTCGTCCACCGACAGCCCCTGCTCGGCGGCCATCTCCAGGGTGAGGTCGATGGGGAAGCCCCAGGTGTCGTGGAGCTGGAAGGCCTTGTCGCCGGGCAGTACGGTGCTGCCCGCCTTCCGGGTCTCGGTGACGGCGGTGTCGAGGATGTTGGTACCGGCCCTCAACGTCTTGAGGAAGGCGGCCTCCTCGGCGAGCGCGACGGCCTCGATGCGCTTCCGGTCGGTGATCAGCTCCGGGTACTGCTGACCCATCGTCGTGATGACGACGTCGGTCAGGTCCTCCACGACCGGGCCGGTGGCGCCCAGGATGCGCATGTTGCGGATGGCACGGCGCATGATGCGGCGCAGCACATAGCCGCGGCCCTCGTTGCCGGGGGTGACCCCGTCCCCGATGAGCATGACGGAGGTGCGGATGTGGTCGCAGACCACCCGCAGCGACACGTCGGTGTCCTCCGCGGCGCCGTAGGCGACCCCGGTCAGCGCGGTGGCCTTGTCGATGACAGCGCGCGAGGTGTCGATCTCGTACATGTTGTGCACGCCCTGCAGGACCATCGCCAGGCGTTCCAGGCCGAGCCCGGTGTCGATGTTCTTGCTGGGCAGCTCACCGAGGATCTCGAAGTCGGTCTTGGTGGTGCCCTCGCCGCGCTCGTACTGCATGAACACGAGGTTCCACAGCTCGACGTAGCGCTCGTCGTTGACGGCGGGGCCGCCCTCGGGGCCGAACTCGGGGCCGCGGTCGTAGTTGATCTCCGAGCACGGCCCGCACGGGCCGGGTACGCCCATGGACCAGTAGTTCTCCTCCATCCCCAGGCGCTGGATGCGCTCGGGGGGCACGCCGACGACCTCGCGCCAGATGCGCTCGGCCTCGTCGTCCTGCTCGTAGACGGTGATCCACAGCCGCTCGGGGTCGAGTCCGTAGCCGCCCTGCTCCGGCGAGGACGTCAGCAGCTCCCAGGCGAGCTTCGCGGCCCCCTCCTTGAAGTAGTCGCCGAAGGAGAAGTTGCCGCACATCTGGAAGAAGGTGCCGTGCCGGGTGGTCTTGCCGACCTCTTCGATGTCCGGCGTCCGCACGCACTTCTGCACACTGGTGGCCCGCTGCCAGGGCGGGGTGACCTCGCCCAGGAAGTACGGCTTGAACGGCACCATGCCGGCGGGGACCAGCAGCAGCGTCGGGTCGTCCGCGATCAGCGACGCCGATGGCACCACATGGTGCCCCCGCTCCTCGAAGAAGCGCAGCCAGCGGCGGCGGATTTCAGCCGACTCCATCAGTGGTCCTCATTCCGGTCGTTCGGGTGGTTGGAGGTGGACTGGTGGTCCTGGTCGTCCTGGTGGGCGGGGAGCGCACCGCCGGGCTGCCGGGCGGCCTGCCCGCGCAGCACCGGCCGCTCCTGCTGCCGCGGGAGCGGGGCGGACGGCCCGGCCGGCAGCTCCCGGTACCGGTCGGCGTCCTCGGGGGCCGACAGGCCGAGCGCGTCCTTGAGTTCGCCCTCCCGCTGCGCCATGCCCGCGCGCACGTCGAGTGCGAACTCCCTCAGCCGGTGGCCGCCTTCGACGGCCTTGTCGGCGGCGCGCAGCGCCAGCGCGTCCGGCGCGAGGCTGCGGATCTTGCGCTGGACCTTGGTGGTGGCCCAGACACCGGCTGCGGCGCCGGTGGTGAACCAGAAGGCTCGGCGGATCATCCGGGCTCAGCCCCTTCCACGCTTGCGGCCGCCGCGGCGGGCGGCCGGTACGGTGCGGCCGACGACCACGCCTCGGCCCGCGCGCGGCTCCCGCTCCGATCCGTCCTTGCGCCCCAGTGCGCGGCGTACGCCGTAGCCGAAGGCCGCGACCTTGACGAGCGGGCCGCCGAAGGTGGTCGAGACGGTGGAGGAGAGCGCAGAGGCGTTGGAGGTGACCTCCTGGACGTCCGTCGCGATGGCGTCGACGCGGTCGAGCTGGGTCTGCGCGGAACGGACGGTCGCCGACGCCTCTCCCAGGAGGGGGACCGCCTGTTCCGTCACGCCTGTCACCAGCTTGGTCGCCGCCCTGAGCGTCTGCGCGAGCCTCACCAGCACGACGGCGAGGAACGACACCAGGATCGCCCAGAAGACGGCCACGAGGAGGCCGGCCACTTCTCCACCGGACACGCTGCACCGCTTCCCTTGAGGTCATGGGGGTCGGCCGCCGCTCGCCGGGTGGCCGACCGCGGCGGCGTACGCGGTACCGACCTTATCGCGCCGGACCGCCGCGTCCGTACCGCATTCCGGGGCGGCGCGGGCGCACCGCTCCAGCACGTCCGCGCCGCGGGGCGCCCGGGAACGCCGCAGCCCGCCGTGCCCGTACCGGAAGGAACCGGCGTCGGGCAGGCGGGCTGGCGGGGCCGACCGCAGCGGAACGGTCAGCGGGCGTAGTACTCGACCACGAGCTGCTCGTCGCAGATCACCGGGATCTCCTTGCGGTTGGGGTCCCGGTCCAGACGGAAGGCGAGTGCCTGCAGGTTGACCTGGAGGTAGCGCGGGGTCTCGCCCTCGCCCGCGTAGCCGCCCTCGCGGGCGACCTGGAAGGGGTGCTTGCTGCGGCTGCGCTCGCGGACCATCACCACGTCGTCGGGACGGACGCGGAAGGAGGGCTTGTCGACCTTCCGGTCGTTGACCGCGATGTGGCCGTGCACCACCATCTGCCGGGCCTGGTAGATCGTGCGGGCCAGGCCGGAGCGGAGCACGAGCGCGTCCAGCCGCCGCTCCAGCTCGATGACCAGGGCCTCACCCGTCTTGACCCCGGTCTTGCGGGCGCGGTCGTAGGCGCGGCGCATCTGGCTCTCGCTGATGTCGTACTGGGCGCGCAGCCGCTGCTTCTCCAGCAGCCGGACCTTGTAGTCACTGTTCTGCTTGCGGCCCCGGCCGTGCTCCCCGGGCGGGTACGGGCGCTGTTCGAAGTACTTGACGGCCTTCGGGGTCAGCGCGACGCCCAGGGCACGCGACTTCTTGACCTTGGGACGCGACTGGTTCACGTTGAACGGACCTCCGTGTAAGTTAGGTGAGCCTTACCTTAGCTGAGGAGCACGCATGTTTCGACCTGGGATCCCCCTGCCCGGCACCGACGCCGAGGAGGAACAGCCGCGTCCCGTGGAAGACGCCCGGCAGCCGACCGCCGCCGAACGCGTACGAACCCTCGCACAATCCAGCGTATCCGCCCTGCTGACCATTCCCGGAGCCGAGCCCGACCTGCGGGAACCCGGCTCCGGCATGCCCCAGACCCGCACCGTCACCCCGGAGGGCGACGTCCTGCTGCTGGTCGCCGCGGACTCGCCGGAGGCCCGGATGAGCGCGTACGCGCAGGACGACGACCTCACCGCGGTGATGGAGATCACGGATGTGGCACCCGTCTCCGTGCCGCACCGGGTGCGGGGCCGCGCCTGGATCGCCGGCTGGCTCACCCCGGTACGCGGCGAGGACCGCGCGGCCTGCGCCCGGCTGCTCGCCGAAGCGGCCCCCGCGGCTCCGGTCGCGGGGACCTCACGGCGGATGCTGCGGCTGGAGGTCGGCGAGTGCTGGATCGACGACCTGTGGGGCGCGGAGTCCGTGGAGCCCGACGCCTTCGCCGCCGCCGCGCCCGACCCGCTCGCCGACCACGAGGCGGAGCTGCTGCAGCACCTGGCCGCCGCCCACCGGGAGCAGGTGCACGGGCTGTGCGCCTGCCAGGGGTGGGAGCAGGCGGTCCCGGTGGCGCTCGACCGGTTCGGGCTGCGGGTGCGGGGCTGGAGTGCGCAAGGAGCCTGCGCTGACGCCCGCTTCGACTTCGCCGAGCCGGTCGGCACGGTGGCCGAGCTGCGCCACGCGATGCACGGGCTGTTCACCGCGGGCGGCTGACGGACCCGCCCGCGGGAACCCGAGAGCGGCCCGGCGGCTGCCGCGGGCTGTGCGGCGCCGGAGCCGGACCATGGCGCGGCCGCGGCGCGGTCGGCGTCCGTGGTCCGGCTCCGGGCCCGGCGCGGCCGGCGGACGAGGCGGGCTGCGGCGCGCCCGTCCCGTCCCGCGGTTCAGTCCTCCTCGCCGCGCAGCCGGGCGCGGACCCGGTCGGCGATGTCGGCGTAGCGGGCCTCGGCGCCGTAGCGGGTGGGTTCGTAGTACCGCCGCCCGTGCACCGCGTCGGGTGCGTACTGCTGGGCTGCGATCCCGCCCGGCAGGTCGTGCGGGTACTGGTAGCCCGCGCCGTGGCCGAGCTTCTGCGAGCCCTGGTAATGGCTGTCCCGCAGATGTGCCGGAACAGGCCCGGCCAGCCCCGCGCGGACGTCCGCGAGTGCCGCGTCGACCGCGAGGTAGGCAGCGTTCGACTTGGGTGCGAGGGCGAGCGCGACCGTGGCCTGGCCGAGGGTGATCCGCGCCTCGGGGAAGCCGATCATGGCGACGGCCTGCGCCGCGGCGACCGCCGTCTGCAGCGCCGTCGGATCCGCCAGCCCGATGTCCTCGCTCGCGGAGATCATCAGGCGCCGTGCGATGAACCGGGGGTCCTCGCCGGCCTCGATCATCCGCGCGAGGTAGTGCAGCGCGGCGTCCACATCGGAGCCACGGATGGACTTGATCAGCGCACTGGCCACGTCGTAGTGCTGGTCCCCGGCACGGTCGTACTTCACCGCGGCCCGGTCGACCGCCTCCTCCACCGTGGCCAGCGAGATCGCGGACTCGCCCTTGGCGAGCGCCGCGCCCGCGCCCGCCTCCAGCGCCGTCAGCGCCCGCCGGGCATCGCCCCCGGCGATCCGCAGCAGATGCGCCTCGGAGTCCTCGGGGAGCGTCACCTGAGCCGCCAGGCCCCGCTCCTCGGTCAGGGCGCGGCGCAGCAGCCCGCGGACGTCCTCGTCGGTCAGCGGCTCCAGCGTCAGCAGCAGCGAGCGGGACAGCAGCGGGGAGATCACCGAGAAGTAGGGGTTCTCGGTGGTGGCCGCGATCAGGGTCACCCAGCGGTTCTCCACCGCGGGCAGCAGGGAGTCCTGCTGGGCCTTGCTGAAGCGGTGGATCTCGTCGAGGAAGAGGACGGTGTCCTTGCCGTAGGCGCCGGAGGCGCGGCGCGCGCCGTCGATGACACTGCGTACTTCCTTGACCCCGGCGGTGATCGCCGACAGCTCCACGAACCGCTTGTCGGTGGCCTGGCTGACCACATAGGCCAGGGTCGTCTTCCCGGTGCCCGGCGGTCCCCACAGCAGCACGGACGAGGTTCCGGCCGGGCCGCCGCCGCCCTCCCCCACCAGGCGGCGCAGCGGAGATCCGGGGCGCAGCAGATGCTGCTGCCCCACGACCTCGTCCAGGGTGCGCGGGCGCATCCGGACGGCGAGGGGGCTGGCCGACGGGTCCTTCGCCTGGCGGTCCTCTGCTGCTGCGGTGAATAGGTCGGGCTCCACGACGGAAACCCTAAGTCAGCCCGCCGACAGTCGCGGCACCCAGCCCGCCGGACCGCGCGGAGCCGGCCTCAGCCGGTCCAGAAGTCCCACCAGCGGGTCAGCACCAGGATGCCGATCACCCCGATGTGCAGCACCGGCACCACCCACGGAAACTCGTCCGCGAAGCCGCGCACCGCCGCGGGAGCCGGCAGGAAACCGCTGCGGACGTTGTGCGCGGTCACATACCAGAACATGATGATCGTCGCGACCCACGCCAGGGAGCACCACAGGCACAGGTTCCCGATGGTGTACAGCGACTCGTACTGGAGCCAGGTCACGAAGCCGACGCCGAACAGACAGCCCGCGTTGAAGGTCAGCCAGTACCAGCGGGGGAAGGCGGCGCGGGTGAGCAGGGTGACGCCGACGCAGATGACGATGCCGTAGGCCACCAGCCCGATCATCGGGTTGGGCGCGCCGAAGGCCGAAGCCTGGTCGCTCTGCATGATGTTGCCGCAGGCGACGACCGGGTTGATGCTGCACGCCGGCTTGAAGTCCTTGTTCTCCAGGAGTTCGAACTTGTCGAGCGTGATCACCCAGGCCGCGAGCAGCCCCGCGGCTGCGGTGACGATGAGCATCCAGGAGAAGGCCCGGCTCGCTCCGACGGCACCCCCCTTCGGTGCGTTCGCGCCCGTGTGCGCCTCGTCGAGGGGTGCCGTCGTCGTCATAGCCGTTCTCGTCCCGTCATCAGGTCATGGCCGGTTGGGGCACATTCTGCCCCAACCGGCCCGCCGGTCACCGCAGCTCGGCTCGTACTTCGGCCACCACCCGGTCCAGCGGGAGGGCCTGCTGCTCGCCGCTGGCGAGGTCCTTGAGCTGGGCCACGCCCTCGGCGAGGTCGCGGTCCCCGAGCAGCAGCGCGAACCGGGCCCCGGAGCGGTCGGCCGATTTCATGGCGTTCTTCATGCCCTTGCCGCCGTAGGCCAGATCGGCCGCTACGCCTTCCCGGCGCAGCTCGGTGACCAGCCGGAAGAGCGCACGGCGTGCCTCGTCACCGAGCGGCACCGCGAACAGCTCGGTGGCCGGGGCCAGTTCGAGCTCGACCTCTTCGGCCTCCAGCGCCAGGACCGTGCGATCCACTCCCAGGGCCCAGCCGACGGACGGCAGCGCGGGACCGCCGATCATCTCGGAGAGGCCGTCGTACCGGCCGCCGCCGCCGATGGCCGACTGCGCGCCGAGGCCGTCGTGGACGAACTCGAAAGTGGTACGCGTGTAGTAGTCGAGTCCGCGCACCAGCCCGGGATCGTCCTCGAAGGGCACACCCGCCTCGGTGAGCAGCGCACGCACCTCCTCGTGGAACGCCTTGCACTCCGCGCACAGGTGGTCGCGCATCATCGGCGCACCGGCCAACTGCCGCCGCACGCTCTCCCGCTTGTCGTCCAGCACCCGCAGCGGGTTGATGTCGATCCGGGCGCGGGTGTCCTCGTCCAGGTCGAGGCCGCGCAGGAAGTCCTGGAGCGCAGCGCGGTAGACGGGGCGGCAGGTGCGGTCGCCGAGCGAGTTGAGCAGCAGCCGGAAGCCGGTCAGCCCCAGCGAGCGGTACGCGTCGCAGGCGAGGACGATCAACTCGGCGTCGAGCGTGGGGTCCTCGGTACCCACCGCTTCGGCCCCCACCTGCGAGAAGTGGCGGTAGCGCCCCTTCTGCGGGCGCTCGTAGCGGTAGTAGGAGCCCGAATACCACAGCTTCACCGGGAGATTGCCCGCCCGGTGCAGGTTGGCCTCCAGCGCGGCGCGCAGCACCGAAGCGGTGCCCTCGGGGCGCAGCGCCAACTCGTCGCCGCCCTTGGTGGTGAGGGTGTACATCTCCTTGGTCACGATGTCGGTGGACTCGCCGACTCCGCGTGCGAACAGCTCGACGCTCTCGAACCCGGGCGTCTCCACATATCCGTAGCCGGACCTGCGCAGCGGCGCGGCGATGGCCTCGCGCACGGCGAGATACCTCGCGGAGTCGGGCGGCAGGAGATCGTAGGTGCCCTTGGGGGCCTTGAAGGTGCTCATGTGGCTTCTCGTCACATTCCTCGTCGCGGGGCGGCCGCGGCGTCGCTGCCGCCGCCTCCCGGGCCGTGCTCCGCCACCTGTCGCAGAAAGGGGTTGGTGGCGCGCTCGCGGCCGATGGTCGTCTGGTGCATGTGCCCGGGCAGGACCACGGTCTCGTCCTCCAGCGGAAGGCACACGCGCGCCAGGGAGCGGAGGATCTCGTCCGGGTCGCCGCCGGGCAGATCGGTGCGTCCGATGGAGCCGGGGAACAGCAGGTCGCCCGAGAACAGCACCGGCGGGACATCCGCCTGCTCGGGCATCCGGAAGGTCACCGACCCCTTGGTATGGCCGGGAGCGTGCGCGACGCTCAGCTCCAGCCCCGCCAGGTCCAGGACCGCGCCGTCGGAGAGCTCCGCCACGTCGTCCGGCTCGCCGACCGTCAGCTCGCCCATCAGAGGCTGCCCGATCGTCATCCCCAGCGCCTTCTCCGGGTCGCTCATCATGTAGCGGTCGTCCGGGTGGATCCAGGCGGGTACGCCGTGCGCGCCGCAGACCGGGACGACGGACGCCACATGGTCGAGGTGGCCGTGCGTGAGGATCACCGCGACCGGCTTGAGCCGGTGCTTGGCGACGGCCTCCTCGACACCCTGCGCGGCCTGGTGGCCCGGATCGATGATCACGCACTCCTCGCCGGCGGCGGGGGCGACCAGGTAGCAGTTGGTCCCCCAGGCCCCGGCGGGGAACCCGGCAACGAGCACGATCGTCCTTCATTCGTCCGACAGCGGGAGCGGCGACGCGGCCGGGCAGGCCGTTCGCCGGTCAGGAGCTGCCAGCCTACCGGCGCGGGGGCGCGCGGAGCCAACCAGTAGCGGCGGCGCGTACCCGTGAGGGTGGCGTATACGGTACGTGAGGTCCCGCAGGTGCGACGCCTCGAAGACGCCCTCGCCAGACGCCTCGAAGGAGACGAGACCGTGGTCAGCAGTGAGCAGCGCAGAAAGCAGCTCGCCCGTGAGAAGTACGCGCGGCAGCTCAAGCGGCGGGAGGCGGCCCGCCGCAAGGCCCGCATACGCAACATATCGATCGCCCTCGGCCTGGTGATCGTGCTGGCCGCGGGCGGAGCCTACGCCGCCTCGGGCGGGCTGAACGGCGACAAGAAGAAGGACGAGTCCGACAGCGCCGCCGACCAGCCCTCCGCGCCGCCCACCAGCAAGGCTCCGGACCCCTGCGACAAGCCGGCCAAGGGCAAGCCCACCGGCAAGCAGTGGAAGAAGGAGCCGGCCATGAAGGTGGACGAGTCGGCGACCTACACCATGCAGCTGAGCACCACCTGCGGCGAGATCGACATCACCATGGACGCCGGCGAGGCCCCGCACACGGTCAACTCCTTCGACTTCCTGGCGGGCGAGAAGTTCTTCGACCACACCGCCTGCCACCGGATGACCGGCCCGCCCCAGCAGCTGTCCGTGCTGCAGTGCGGCGACCCGACCGGCACCGGCAGCGGCGATCCCGGCTACGAGCTGCCCGACGAGAACCTCAAGGGCGCGGAGTACCCGGCGGGTACCGTCGCGATGGCCAACAGCGGCCCCGACACCGGCGGCAGCCAGTTCTTCCTCGTCTACGAGGACAGCGAGCTGCCGCCCAAGTACACACCGTTCGGCAAGGTATCCGACTCCGGCATGAAGGTGCTGAAGAAGATCGCCAAGGCCGGGCTGACCCCGATGCGGGTCCAGGGCGACGGGCGGCCCAACGCCACCGTGGTGATCGACAAGGCCACGGTCAGCAAGTCCTGACGCTCGCCCGGTCTCCGGCCGGGTGGAGCGCCCACGACCGTCGCCGCCCGCGCGGTACCGTTCCCGACCGGCAAATTCGCCGCCGGCCGGATGCGGACAGCGCGGGCGCCGGTCGCCTATGTTGGCTGTGACGAGAACCGTGAACGATGCCGGGGGGCCACAGTCCCTCCGGGCATCTTGTGGAGGAGGCGCTGTGAGCAGCGACCCGTGGGGCCGCGTCGACGACGCGGGGACTGTGTACGTGCGTACGGCGGAGGGCGAGAAGGTCGTCGGGTCCTGGCAGGCGGGTTCGCCGGACGAGGCCCTCGCCTACTTCCAGCGCAAGTACGACGGTCTGGTCGTGGAGATCGACCTGCTTGAGCGCCGGGTGAGGACCACGGATCTGGCGGCCAAGGACGCCGAAGCCGCCATCGCGCACCTGCGCGAACAGGTGGACGCGCACCACGCCGTCGGCGACCTGGACGCGCTGCGCACCAGGCTCGACAAGCTCACCGAGGGCGTCGAGAAGCGCCGTGAGGAGCGCAGGGCCCGCAAGGTGCAGCAGGCCGAAGAGGCACGCCGGGCCAAGGAGGAGCTGGTCGCCGAGGCGGAGGAGCTGGCGGGCAGCGAGCAGTGGCGGGCCGCCGGGGAGCGGCTGCGGGCGCTGGTCGACACCTGGAAGGGCCTGCCGCGGCTGGACCGCAAGAGCGACGACGAGCTGTGGCACCGCTTCTCGCACGCGCGCTCGGCCTTCTCCAAGCGCCGCAAGGCGCACTTCGCGCAGTTGGACGCGCAGCGCGAGGAGGCACGGCAGCGCAAGGAGAAGCTGGTCACGGAGGCCGAGGCACTCTCCGGCTCGCGGGACTGGGGTCCCACCGCGGCCAAGTACCGCGAGCTGATGCAGGAGTGGAAGGCCGCCGGGCGGGCGCAGCGGGAGCACGAGGACGACCTGTGGGCCCGGTTCCGCGGCGCCCAGGACGTCTTCTTCCAGGCCCGCAGTGAGGTCTTCGCCGAGCGCGACAGCGAGCAGCGGGAGAACCTCGCGCGCAAGGAGGAGCTGGCCGCCGAGGCGGAGAAGCTGCTCCCGGTCACCGACCTGAAGGCCGCGCGGAGCACCTTCCGCGCGCTCAACGAGCGCTGGGACGCCGTCGGGCACGTGCCGCGGGACGCGCGACCGAAGGTCGAGGGGCGGATGCACACGGTCGAGCGGGCCATCCAGGAGGCCGAGGAAGCCGAGTGGCGGCGCAGCAACCCCGAGGCGCGGGCCCGTGCCGAGGGGCTGACCGGTCAGCTCCAGGACGCGGTGGACAAGCTGCGCGACCAGATCGACAAGGCCCGTGCTGCGGGGAACACCGCGAAGGTGGCCAAGCTGGAGCGCGAGCTGGAGGGCCGCCAGGCCCTCCTGGACCAGGCGCAGAAGGGCCTGCAGGAGTTCGGCGGCTGAGGGCTTCCGCGGGGCGGCGGTGCCCCGGCCCCGCCGCCCCGCGTCCCGCTGTCCCGGTTCGGCCTCCCGCTGTCGCGGATCGGTGTACCGCTGTCCGGATCGGTGTACCGCTGTCGCGGTTCGGCTCGCCCGTCTGTGCGGAGGCACCGGCCCATCGGAACCCCGGCCGGACCGGGTTCCGGCAGGGCGCCGACCGGGCACGGCCCCGTGTGCGCGCCGGAGAGCGCCCGGCGCGGCCGGAACTGCTGCGGGGAGCCCGGGCTGCCGGGCCTCGCTGTCCCCGGCTACTGCGGGCGCCTCGCCGAGGTGACGCGATAGACGTCGTAGACGCCCTCGACGCCGCGGACGGCCTTCAGCACATGTCCGAGGTGCTTGGGATCGCCCATCTCGAAGGTGAACCGGGAGATCGCGACCCGGTCGCGGGAGGTCTGCACCGCGGCCGAGAGGATGTTGACGTGCTGGTCGGACAGCACCCGGGTGACGTCCGAGAGCAGGCGGGAGCGGTCCAGCGCCTCGACCTGGATGGCGACCAGGAAGACCGAGGACTGGGTGGGCGCCCACTCGACCTCCAGGATCCGCTCGGGCTCCCGGGTGAGGGAGTCGACGTTCACACAGTCGGCGCGGTGCACCGAGACACCGTTGCCGCGGGTGACGAATCCGATGATCGGATCACCGGGCACGGGCGTGCAGCAGCGGGCCAGCTTGACCCACACGTCGGAGCCGGCGCCCTTGACGACGACGCCGGGGTCGGCGTTGGAGCGGCGCCGGGTGCTGCGCGCGGGCATCGGCGGCGCGGTCTCGGCGATGTCCTCCTTGGCCTCGTCCTCGCCGCCGAGCGCCTGCACCAGCTTGTGGCAGACGTGCTGGGCGGAGACGTGGCCCTCGCCGATGGCGGCGTAGAGCGCCGAGATGTCCGGGTAGCGCATCTCGTGCGCGAGAGTGACCAGCGAGTCGCCGGTCAGGATGCGCTGGATGGGCAGGTTCTGCTTGCGCATGGCCCGCGCGATGGCGTCCTTGCCCTGCTCGATCGCCTCGTCGCGCCGCTCACGGGTGAACCAGGCGCGGATCTTGTTGCGGGCACGGGGTGACTTGACGAAGCCGAGCCAGTCCCGCGAGGGCCCGGCACCGGCCGCCTTGGAGGTGAAGACCTCGACGGTGTCGCCGTTGTCGAGGGTGGACTCCAGCGGCACCAGACGGCCGTTGACGCGGGCGCCGATCGTCCGGTGGCCGACCTCGGTGTGGACGGCGTAGGCGAAGTCGACGGGGGTGGCGCTCGCCGGGAGCGCTATCACGTCGCCCTTGGGCGTGAAGACGAAGACCTCGTTGCGGGACAGATCGAACCGCAGGGACTCCAGGAACTCGCCGGGGTCCTCGGTCTCCTTCTGCCAGTCGAGCAGCTGGCGCAGCCACGACATGTCGTTGACCGTCTCGTCCGCGGCACCGCCCTTGCCCGCGCCCTTGGGCGCGTCGGTGCGGACCTTGGAGGCACCGGCGACCGCCTGCTGCTTGTACTTCCAGTGCGCGGCGATGCCGTACTCGGCGCGGCGGTGCATGTCGAAGGTGCGGATCTGCAGTTCGACGGGCTTGCCGCCGGGCCCTATGACCGTCGTGTGCAGCGACTGGTACATGTTGAACTTGGGCATCGCGATGTAGTCCTTGAACCGCCCCGGAACCGGGTTCCACCGGGCGTGGATGGTCCCCAGCGCGGCGTAGCAGTCGCGGACGGTGTCCACCAGGACGCGGATGCCCACCAGGTCGTAGATCTCCGCGAAGTCCCGGCCGCGGACGATCATCTTCTGGTAGACGCTGTAGTAGTGCTTCGGCCGCCCGGTGACGGTCGCCTTGATGCGCGCCGCCCGCAGGTCGGCCTGGACCTCGTCGGTGACGACGGCCAGGTACTCGTCCCGCTTGGGCGCCCGCTCGGCGACCAGCCGGACGATCTCGTCGTACATCTTGGGGTAGAGGATCGCGAACGCGAGGTCCTCCAGCTCCCACTTGATGGTGTTCATACCCAGCCGGTGGGCGAGCGGGGCGAAGATCTCCAGCGTCTCGCGGGCCTTCTGCTCCTGCTTGGAACGCTTGAGATAGCGCATCGTGCGCATGTTGTGGAGCCGGTCGGCGAGCTTGATGACCAGGACGCGGGGATCCTTGGCCATCGCGACGACCATCTTGCGCACCGTCTCGGCCTGGGCGGCCTCGCCGAACTTGACCTTGTCCAACTTGGTGACGCCGTCGACCAGGAGCGCCACCTGATCGCCGAAGTCCCGGCGCAGGGTGTCGAGCCCGTACTCGGTGTCCTCGACCGTGTCGTGCAGCAGCCCGGCCATCAGCGTGGCCGGGTCCATGCCCAGCTCGGCGAGGATCGTGGTGACGGCCAGCGGGTGGGTGATGTACGGGTCGCCGCTCTTGCGCTTCTGGCCCCGGTGCCAGCGCTCGGCCACCTGGTAGGCGCGCTCGATCTGGCGCAGCGTGGAGGACTCGATCTTGGGGTCGTTGCTGCGCACGATCCGCAGCAGCGGTTCCAGCACCGGGTTGAACGGGCTCGACCGCTGCACGCCCAGACGCGCCAGACGGGCGCGTACGCGGTTGGAGGAGCCGGAGCGGCCCGACACTCCGGAGACTGCGCGCGCGGGCGCCACACGGTCGCGAGCGCCGTCCTCGGCGCCCTTGGCGCGGTCCCCGCCCTTGCCACCGCGCGGTGGGGCGGCGGGGGTGCCGGACTGCTGCCCGGCGTGGTCCTGTGCACCGGAGCGGCCGCCGTTCCCGCTCTTCGAGGGCAGCCCGCCGTCGGCCGCGGCGCCGGACCGCTGCCGGGCCGCCTCGTCGGCGGCCTCCGCTTCCTGGCGCTGAGCGGCGGTGAGCTGCTGGGCCTCGTCTGGCAAGAGCACTCCTCGGTGGACCGCAGGTCGGACTGCCATGGTAGCCACCCCGACCGGACCGGGCCCTCCCGGACGGCGAAGCGGTGGACCCGCGGCCGCCGCGGGCCGCGCGGCCGGGCCCGGGGGGACGGCGCAGGCGGCCACCCTCCCCGGCTCGGCCCGGGTACTCCCGGGGGAACCGTATCGGGTGACCGCCTGGCGCCGGCCGGGGCCGGGGGGGTCGGTCGGGGACCTCGGCTCAGACGCTGACGAGGACGTCGAGCGGCGCACCGGCCAGGGCCCGCTCCACCCGCTCCCGCCCTTCGAGGAAGCCGAGCTCCAGCAGTATGGCCACGCCCGCGACCTCGGCACCGGTGCGCCTGATCAGCTCGACGGACGCTTCGGCGGTGCCGCCGGTGGCCAGTACGTCGTCGATCACCAGCACCCGGTCGCCCTCCGCGAGCCCCGAGGCGTGCACCTCGATCTGGGCGCTGCCGTACTCCAGGTCGTACGCCTGGGAGAGGGTGGCGCCGGGGAGCTTGCCGGACTTGCGCACGGGGACGAAGCCGATGCCCGAGCGGACGGCGGCGGGGGCGCCGAGGATGAACCCGCGCGCCTCGAGGCCGACGATCTTCGTCGCCCGGTGCCGCTCGGCGAGCCCGGCGAACGCGTCCGTGAGGACGGCGAACGCCCGGGCGTCGGCGAGCAGCGGGGTGATGTCCTTGAACATCACTCCGGGCTTGGGGTAGTCGGGCACATCATGGATTCGGCTGGTCAGCAGCTCCCGCACCTCGGCGGGGACAGGCAGGGCCGACGAGGCCGGCGAGGAATCCGTGGCACTCATCGGCTCACCTGCGCTTTCCGGACGGCCTGCCGCGGCCTCGGCCGCGGGAGGGCGGCTGGCGGCGCTGGCCCCCGACTCCCGCACCGGCGGCGGCGGGACCACCGCCGCGGCCGTTGTCCACGGAGACCGGCGGGCGGACGCCGCCCCCGCCTCCGCCGTCGCCCGGCTCGTCGCCGGGGTCCTCGCCCTGCTCGTCGTCCGGCTCGTTCGCCTCCCGCTCGGCGGCCTTGAGGCGCTTGTTCCGCACCCGCTTGGCGAGGGCCTTCATCTCGGGCTGGCGCTCCTTGAAGTCGGCCACCAGCGGGGTCGCGATGAAGATCGAGGAGTAGGCGCCGGCGGCCAGACCGACGAACAGCGAGAGCGCGATGTCGTTGAGCATGCCGCCACCGAGCATGCCGCCGCCGATGAACAGCAGACCGGCCACCGGCAGCAGCGCGACGACGGTGGTGTTGATGGAACGCACCAGCGTGCCGTTGATGCTGCGGTTGGCGATCTCGCTGTAGGTGTACTTGGTCTGCTTGGTGACGTTCTTGCTGCTCTCCCGCAGGCCGTCGAAGACCACGACCGTGTCGTAGAGCGAGTAGCCGAGAATCGTCAGCAGACCGATCACCGTGCCCGGGGTGACCTCGAACCCGACGAGCGAGTAGACACCGACGGTGATGGTGATGTCGTGGATCAGGGCGATGAGCGCGGCGAGCGCCATCCGCCACTCGAAGGCGATGGCGAGGTAGATCACCACCAGGATCATGAAGATCCCGAGTCCCTGCCACGCCTTGTTGGCGATCTGCTCGCCCCAGCTGGGACCGACCAGCTGGGCGTCGATCTTCTCCGGGTTCACCTTCAGCTCGTCGGCCAGCTCCTCCTTGACCTGGGTGGAGGTCTTGGTGTCGACGCTGGCGATCTGCACGCGCTTACCGCCGTCGCCCAGCTCCTGGACGATGGCCGTGTGCCCGGAGACCCGCTCGGCGGCCTCCGTGGTCTGCTGCACGGACGCCGAGGTCTTGGGCGTGGTGAAGACCGCACCGCCCTCGAACTCGATCCCCATGTTCAGGCCGCGGACCACGACCCCGACGATGGCCGTGATGGTGATCAGGATCGAGAGGCCGTACCAGAGCTTGCGGTGCCCGATGAAGTCGTAACCGACCTCACCGCGGTACAGCCGGGCGCCGAGAGTGCCGAGACGGGACACCTCAGACCTCCTTCGGGTCGGTGCTGACGGTGCGGCGGCCGCGCCGCAGCGGGGGCCGGGCTCCGAGCCGCTTGGGATCGAGTCCGGACCAGGGGTGCCCGTCGGCGAAGAACGGCTTGCGGGCGAGCAGCGTCATGACCGGCTTGGTGAAGAAGAAGACCACGACGACGTCGAGCGCGGTGGTCAGACCGAGAGTGAAGGCGAAGCCCTGCACCTTGCCGACCGAGACGATGAACAGGACCGCCGCGGCCAGGAACGAGACGAAGTCGGAGACCAGGATGGTGCGGCGGGCGCGCGGCCAGGCGCGCTCGACCGCGGGCCGCAGCGTGCGGCCCTCCCGTACCTCGTCCCGGATGCGTTCGAAGTAGACGATGAACGAGTCGGCCGTGATGCCGATGGCGACGATGGCGCCGCAGACCGCGGGGAGGTTGAGCGCGAAACTCATCGCCGGCCCCAGCAGCGTCATGATCGAGTACGTCATGGCCGCCGAGACGAGCAGGCTGAGGATGGCGATCAGCGAGAGGCCGCGGTAGTAGGCGACGAGGTAGACGATCACCAGCGCGAGCCCGATGGCGCCCGCGATGAGGCCCGCCTTGAGCTGGTCGCTGCCGAGCGCCGCGGTCACCGTGGTGACGTCCGACTCCTCGAAGGAGAGCGGCAGCGCACCGTAGGAGAGGATATTGCCCAGCTCCTCGGCGGACTCCTGGGTGAAGCTGCCGGAGATCTCCGCGTTGTTGGTCAGCTTCTGGTTGACGGTCGGGGCCGACTGGACCTGGCCGTCGAGCGCGATGGCGAACTGGTTCTGCGGCTGCGGCTTCTTCATCAGCTTGCCGGTGATCTCACCGAACTGGTCGGAGCCCTTGTCGCTGAACGACATCTGGACGATCCACTGACCGCGCTGCTGGTCGAAGACGGCCTTGGCCTTGCTGACGTTCTTGCCCTGCACGGCGACCGGACCGAGCGCGTACTTGATCGGGTCGTTGGCGTCGCAGGCGACGATCGGCTCGGAACCCTTGGTGCTCGCGGCCTTCTCGCTGGCCTTGGCGCGGGCCTCCTTGGTGGTGCAGTCGAGCGCGTTCAGCTGCTTGGCCAGCGCGGCCGGTACGCCGGGCTGCTGCGGCTGCTGGGGCGGCGCCGTGGGCGGCGGGCTCTTCTTGCCGCCGGACTCGCTCGCCGAGGGAGTGGGGCTCTTGTCCGTCGTGGCGGTCCTGGCCTTCAGCCCCTCGGTCACGGCCCGACCCTGACCGGAGGAGTCGGAGGAGGGATTCGCCTGGTCGCCCTGGCTGCCCTGCTCCTTCTCGTCCTTCTTATCCTTCTGGTCCTGGCTCTTGTCCTGCTTGCCGGAGCCGGAGGGCGAGGGGGACGAGGAGGGCTGGGGCTGCTGGGGCTTCCCGACCTGGGCCAGCGTCAGCACGGGCCGGAATGCGAGCTGCGCCGTGGTGCCCACCTGCTTGCGCGCCTGCTTGGAGTTGGTGCCCTTGGGGATGTTGACGATGATGTGCCGGTCGCCCTGGGTCTGGACCTCGGCCTCCGTCACACCGAGACCGTTGACGCGCCGCTCGATGATGCCGACGGCGGTGTTCATGTTGGTCTTGTTGATCGCGTCGGGCTTGCCCGGCTGATTCTTCGCCTCAAGGGTGATGCTGGTGCCACCCGCCAGGTCGATGCCCAGCCGGGGCGTCTTGTGGCCCGAGGCGAACATCCCCGCGACCAGCCCGGCCGTGATCACCAGAATCAGCCCTAGGGAGCGCCATGGCCTCCCCTTGGCGCCGGAGGCCCTGCGACCCCTTTTCGGTGCTGCCACCTTCTCGTCTCTCCCTGTCCAACCGCCCGTGCCGCCCCCGCGAGTTCGGCCGGGCGCGGCACAGCGGCGCGCGAAGTGGTCTGTGGACGTGCTACGCCGCCGGACCCGGTCCTCTCCCCCAGCCCGGCGGCGCTGACCTTACTTGGAGTCGGCGTCCTCGTCCCGCTTGGCGTCCTCGGCCTCGGCGGTGTCGGCCTTCGCCGCGTCCGCGCCCTTCGGCTCGTCGGACGCGTCGGCGGACTCCTCGCCCTCCTGCTTCCCGGCCTCCCCGGCGGCGTCGGCGTCGCCGTCGGCGTCCTTCTTCCGCAGGTCGGGCTTCGCGTCGGAGGAGGCGTCGTCCTCGTCCCGGGTCAGCGAGGACGCGTCGTCCGGGACGACGGTGTCGACGTCGAACTCCTCGCCCTCGGGACCGTTCGTGATGCGGTCGAACTCCTCGTCGGAGAGCACGGCGCCGATGGCGTTCTTGGCGAAGAGCGCGTGCGTGCCGGGCTCGATCTCCACGAGGACGCTGTCCTCGCGGATCTCCTTGACGACGGCGTACATGCCCCCGATGGTGCGGATGCCCGTGCCAGGCTGCATCTGGTCACGCATCTCAGCGGCCTGACGCTGCTTCTTCTTGGCGGAGCGAGTCATCAGGAACATGGCCCCGATGATCACAATGAACGGGAGCAGAGCAATAGGATCCACGGCGGAAGATATTCCTTCGCATGGCCGCGTCTCAGCGGCCTGGGTATTCGGGGTGGGCAAGCCTCCGCTAAGGGAGGGCGTCGGCGGAGTCTAAGCGAGCCTTCGCCGATGGAACAACGTCAAGCATGGCACCGAGGTTCCCCGCCCGACGAGTCTCCGCGCCGTCACGCTCCGAACAGGCCCGGTTGTCCCGGCCCTCCGGAAACCGGCCCCGAGGACTGCTGGGGCGGGGTGAGACCCAGGTGAGTCCATGCGGCCGGAGTGGCCACGCGGCCACGCGGAGTACGGGCCAGCAACCCCTCGCGCACGAGGAACGGCTCAGCCACTTCCTCCACTGTCTCACGCTCCTCGCCGACCGCGACGGCAAGCGTGGAGAGGCCGACGGGACCACCGCCGAAGAGCTTCAGCAGCGAGCCGAGCACGGCGCGGTCGAGCCGGTCGAGACCGCGCCCGTCCACCTCGTAGACCTCCAGCGCGGCGCCGGCCACCTCACGGGTGATGACGCCGTCCGCCTTGACCTGTGCGTAGTCCCGCACTCTGCGCAGCAACCGGTTGGCGATCCGCGGCGTGCCCCGGGAGCGCCCGGCGATCTCGACCGCGCCCTCCGGATCCGTGCGCACCTCCAGCAGCTCGGCGGAGCGGTGAACGACCTGCTCCAGTTCGGCGGGCTCGTAGAACTCCATGTGCGCCGTGAAGCCGAAGCGGTCCCGCAGCGGCGGCGGCAGCAGCCCGGCCCGGGTGGTGGCGCCCACCAGCGTGAAGGGCGGCAGCTCCAGCGGGATCGCCGTCGCACCCGGCCCCTTGCCGACGATCACGTCGACCCGGAAGTCCTCCATGGCCATGTAGAGCATCTCCTCGGCCGGACGGGACATCCGGTGGATCTCGTCCAGAAAGAGCACCTCGCCCTCCTGGAGGGAGGAGAGGATCGCCGCGAGATCGCCCGCGTGCTGGATGGCCGGGCCGGAGGTGATGCGGATGGGGGCGCCCATCTCCGCCGCGATGATCATCGACAGCGTGGTCTTGCCGAGCCCGGGCGCGCCGGACAGCAGGACATGGTCGGCGGTGCCGCCGCGAGCGCGCGCGGCACGCAGCACCAGATCGAGCTGCTCGCGCACCTTGGGCTGCCCGATGAACTCGCCCAACTGCTTGGGACGCAGCGCGGCTTCGACCGCCTGCTCGTCACCGTCGACCTCGGCGTCGACGAGCCGTTCCTCGGAACTCATCGCGTCACCGTGCCCGGTTCAGGGACTGCAGGGCGGCCTTCAACAGCACACCGACCTGGGGCTCGGCCCCTTCCGCGGCAACCGCCTCGGCCTGCGGTGCGACAGCCGTGACGGCTTCCTCCGCCTCCTTGGCGGCGTACCCCAGCCCGACCAGCGCCGCGTGCAGCTGTTCCTGCCAGCCCGCGGCCGCCCCGGCCGCGGCACGCGAGGCGGGCACCGCACCCAGCGGCGCTCCGAGCCGGTCCTTCAGCTCCAGCAGCAACTTCTGCGCGCCCTTCTTCCCGATCCCGGGCACGGCGGTCAGCGTCTTCTCGTCCCCGCCGGAGACGGCCAGCCGCAGCGCGTCGGGACTGTGCACCGCGAGCATCGCCTGAGCGAGCCGGGGCCCCACCCCGCTGGCGGTCTGCAGCAGTTCGAAGGTCTGCCGCTCGTCCTCGTCGGCGAACCCGTACAGGGTCAGCGAGTCCTCCCGCACGACCAGCGAGGTGGCGAGCCTGGCCTGCTCGCCGGTACGCAGCCCGGCGAGGGTGCCGGGGGTGCACTGGACCGCCATGCCGACCCCGCCGACCTCGATCACGGCGGAGTCGGGGCCGAGCGCGGCGACGGATCCCGAGACGGAGGCGATCATCGGACTGTGCCTTTCGTGCGGTGCTGCGGACTACCGGACTGCGGACGCCGGGTCGGCGCGGAGCGGGCCGGCTCCCGGGCGGCGAGGGCCTGCTGCAGCCGGTTCTGCGCGGGGCCCCGCCAGATGTGGCAGACCGCGAGGGCCAGTGCGTCGGCCGCGTCGGCGGGCTTCGGCGGGGCGGACAACCCGAGCAGGCGCGTCACCATCGCGCCGACCTGGGCCTTGTCGGCCCGCCCCGAACCGGTGACCGCGGCCTTGACCTCGCTGGGCGTGTGCAGCGCCACGGGCAGCCCGCGCCGGGCCGCGCACAGCATGGCAACAGCGCTGGCCTGCGCGGTGCCCATGACCGTGCGCACGTTGTGCTGGCTGAACACCCGCTCCACGGCGACCGCTTCGGGACGGTGCTCGTCCAGCCACTCCTCCAGCCCGCGCTCGATCAGCACCAGCCGGTCGGGGATCTCCGCCTCGGCGGGCGTGCGGACCACGCCGACGCCCGCCATGGTCAGCCGCCGCCCGGCCACCCCGTCGACCACGCCGACACCACAGCGGGTCAGCCCGGGATCGACCCCCAGCACACGCAATGCCCTCCCCCTCTCCGTACGCCCTGCGCAATCGTCCCTGTGTTCCCGCAGGTTATCGGGAAGCACCGACAGAACGCAGAACCGACGGCCCGGCGGAGGTGTCCCCGCCGGGCCGTCCGGAGCCGTTGCCGACGACCGGGCGCCGATCGCGGGCGCGGCCGCCACCGGGCCGCGACCGCGCCGCGTCCGCGTCACCGCTTACGCGGCAGCGCCGTGTCGCCGCTTACGCGGCAGCGCCGTGTCGCCGCTTACGCGGCAGCGCCGTGTCGCCGCTTACGCGTCGACCTTCGCCATCACATCGTCGGGTACGTCGAAGTTGGCGAAGACGTTCTGCACGTCGTCGCTGTCGTCCAGCGCGTCGATCAGCTTGAAGATCTTGCGCGCGCCGTCCTCGTCCAGCTCGACCTGCATGCTGGGGACGAAGCTCGCCTCGGCGGAGTCGTAGTCCATTCCGGCCTCGACGAGCGCGGTGCGCACCGCGACCAGGTCCGTGGCCTCGCTGATCACCTCGAAGTTCTCACCGAGGTCGTTGACCTCCTCGACACCCGCCTCCAGGACGGCGGCGAGGACGTCGTCCTCGGAGCGGTCGCCCTTCGGGACGATGACGACGCCCTTGCGGTTGAACAGGTAGGAGACCGAACCCGGGTCGGCCATGGAGCCGCCGTTGCGGGTCATGGCGACCCGGACGTCGGAGGCCGCGCGGTTGCGGTTGTCGGTCAGGCACTCGATCAGCACGGCGACACCGTTGGGGCCGTAGCCCTCGTACATGATCGTCTCGTACTCGGCGCCGCCCGCCTCCAGGCCCGCGCCGCGCTTGACCGCGCTGTCGATGTTCTTGTTGGGAACCGACTGCTTCTTCGCCTTCTGGATGGCGTCGTAGAGGGTCGGATTGCCCTCCACGTCAGCCCCGCCCATCCGAGCCGCGACCTCGATGTTCTTGATCAGCTTCGCGAAGAGCTTGCCGCGCTTGGCATCGATCACGGCCTTCTTGTGCTTGGTGGTAGCCCACTTAGAGTGGCCGGACACAGCCTCGCTCCTTCACAGTCCCAACTACTTCTCGACGCGGAGATCCTACCGCCAGCCACTCAGTGTGCCGACCGCACCATCTCCGTGAACAGCGCGTGCACCCGCTGGTCACCGGTGAGCTCCGGATGGAACGCAGTGGCCAGCAGATGGCGCTGCCGGACGGCCACCGGGTGGCCGTCGTAGGAGGCCAGCGTCTCAGCCGCCGCCCCCGTCGACTCCACCCAGGGGGCGCGGATGAAGACCCCCTCCACCGGGCCGCCGGGCACGGCCGGCATGTCGACCGCCGCCTCGAAGGACTCGTTCTGGCGCCCGAAAGCGTTACGGCGGACGATCATGTCGAGGCCGCCGACGGTCTCCTGCCCGGAGCGGGGGTCGAGAATCTTGTCGGCGAGCATGATCATCCCGGCGCAGGAGCCGTAGGCGGGCATCCCCCGGGACACCCGCTCACGCAGCGGTTCCATGAGGCCGAACGTGACCGCGAGCTTGCTGATCGTGGTCGACTCGCCGCCCGGGATGACCAGGCCGTCGACGGCGGCGAGTTCCTCGGGGCGCCGGACCTGCACAGGGTCGGCGCCCGACGCCCGGAGGGCGGCCAGATGCTCGCGGACGTCGCCCTGCAGGGCGAGCACGCCGATGGTCGGCGCAGACACGGTCACGGTGCGGTCCTTCTTCGTCGCTGGGCTGTTCACCGGGCGGAGCCCGGTCCTCGGGCGAAGCCCGGTCCTCGGGCGGACTGGTCCTCGGGCGGCCGGCCGGGGGGCCCCGCCCCGGGGGGCCCACCCCCCCCCCCCGCCCCCGCCGGGGGCCCCCCCCCCGCGGGGGGGGAGCTCCCGCTACCGCCCGGGGGGGGAGGTGTTTCCGAACAATGCCGCGCCC
>NZ_JBIAGB010000024.1:0-105371 GCF_042869575.1 Streptomyces sp. NPDC006925
GATCACCACGCCAACGACGAGGGGCTCTGCCGCGTCACCACCCTCGCTGACCAGCCCATTTCACCTCTACAGCACAGGATGAAAGAGGTTCACTGAGCGTTTGCCAACTTGCGTAGCGGGCCGGGCGGTTGGGCTGACAGGTGGGTGAAGCCTCTGGTAGACGGGTTCACGACCAAGATTCCCTCGCCCACCAGAGGCTTCGTGTGCTTGTCTACCCGTGCGGGCTGGACGTGTCGAGCCGGTCCCTGTGTTTCCTCGCTGCTCGCCTGCGTGAACACCGCCGCAGGATCGGCAGCCGCTGGCGCCGGCTCTCGGCCGGCCGTCAGGCCCTCCTGGCGCTGGCGCATCTGCGGAACGGGACGACGTACGCCCAGCTCGCGGCCGGCTTCCGGATCGGGACGAGTACCGTCTACCGCTACATCCGCGAAGCCGTCGACGTCCGCGCTCGCACCGACCCTCGCCGAGACCGTCCGCACCGCATCGCGCAAGGCGTTCGTCCTCCTGGACGGCACGTTGCTGCCGATCGACCGCATCGCCGCCGACCGGCCCTTCTACTCCGGGAAGCACAAGAGGCACGGCATGAACGTGCAGGTCATCGCCGACCCGCACGGCCGGCTGCTGTGGGCCTCGCCCGCGCTTCCCGGCGCCGTCCACGATGTCCGCGCGGCACGAGAGCACGGCATCATCGACGCACTCGAACAAACCGGCATCGACTGCTGGGCGGATAAGGGCTACCGGGGTGCCGGCGGCACCATACGGGTGCCCTACTGGGGACGCTGGGAGACGCTCTCCGCAGGCCAGCAAGCTGCGAACCGGTCCCACGCGAAGATCCGCGCACTCGTCGAACAGGCCATGGCCACCCTCAAGACCTGGCGACTCCTGCGCAAGCTGCGATGCTCCACCACCCGCATCACCGCCCTCGTCCAGGCCGTCCTCACCCTCCATCAGGCCAGCTCAGACGCAGGATGAAAAAGCCTCACTGAGGGACGAGCCGTCCGGCATCGAGGGGCCGCCAGCTTGTCGACGGCCCCTTCCTGCTGTTCGAGACGGTTGGATTCGGTTTTCGGGAAGGTCGGCGGCCCGGCTGTCGTGCCGCGTGGGCGCCGGGATTCCTCGTTTCCCGGGTGGGGTGCTGACTGTCGCTGCAGGTCGAAGCGGCTGTTCAGCCGGGTTTGGGAACTGAAGGCGTCCGGTCTCGCAGGTGATGACGTTCGTCCAGGGCCAATGGGTGGCGGAGCGAAGGTGTTGGCGGCGGGCGGTGGTGATGAGCTGGGCGGCGGCGGAGAACAGCCGTAGTTGCAGGAGTTTGGGCTCCTACCGGCGGGCGAGTCCGGTCAGGGCGAGCATGGGCATCTAGGTACGGCACCGGCAGGACGACGAGAGTGCGTCGCGCAGCCTGGCCGCGACACGCAGATTGGTGCTGCGGAGGCGGGGGTCGCTGCTGTCCACCCCGAGGTCCTCGGAGCCAACGATCTCGTCCCATTCCGGTCGGCGCCATCGCAGCACCGTACGGAAGCGCAGCCCGGCCGGACCCGACTGCACGCGGCGCCCGAGCACCGTGAGCGCGCCCGGGGCGGTCGCCGCGCCGACCACGGCGGAGGTGATTCCCCACTCCTCGGCCTGTGCAGCACCGAGTTTGGCCGCGACTCCTGCCGCAAGCGCCGTCAGCGCGAGGCCCACGCGTGTACGGACCGTCCTCCTGCGCGCGGGGAGACTTCGCCGGAGCCGTTCCTTGCCGAGATCCCGCCGTGTGCCCGTCAGCGAGCCCGGCGCAGCCGGAGGCGGGGGAGATGCACGTCACATTCCTGCCGTGTCACATCCGGCGGGGGCTCACCCGTCGGAACAGGTGCAGTCATCGACAACGGCAAGCAAGGAGTGCACCGTGGAAGCTCGTCTGAACCTTTTCGAGAGCCCGCTGTTGAGCAGGTTCCTCAAGCACGTCGTCGCGGCCGGCAAGGTGGTGGAGGACTCGGCGCTGCCGTCCGCGACACAGGAACTGGTGAAGATCCGCGCCAGCCAGATCAACGGCTGCGGGTTCTGCACCGACATGCACACCAAGGAAGCCGCGCACGCGGGCGAGACCTCGACCCGGCTCCATCTGGTCGCGGTCTGGCGGGAGGCCACCGTGTTCACCCCGGCCGAGCGGGCGGCGCTGGAGCTGGCGGAGCAGGGCACCCGCATCGCGGACGCGGCGGGTGGGGTCACCGACGAGGCGTGGGCGGCCGCCGCCGAGCACTACGACGAGGAGCAGCTCGCGGCCCTGGTTTCGCTCATCGCCCTGATCAACGCCTTCAACCGCGGGAACGTCCTCGTCCAGCAGCCCGCCGGGGCCTATCAGCCCGGCCAGCTCGGGTGACGGACAGGGTGACGGACAGGTAGGGGTGGACGGGGGTGCGGGCGGCGCTGGTCCCGTCGCGGGGGCGCGCGCTGCCCCCTCGGTGCCGTTCCGCGAAGGGCGACTTGCCGGTGCCGACGCCGGTGCCGGTGCCGGTGCCGACGCCGGCCCGCACCGGCACCCGCCTCCGCACCGGCACCGCACCCGCGCTCGTGCCACCGACCGGGGAGCGGCGGACTCCCGCCGTCAGGCTCCTTCCACCCCGGCGATCTCGTCGATCGCCTCGGGGATCGGCATCCGGCCGCCGATGAGTTCGAGGGTCAGCCCGGCCGTGCGGGGTTCGTCGAGCAGGGCCGTGAGGACGGCGGCCACGTCGTCCCGTGTCACTTCACCGCGTCCGGTCTCGGGGGCCAGGTGGACGCGGCCGGTGCCGGTCTCGTCGGTGAGTCGGCCGGGGCGCAGCACTGTCCAGTCGAGGTCGGTCCGGGCCCGGAGGTCGTCGTCGGCGGCGCCCTTGGCCCGCAGGTAGTCCGCGAAGACGGGGTCCATCCCGTCGGGGGTGCCGTCGAGGAGCGCATCGGCGCGCATTGCGGAGACCATCACGTAGCGTCGCACGCCCGCTGCCTGTGCCGCGTCCGCGAACAGGACGGCCGCGCGATGGTCCACCGACTGCTTGCGGGCACTGCCGCTGCCCGGTCCGGCCCCGGCGGCGAAGACGGCCGCGTCGGCGCCCTCCAGATGCCGTGTCACCTCCTCGACACCGGCCGTCTCCAGGTCGCACACGACGGGTTCGGCACCCGCGGCCAGGAGGGCGCTCGCCTGCCCGGGGCGGCGGACGATCCCCGCCACCGCGTCCCCGCGCCCGGCGAGCAGCCGCTCCAGCCGCAACGCGATCTGACCGTGTCCACCAGCGATAACTGTGCGCATCCCCCGACCGTACGCCCCTCGCGGCGACGGACGGCGCACCCCCGGTCCGCCGGACCGGGGGCGCACCCGCCTGCCCGCTCGTCACCCCTGTGACTGGCGGGGCAGGCCCAACTCACGTGCTCCGACCAGGTCGCAGTACTCCCGTACAGCGCTGGTACGTGCCACCACGCGCCCCCGGTGGACAACGATCCGGCTGTAGGCGAGGGAGAGGGCCGCGGCCAACTCGGTACCGCGGACCGCGAGCAACTCCGCGGGGAAACCGGCCTCGACGCGCACCTCGGGCAGTCCCATCGCGGCGCGGGCACGGGTGCTGATCGCCTCGTAGGCGCTGTACGGGCGGGCCTCTCCGTGCGAGGCGAGGAGATAGGCGGCTTCCAGCGGGTCGCCGCGGCCCACCTGGTTGGCGGCGTCCCGCAGCGCCCCGCTGCCCGCGGCGACCGCGACCCCTGCCGCCCTCAGCATCCGGACGGGTGCCGTCCGGGACGGTGTGGTGGGGGTGGAGCGTTCGAGTACGCCGCAGTTGCCCTGGGGCAGGCACACCACCGTCACCCCGGCGGCGGCCAGTTGGTCGGCGGCGCGCCGCGCGGTCTGGAGCGGCTGCCGGGCGAGGCCGCCGCAGGGGCCGATGGCGACGCCGGGCCGCAGCCCGCCGACCGCGGCCGCGAGGCGCGCGAGGCGCGCCGGGTCGCTGCCGTCGGTGTGCAGGTCGACCTGGCAGCCGTGCTCGGCCGCGACGTCCAGGACCGCCTCCACGTAGCCGCCCGGGTCGGGGTCCAGGTCGGGGCAGCCGCCGACGGCAGCCGCGCCCATCTTCACGGCGTCCCGCAGCATCGACAGCCCCTCGGCTCCCGCGGCCCCGGTCAGCAGCCGGGGCACGGCGACGGCGCTGAGGTCCACCAGGCCGCGCAGCGACCGGCGGGCCTGCAGCACCGCTGCCAGGGAGCGCAGTCCTGCGACGTCGCCGATGTGCACGTGGGTGCGCAGCGCGGTCGCGCCCTGGCTGAGCTGGAGGAGCGCCGCTTCGGTGGTGCGTCGCTGGACGTCGTCCGCGGCGGGGTCGGTGCTGTCGCCGGGTCGGCCGAGGTCGGGTCGGCCGGGCGGGTCGGCGGTCAGCGCGGTGTCGTAGTGCGCGTGGGGCTCGGCGGGGGCGGGGAGCAGGAGATAGCCGGACAGATCGATCCGGGTGGCGCTGTCCTGTTCCGTGCCGAGGCTGCCGGCGGTTCCGACGGCTTCGATGCGCTCGCCGACGAGGCGTACGTCGACCGTGCGGCCGTCGGCCAGTCGCGCGCCGCACAGCACGAGGGAGCGTGCCGGGCGGGCGGACTGCCGGGCGGCGTCGCGGAAATCCCGCCCCGCCTTTCCCGGTTCCTGTGGCTCGCTGTCGGTCATCTGACTCCCACGTCGTATGTGGGACGAGAGTAGGACGCGCAGTGAGCGCCGACGGGGAGGAGACGAATAGTCGTACCGGTGTGGTGCCGGGTCCCGCCCCAGTGTGGTGTGCCGGAGCCGGTGGGGGCCGCTGGTGACCGTATGCGCCGGTGCGGTTTGTGGGTCACCGGGTGTGTGCGGGATGCGGCGGGGCGTCCGCGGCGGACGTGGTCCGCAGGGGACTCGGCGGAGGGCCCTGCGTGAGGGCTCCGGGGGGATTCCGCGGAGGGCGGGGCGCCGCGGCCGTGCGGGCATGTGGCGGCCGGCTGCGCGACGCGGCGTGCGCGGGCGGCCGCGTGCGGATGGGGCACGCGGTGACGGGAGGTGTGCTGGTGGCGCGGCGACCGGACGCCGGGGGCGAACCGGAGGCGGCACGAGCCGAACCGGGTTCGACACGGGGCCGGTCCGGTGGCCGCACGGGCGGCGATCGGGGGCGGACCAGGGGCGATCCGGAGGCCGGTCGGGGGACGTGGGCGGGGCGAATACCGATTTCACGTTTGGCGGCGGGGCGTGTAATGTCTTCATCGCTCGCCCCAATAGCTCAGTCGGCAGAGCGTCTCCATGGTAAGGAGAAGGTCAACGGTTCGATTCCGTTTTGGGGCTCTGATGTGAGAGATCTTCCGTCGGGAGGTCGCCGCATCGTGGCGGTGTAGCTCAGTCGGTAGAGCAAGCGGCTCATAATCGCTGTGTCACCGGTTCAAGTCCGGTCACCGCTACTTCACCGACAGTAGCCGGTTGTGGGGTCGGTCCTCCGATCGGCTACTCTTTCTGCGTTAAAACCCGTCCGTTCGTCAAGGAGCACTCACGTGGCTGCCACAGACGTCCGCCCGAAGATCACGCTGGCCTGCGTGGAGTGCAAGGAGCGGAACTACATCACGAAGAAGAACCGTCGCAACAACCCGGACAGGCTTGAGATGAAGAAGTTCTGCCCGCGCGACAACCGGCACACCGTGCACCGCGAGACGCGCTGAATCGTCTCGTGCTTCGAGGCCGTCCCCGTCGATCGGGGTCGGCCTCGTGCTGTGTCCGGTGTCCGGCGCTCCGGAACCGGGCGTCCCGCGCAGCCGTACTCGTCGTGAATCCGCCGCACTGCCGCAGGAGGCGCCGCAGATGGCACTCGACCAGACCTTCGTCGGACGGACGTACCCGCCCAGCAGGCCCTACGAGGTCGGCAGGGAGAAGATCCGCGAGTTCGCCGAGGCCATCGGGGACGACAACCCCGTCTACACGGACGCCGAGGCGGCCCGGGCGCTCGGTCACCCCGAGGTGATCGCGCCGCCCACTTTCGTCTTCTCCGTCACGTTCCGGGAAGCCTTCACCGTGGTGCAGGACCCGGAACTGGGACTGGACTACGCGCGGGTGGTCCACGGGGGCCAGCGCTTCGTCCACCACCGCCCGGTCCGCGCCGGGGACCTGCTCTCGACCACCTCGACGATCGAGTCCATCAAGTCCCTGGCGGGCAACGAGGTCCTCGACGTCCGTGGCGACGTCCGGGACGCGGCGGGAGAGCCGGTGGTGACCGTGCACACCAAGCTGGTGGCGCGTGCGGTGGAAGCGGCCGAAGGGGAGTGACGGACATGACAGCGCAGATCGCCTACGCCGACGTGGAGGTGGGCACGGAGCTGCCCGCCCGCACCTTCCCCGTGGACCGCGAGCGGCTGGTCCGGTATGCGGGCGCCTCCGGGGACTTCAACCCCATTCACTGGAACGAGCGGTTCGCCAAGGACGTCGGGCTGCCGAACGTGATCGCGCACGGCATGTTCACCATGGCCGAGGCCGCTCGGGTGATCACCGACTGGACGGGCGACCCCGGCGCGCTGGTCGAGTACGGAGTGCGCTTCACCAAGCCGGTCGTCGTCCCGGACGACGACCAGGGCGCTGCCATCGAGGTGGCGGCGAAGGTCGCCAAGAAGCTGGACGACGAGGCCCGTACGGTCCAGGTGGACCTGACGGTCAGCAGCGCAGGCGCCAAGGTGCTGGGGATGTCCCGCGCCGTGGTCCGGCTCGCCTGACCGACCGGCTGCCCCCGGTCCCGCGCCGCCGGACCCCGAAGCGCGCGCCCCCGAGCCTCCGGCTCTCCGGCGCCTGGGCCCCTGCGGGCCGGAGCCGAGCGGGGCCGACCCGGCAGCCCAGCGCGGCCTCCGGTCGAGCAGCGCCCGCGCCCCCGTACTCTGGAGCGCGTGCAGGAACTCTATGTTGACCCCGGTGTCCCCCTGGTCTCGCTCGCCCCGCTGACGACGCTGCGCCTCGGCGGCCCGGCCCGGCGGCTGGTCACGGCGACCACCGACGACGAGGTGATCGCGGCGGTCCGCGAGGCCGACGACAGCGGTACACCGCTGCTGATCATCGCGGGCGGCAGCAACCTCGTGATCTCCGACGACGGCTTCGCGGGGACCGTCCTGCACATCGCGACCAGCGGTTCCTCGCTCTCCGGCACCCGGCTGGAGCTGGCGGCGGGCGAGAACTGGTCGGACGCCGTCGCACGCACCGTCGAGGCCGGGCTGGCGGGCATCGAGTGCCTGGCCGGCATCCCCGGCTCCGCGGGCGCCACGCCGATCCAGAACGTCGGCGCGTACGGCCAGGAGGTCTCCAGCACGCTCACCGAGGTCGTCGCCTACGACCGGCGGACCCGCGAGACGGTCACCCTCTCGAACGCCGAGTGCGACTTCTCCTACCGGCACAGCCGCTTCAAGGCCGACCCCGCGCGCCACGTCGTGCTGCGGGTCCGCTTCGAGCTGGAGGACGCGGAGGGCAGGTCCGCACCGATCAAGTACGGGGAGACGGCGCGCCTCCTCGGGGTCGGGACGGGGGACCGGGTACCGGTCGCCGAGGCCCGCGAGACCGTGCTGCGGCTGCGCGCCGGCAAGGGCATGGTGCTCGACCCGGCCGACCACGACACCTGGTCGGCCGGTTCCTTCTTCACCAACCCGATCCTGGACGAGGCGCAGTACGCGGCCTTCGCCGACCGGGTACGGGAGCGGCTCGGCCCGGATGTGGCACCCCCGGCCTTCCCCGCGGGGGAGGGGCTGACCAAGACGTCCGCGGCCTGGCTCATCGACAGGGCGGGCTTCACCAAGGGATACGGCCAGGGCCCGGCCCGGATCTCCACCAAGCACACCCTGGCGCTCACCAACCGCGGCTCGGCCACCACCGCGGACCTGCTCGGGCTGGCCCGGGAGGTGCGCGGAGGAGTGCGGGACGCCTTCGGCGTCGACCTCACCAACGAGCCGGTGATGGTCGGCTGCGCACTGTAGCGGCAGCGCACGGACGAGCGCCCGGCTCCCGCGGCGGGCCCACCCCGGCGGGTGCGGCAGCCGCGCCGCCCCGGCGTCCCGCGCCCCGGCGGCGCGGGGGTCGGCTGCCCGGCGTCCGTGGCGGCAGCTCCCGGCGTCCGTGGCGGCAGCTCCCGGCGTCCCGCAGGTCAGCCCGGTTCGGCCGCCAGCCAGGCGTCGATGTCCGCCAGGATCTCGTCCCGGACGCCCTGCGGCATCGAGGCGCCGCGCACGGACTGCCGGGCCAGCTCCGCCAGCTCCGCGTCCGAGAAGCCGTGCTCCCGGCGCACCAGGTCGTACTGCGCGGCCAGCCGGGAGCCGAACAGCAGCGGGTCGTCGGCGCCGAGCGCCACGGGCACCCCGGCGTCCCACAGCGCCCGCAGCGGGACGTCGGCCGCCTTGTCGTAGACACCGAGGGCGACGTTGGAGGCGGGGCAGACCTCGCAGGTCACCTGCCGTTCGGCCAGCCGGGCCAGCAGCCAGGGGTCCTCCGCGGCGCGCACCCCGTGGCCGATCCGGCCGGCGCGCAGATCGTCCAGGCAGTCCCGTACGCTGCTCGGCCCGGACAGCTCGCCCCCGTGCGGCGCCGCGAGCAGCCCGCCCTCCCGCGCGATGGTGAAGGCGCGGTCGAAATCCCGTGCGAAGCCGCGTCGTTCGTCGTTGGAGAGGCCGAACCCGACGATGCCGTGGTCCCGGTAGCGCACCGCGAGCCGCGCGAGGGTGCGGGCGTCGAGCGGGTGCTTCATCCGGTTGGCCGCCACCAGCAGCCGGATGCCGAGTCCGGTCTCCCGGGACGTGGTCTCCACCGCGTCCAGGATGATCTCCAGCGCGGGCGTGAGCCCGCCCAGCCGCGGCGCGTAGGAGGTGGGGTCGACCTGGATCTCCAGCCAGCGCGAGCCGTCCCGCAGGTCCTCCTGGGCCGCCTCGCGCACCAGCCGCTGGATGTCCTCCGGCTCCCGCAGGCAGGACCGCGCGATGTCGTACAGCCGCTGGAAGCGGAACCAGCCGCGCTCGTCGGTCGCCCGCAGCTTCGGCGGCTCGGCGCCGCTCAGCGCGTCCGGCAGGTGCACGCCGTACTTGTCCGCCAGTTCGAGCAGTGTGGAGGGGCGCATCGACCCGGTGAAGTGCAGATGCAGATGGGCCTTCGGCAGCGTACGCGGGTCCCGCTCCCCGGAAGAGTGCAACATTCCCAGATCCTGCCGCATCAGGGCCCCGGAGAGACAGCCGGTTCCCGGAAGGGGACGTTCCGAAAACGCGAGCGGGCCCGGAGGCAGCGCCTCCGGGCCCGCTTCGCTCCCCATGGGGGCAGACCGCTCAGTCGCGGGCCTCCGCGAGCAGCTTCTGGATCCGCGAGACGCCCTCGGCCAGGTCCTCGTCGCCCAGCGCGTAGGACAGCCGCAGGTAGCCGGGGGTGCCGAACGCCTCACCCGGGACGACCGCGACCTCGACCTCCTCCAGGATCAGCGCGGCCAGCTCGACGGAGGTGGCGGGCCGCTTGCCGCGGATCTCCTTGCCCAGCAGCGCCTTCACCGACGGGTACGCGTAGAACGCGCCCTCCGGCTCGGGGCAGAGCACGCCGTCGATCTCGTTGAGCATCCGCACGATGGTGCGGCGGCGGCGGTCGAACGCCTCGCGCATCTCCGCCACGGCGTCCAGGTCGCCGGAGACGGCGGCCAGCGCGGCGGCCTGCGAGACATTGCTGACGTTCGAGGTGGCGTGCGACTGGAGGTTCGTCGCGCCCTTGATCACGTCCTGGGGGCCGATCAGCCACCCCACGCGCCAGCCCGTCATGGCGTACGTCTTGGCCACGCCGTTGACGACCACGCACTTGTCGCGCAGCTCCGGGACGACCGTCGGGAGCGAGGTGAACTCCGCGTCGCCGTAGACCAGGTGTTCGTAGATCTCGTCGGTGAGCACCCACAGCCCGTGCTCCACCGCCCAGCGGCCGATCTCCTCGACCTGCTCGCGCGGGTAGACGGCGCCGGTCGGGTTCGAGGGGGAGACGAACAGCAGCACCTTGGTCTTCTCGGTGCGCGCGGCCTCCAACTGCTCGACCGAGACCCGGTATCCGGTGGTCTCGTCCGCGACGACCTCCACCGGCACACCGCCCGCCAGCCGGATGGACTCGGGGTACGTCGTCCAGTAGGGCGCGGGCACGATGACCTCGTCGCCCGGGTCGAGCAGCGCGGCGAACGCCTCGTAGATCGCCTGCTTGCCGCCGTTGGTGACGAGCACCTGCGAGACGTCGACCTGGTAGCCGGAGTCGCGGAGCGTCTTGTCGACGAGGGCGGACTTCAGTTCGGGGAGTCCGCCGGCGGGGGAGTAGCGGTGGTTCTTCGGGTCGCGGGCCGCGTTCACGGCCGCCTCGACGATGTAGTCGGGCGTCGGGAAGTCCGGCTCGCCGGCGCCGAAGCCGATCACGGGGCGTCCGGCGGCCTTGAGCGCCTTGGCCTTGGCGTCCACGGCCAGCGTGGCGGACTCGGAGATCGCGCTGATGCGGGCCGACAGGCGCCGCTCGGACGAGGGCTGTGCAGGGGGAGTCGCTGCGGTCATAGAGGCATGTTCCCAGACCCGGCAGCCCGGGGGCACCGGGGTTCCGCGGCTACCGCGTCACATCCGGCGGGGCGGTGCGATCGCCTCCGGCGGACGGCGGCAGGGCTTCCGGCCGGGGGTGCGATCGCCTCCGGCGGGGCCGCGGTGTGGCCTCCGGCGGGGCCGCGGTGTGGCCTTCGGAGGGGCCGCGGTGTGGCCTTCGGAGGGGCCTCCGGTGGGGACGGTGGGGTGGATCCTGTTCGACGCCCGGCTCCTGAGCACGTACACTCCCATGTCGTTGGCCTTCAGCCGTCACTTGCAGCCCGCTCGCGGTGCACACTCCGTGCGAGGGCATGGATGCGGTAGGTTGAGGGAACACAAAGGGTCGTAGCTCAATTGGAAGAGCACTGGTCTCCAAAACCAGCGGTTGGGGGTTCGAGTCCCTCCGGCCCTGCTACACACACGTCGCCAAGGTGTGTGCGTGCGTACCATGCGTGAATTGCACTGAATTGCACCGCCGTGCGGCCGGGCCGGACGCCGCAGGGCAACGACCCGGATCAGGTGAGGACGAGTGACGGAGATCACGGACACCACCGAGGTCCCCGAGCCCGGAGGGTCGTCCGAGGGCAAGAAGCCGCGCAAGGGCGGAAAGCGGGCGAAGAGGGGGCCTCTGGCTCGACTTGGCCTTTTCTACCGCCAGATCATCGCGGAGCTCCGGAAGGTCGTCTGGCCGACGCGGCAGCAGCTCTCCACGTACACGAGCGTGGTGATCGTCTTCGTGGTCATCATCATCGCCTTGGTGTTCGTGATTGACTATGGGCTGACCGAAGTCATGAAACACGTCTTCGGCTGACCCTCCGCGCAGAGCCCCCTTCGCGGGGCTTTCCGCATGTTCGACCCCTTGAAGCCAGGAAGAAGCAGCCACCGTGTCTGAGCCGAACATGAACGATGCCGTCGAGCCCGCCGAGGGTGATGACACGGCGCGCGACATCGTCGAGGCCGCGGACAGCAGCGTCGACCGGGCGGAAGCCGCCGAGGCCGCTGCCGGTGAGCCCGCCGAGGAGGCCGCCGTCCGCGAGGAGGACGAGGCCGGGATCGTGGTCGAGTCCCCCGAGGACGCTGCCGCCGCGGCCGAGGAGACCGCCGAGGCCGAGGAGGCCGAGGAGGCCGAGGAGGAGCAGGCCGACCCCGTCGCCCAGCTCCGCGACGAACTGCGCTTCCTGCCCGGCGAGTGGTATGTGATCCACACCTACGCGGGCTACGAGAACCGGGTGAAGACCAACCTGGAGCAGCGCGCCGTCTCGCTCAACGTCGAGGACTTCATCTTCCAGGCCGAGGTGCCGCAGGAGGAGGTCGTCCAGATCAAGAACGGCGACCGCCGCACCGTGCGCCAGAACAAGCTCCCCGGCTATGTGCTGGTCCGGATGGACCTCACCAACGAGTCGTGGGGCGTCGTCCGCAACACGCCCGGTGTCACCGGCTTCGTCGGCAACGCCTACGACCCGTACCCGCTGACGCTCGACGAGATCGTCAAGATGCTCGCCCCCGAGGCCGAGGAGAAGGCCGCCAAGGCCGCCGCCGCCGACGAGGAGGGGAAGCCCGCGGGCACCCCCGGCCGCAAGGTGGAGGTCCAGGTCCTCGACTTCGAGGTCGGCGACTCGGTCACCGTCACCGACGGCCCGTTCGCCACCCTCCAGGCGACCATCAACGAGATCAACGCCGATTCCAAGAAGGTCAAGGGCCTCGTCGAGATCTTCGGCCGCGAGACCCCGGTCGAGCTCAGCTTCGACCAGATCCAGAAGAACTGACCCTCCCCACCCGGGCTCCGGCCGGGCGGCACGCCGGTGCCGACTCCCGGCCGCGGCTACCGCCCAGGGGCGGGCGAACCAGCTTCCGGACAGGTCAGGAAGGGCCCTCGCGCCCTTCCTGACCTGCTCGGTTTCAAGCCGCGTGACGGTACGGGCTATCGTTGTGCGGTATGCCTCCGCCCGGGTGACGGGCGGCGGACGAATCACCTCTCACCAGGACCCGGAGAGAACATGCCTCCCAAGAAGAAGAAGGTCGCGGGGCTGATCAAGCTCCAGATCCAGGCCGGTGCGGCCAACCCGGCTCCGCCGGTCGGCCCGGCGCTGGGTCAGCACGGCGTCAACATCATGGAGTTCTGCAAGGCCTACAACGCGGCGACCGAGTCGCAGCGCGGCTGGGTGATCCCGGTGGAGATCACGGTCTACGAGGACCGCTCCTTCACCTTCATCACCAAGACGCCGCCGGCCTCGAAGATGATCCTCAAGGCCGCGGGCGTCGAGAAGGGCTCGGGCACCCCGCACACCACCAAGGTCGCCAAGATCAGTCGCGACCAGGTGCGCGAGATCGCCACGACCAAGATGCCCGACCTCAACGCCAACGATCTGGACCAGGCGGAGAAGATCATCGCCGGTACCGCCCGTTCCATGGGTGTGACCGTCGAGGGCTGAGCCCCCGGCAACCGATCCCACCCCCGTGGCAGGGCCAGGCGCTGGCCCGCACCACGACTCCATACCGTCAGGAGCAGCAGTGAAGCGCAGCAAGACTCTCCGCGAAGCGGACGCGAAGATCGACAAGGCGCGGCTGTACGCGCCGCTGGAGGCCGTCCGCCTCGCCCAGGAGACCTCCACGAAGAAGTTCGACGCGACCGTCGAGGTCGCCATGCGCCTGGGCGTCGACCCGCGCAAGGCCGACCAGATGGTCCGCGGCACCGTCAACCTCCCGCACGGCACCGGTAAGACCGCCCGGGTCCTGGTCTTCGCGACCGGCGACCGTGCTGCGGCGGCGGAGGCCGCTGGGGCCGACATCGTCGGCTCCGACGAGCTCATCGAGGAGGTCGCCGGCGGCCGTCTCGACTTCGACGCCGTCGTCGCCACCCCGGACCTGATGGGCAAGGTCGGCCGCCTCGGCCGCGTGCTCGGTCCGCGTGGCCTGATGCCGAACCCGAAGACCGGCACCGTCACCCCCGACGTGACCAAGGCCGTGAACGACATCAAGGGCGGCAAGATCGAGTTCCGCGTCGACAAGCACGCCAACCTGCACTTCATCATCGGCAAGGCGTCCTTCGGCGAGCAGCAGCTCGTCGAGAACTACGCCGCTGCCCTTGAGGAGATCACCAGGCTGAAGCCCGCGGCGGCGAAGGGCCGGTACATCAAGAAGGCCTCCTTCACCACCACGATGGGCCCGGGTGTGCCGGTCGACCCGAACCGCACCCGCAACCTCCTCGTCGAGGAGGACCCGGCCGCGGCCTGATCCGCGACCGGCCGGCCGTCGTACGGCACACCGAGGCCGGTGTCCGCTCCCCTGGGGGCGGGCACCGGCCTCGCGCCGTTCTTCCGGGCGTCGTTCCCGGGGCTGCTGCGCCGTGTCCTTCGGCGCTTTCCGCCGCTTCTGCGGGCCGGTGGCGGCGGGTCCCCGGGATCCTGGAACCCCAACCGGTGTGTGCCGCGTCTCTTGTGTTGCATAAGGTGCGGGTAAGAACGGGGCCCTTGGGGCCCGTCCAGCAACAGGGGGGCTGAGTCCCATGCGGAAGACGAGGGCGGCGGCTGCTGCCGCGGGTATCGCGCTCATAGCCGGGCTGACGGCGTGCGGCAGCGAGAAGGCGAACGGAGACGGCGGCGGAGGCGGCGCGGACAAGGCCGGAGGGTCGGCCCTCCAGGGCGCGCTGGCGGCGCTGAAGAAGGCGTCGACGGCCACCGACAACCAGAACTCCGCCAAGGTCGAGGGCATCAACAACCAGACGGCCCAGGGCAAGTCGATGAAGACCGAGATGGAGGGTGCCTTCGACTGGTCCGGCGGCGGCATGAAGGGCGAGGCCGACCTGACCATGGGCGGTGCCGGCAACCAGTCGGCCAAGGCGCGCTATCTGCCCGACGCCATGTACGTCCAGCCCTCGTCCGGCGCGCCCGGCGGCAAGGCGTGGATGAAGTACGACTACGACATGCTGGCCAAGAAGGGCGGCGCCTCGGGCGCCATGCTCAAGGACCAGATGCAGAACAACAACCCGGCCCGCTCGGTCCAGCTCGTGCTGGCCTCGGGCAAGGTCAAGGCGCTCGGTACCGAGACGGTGCGCGGCAAGAAGGCGACGCACTACTCGGGCACGATCTCCGTCAACGAGCTGACCCGGATGCAGTCGAAGGACCTCTCCGAGAAGGACCTCGACGCGTTGGAGAAGCAGTTCAAGCAGCAGGGTCTGGAGAAGGAGAAGATCGATCTGTGGATCGATGAGGACGACCTGCTGGTCAAGAAGCACGAGACGGCCAAGAACGCGGACGGCTCCACGAGCATCGACGCCACGAACTACTACTCGGACTACGGCACCCCGGTGAACGTGACCGCCCCGTCCGCCTCCGAGACCACGGACGCCGCAGCGATGATGAGCGGCGGCACCCGCCAGAGCTGACCGACACCCGCCAGAGCTGACCGGCACCCGCCAGAGCGGACCGGCACCCGCCGGAGCCGACTCGCGCCCACCGAGGGCTCGCCGGCATCCGGCGGAGACCGGCCGACGCAGTACCGGGCCGGGACGGCGCAGGCCCCCGGGCCGTGCGGCGTCGTACCCGGGCTGCGGCGCCGAGAGGGCGTCGGCCCGCTGCGGGCTCCGCGTGCCCGGGACCGGATTTGGCGGTCCCGGGCACGTTCGCGTACTCTCCCTGTGAAGCCAAAGACCGCTGGTCGTCGTCGTGCGCACTCAGAGCGCCGACGGCCGAAGGATCCGCTCGCTGCGGACGACCCGCGCAGGTGATTGAGGAAGAACTCCCGGTGTGCCGTGCGTACTCCGGTCGAGATGACGCCCCATGCGCCTGCGCTGGGGCGTTTGTCGTGTTCAGCCCCTTCCGAGCGGTCCTCATCACCCGGAAGGAGGCCGAGGCTCATGGCGAGGGAACAGGTCGCTCCCGACAAGATCGCAGCCGTCGACGAGATCACGAACAAGTTCCGTGACTCCAACGCCGCTGTGGTCACCGCGTACACCGGACTCTCCGTGGCGCAGCTCAGGCAGCTGCGCCGTGCACTCGGTGAAAGCGCTCAGTACCGTGTGGTGAAGAACACGCTGACCAAGATCGCGGCCAACGAGGCCGGGATCAACGAGCTCGACGAGTTCCTGACGGGCTCCTCGGCTGTGGCCTTCGTGACCGGTGACCCGGTCACGGCGGCGAAGGGTCTTCGTGACTTCGCCAAGGAGAACCCCGCCCTCGTGATCAAGGGCGGAATCGTCGACGGCGCGCTGTACGGCGCCGACGATCTCAAGAAGCTCGCGGACGTCGAGTCCCGCGAGGTGCTGCTCGCCAAGCTGGCCGGTGGCATGAAGGCGTCCATGGCCAAGGCCGCGGCGACCTTCCAGGCCCCGCTCTCGAAGTTCGTCCGCACCGCGGACGCGCTTCGCAGCAAGGTCGAAGAGCAGGGCGGTGCCGACACCACGGCTCCCGCCGAGACCGAGTCCGAGTAGTTCCGGGGCGCGGCGTACCCGGTGGCCCGCTCCGGCGGGGTACCGCGCGCCGTCCGCCTCAGCTCACTCACCGTATTCGGTCACAGCGGGCCGTAAGCCCGCCGACATATTGATCCGGCACCAGCCGACTGAAGTGGAAGGACCACAACCATGGCGAAGCTCAGCCAGGACGAACTGCTTGCCCAGTTCGAGGAGATGACCCTCATCGAGCTGTCGGACTTCGTGAAGAAGTTCGAGGAGAAGTTCGACGTCGAGGCCGCCGCCCCGGCCGCCGCCGTCGTCGCAGCCCCGGGCGCCCCGGTTGCCGAGGCCGAGCCCGAGCAGGACGAGTTCGACGTCGTCCTGACCGGCGCCGGCGACAAGAAGATCCAGGTCATCAAGGTCGTGCGTGAGCTGACCTCGCTGGGTCTGAAGGAGGCCAAGGAGCTCGTGGACGGCACCCCGAAGCCGGTCCTCGAGAAGGTCGCCAAGGACGCCGCCGACAAGGCCAAGGAGTCCCTCGAGGGCGCCGGCGCGTCGGTCGAGGTCAAGTGACCCGCACTCGCTGAGCCACTGGCTCACCGGAGTCAGCGCGGCGGACCGCGGGTTACTCCGCGCGGGGTAGCCGTGCAGCGAAGGGCGATCACCCAGACGGGTGGTCGCCCTTCGCCTTTGCTGGACGGTCGCGTGCTGCGCGGGCCTCGGCGGGTATGGTGATCTTCGTTGTCCCTGAGGCCCTTGACGAACGGCACGCAGCGCGCAATTCTCGGGGCGCGTCGTCACATCGATCCGAACTCCGAGGCATGGATCGGCGGCGAAGCGGGAAGTGTTGCGGCAGGCACGACGAGCCGCGGCAGGCGCGTCCACCCCGGCGAATCGAGGCCGCCGGGGACCGGGCGGGACGGAGCAGAACAATCGCAGGAGGTGGAGACCGGGGCGTGAGCCGGTTTCCCGTCATCCTTACTGGACATCAGTGGGCCTTGTGGCTACACTGACCCTTTGCGCTGCCTATTAGCTGCCCCCTGCCCGTCACCAGGGGCACCGGTATGCGTGTAGAGAGTCCGAGCCCTCGGAAGGACCCCCTCTTGGCCGCCTCGCGCACCGCCTCGACTGCCAATTCGAACAACGGCGCCAGCACTGCCCCGCTGCGTATCTCTTTTGCGAAGATCAGGGAGCCCCTGGAGGTTCCCAACCTTCTCGCGCTCCAGACCGAGAGCTTTGACTGGCTGCTCGGCAACGACGCCTGGAAGGCTCGCGTCGAGGCCGCGCTGGACAGCGGACAGAACGTTCCCACCAAGTCCGGTCTGGAGGAGATCTTCGAGGAGATCTCGCCGATCGAGGACTTCTCCGGGTCGATGTCGCTGACCTTCCGCGACCACCGCTTCGAGCCCCCCAAGAACTCGATCGACGAGTGCAAGGAGCGCGACTTCACGTACGCGGCTCCGCTGTTCGTCACCGCCGAGTTCACGAACAACGAGACCGGCGAGATCAAGTCGCAGACGGTCTTCATCGGCGACTTCCCGCTCATGACCAACAAGGGCACCTTCGTGATCAACGGCACCGAGCGTGTCGTCGTCACCCAGCTCGTCCGGTCCCCGGGTGTCTACTTCGACTCCTCGATCGACAAGACCTCCGACAAGGACATCTACTCCGCCAAGGTCATCCCTTCCCGCGGTGCCTGGCTGGAGATGGAGGTCGACAAGCGCGACATGGTCGGTGTCCGCATCGACCGCAAGCGCAAGCAGTCCGTCACCGTCCTGCTCAAGGCGCTCGGCTGGACCACCGAGCAGATCCTCGAGGAGTTCGGCCAGTACGAGTCCATGCGCGCCACCCTGGAGAAGGACCACACCCAGGGTCAGGACGACGCGCTGCTCGACATCTACCGCAAGCTGCGCCCGGGTGAGCCGCCGACCCGCGAGGCCGCGCAGACGCTGCTGGAGAACCTCTACTTCAACCCGAAGCGCTACGACCTGGCCAAGGTCGGCCGGTACAAGATCAACAAGAAGCTCGGCGGCGACGAGCCGCTGGACTCCGGCGTGCTGACCACCGCCGACATCATCGCCACGATCAAGTACCTGGTGAAGCTGCACGCGGGCGAGTCCGAGTCGCAGTCCGCCGAGGGCGACACGATCGTCATCGAGACCGACGACATCGACCACTTCGGCAACCGCCGTCTGCGCAACGTCGGCGAGCTGATCCAGAACCAGGTCCGTACGGGTCTCGCCCGTATGGAGCGCGTGGTGCGCGAGCGGATGACCACGCAGGACGTCGAGGCGATCACGCCGCAGACCCTGATCAACATCCGGCCGGTCGTCGCCTCCATCAAGGAGTTCTTCGGCACCAGCCAGCTCTCCCAGTTCATGGACCAGACGAACCCGATCTCCGGGCTCACCCACAAGCGGCGCCTCAACTCGCTGGGCCCGGGTGGTCTCAGCCGGGAGCGGGCCGGCTTCGAGGTCCGTGACGTGCACCCCTCGCACTACGGCCGGATGTGCCCGATCGAGACGCCGGAAGGCCCGAACATCGGCCTGATCGGCTCGCTCGCCTCCTACGGCCGGCTGAACCCCTTCGGTTTCGTCGAGACCCCGTACCGCCAGGTGATCGAGGGCGTCGTCAGCGACGAGGTGCACTACCTCACCGCCGACGAGGAGGACCGCTTCGTGATCGCCCAGGCGAACGCGCCCCTCACCGAGGAGATGCGGTTCGCCGAGGACCGGGTCCTGGTCCGCCGCCGCGGCGGCGAGGTCGACCTGATCCCGGGTGACGACGTGGACTACATGGACGTCTCGCCGCGCCAGATGGTGTCGGTCGCGACCGCCATGATCCCGTTCCTGGAGCACGACGACGCCAACCGCGCCCTGATGGGGTCGAACATGATGCGGCAGGCCGTGCCGCTCATCAAGGCCGAGGCCCCGCTGGTCGGCACCGGCATGGAGTACCGCTGCGCGGTCGACGCCGGCGACGTCATCAAGGCCGAGAAGGACGGTGTCGTCCAGGAGGTCTCCGCCGACTACGTCACGGTGGCCAACGACGACGGCACGTACAACACCTACCGGGTCGCCAAGTTCACCCGCTCCAACCAGGGCACCTCCTTCAACCAGAAGGTGCTCGTGGACGAGGGCGCCCGCGTCATCGAGGGCCAGGTGCTGGCCGACGGCCCGTCCACCGACGAAGGTGAGATGGCGCTCGGCAAGAACCTGCTCGTGGCCTTCATGCCGTGGGAGGGCTACAACTACGAGGACGCGATCATCCTCAGCCAGCGGCTGGTGCAGGACGACGTCCTCTCCTCGATCCACATCGAGGAGCACGAGGTCGACGCCCGCGACACCAAGCTCGGCCCCGAGGAGATCACCCGGGACATCCCGAACGTCTCCGAGGAGGTCCTGGCCGACCTCGACGAGCGCGGCATCATCCGCATCGGCGCCGAGGTCGAGGCGGGCGACATCCTCGTCGGCAAGGTCACTCCCAAGGGTGAGACCGAGCTGACCCCCGAGGAGCGGCTGCTGCGCGCGATCTTCGGTGAGAAGGCGCGTGAGGTCCGTGACACCTCGCTGAAGGTGCCGCACGGCGAGACCGGCAAGGTCATCGGCGTCCGCGTCTTCGACCGCGAGGAGGGCGACGAGCTGCCGCCCGGCGTCAACCAGCTCGTGCGGGTCTACGTCGCCCAGAAGCGCAAGATCACCGACGGTGACAAGCTCGCCGGCCGGCACGGCAACAAGGGCGTCATCTCGAAGATCCTGCCGGTCGAGGACATGCCGTTCCTGGAGGACGGCACCCCGGTCGACGTGATCCTCAACCCGCTGGGTGTCCCGTCCCGGATGAACCCGGGCCAGGTCCTGGAGATCCACCTGGGCTGGCTGGCCTCCCAGGGCTGGAAGGTCGAGGGCTCCGAGGAGTGGATGCAGCGCCTGCAGTCCATCGGTGCCGACGAGGTCGACCCGAAGACCAACGTGGCGACGCCGGTCTTCGACGGCGCCCGCGAGGACGAGATCGCCGGTCTGTTCCAGGCCACGCTGCCCAACCGGGACGGCGACCGGATGGTCCAGCCCTCCGGCAAGGCGCACCTCTTCGACGGCCGCTCCGGCGAGCCGTTCCCGGACCCGATCTCGGTCGGGTACATGTACATCCTCAAGCTGCACCACCTGGTCGACGACAAGCTGCACGCCCGCTCGACCGGTCCGTACTCCATGATCACCCAGCAGCCGCTGGGTGGTAAGGCCCAGTTCGGTGGCCAGCGCTTCGGTGAGATGGAGGTGTGGGCCCTGGAGGCGTACGGCGCCGCGTACGCGCTGCAGGAGCTGCTGACCATCAAGTCCGACGACGTCACCGGCCGCGTGAAGGTCTACGAGGCCATCGTCAAGGGCGAGAACATCCCCGAGCCGGGCATCCCCGAGTCCTTCAAGGTGCTCATCAAGGAGATGCAGTCGCTCTGCCTCAACGTCGAGGTGCTGTCCTCGGACGGCATGTCGATCGAGATGCGCGACACCGACGAGGACGTCTTCCGCGCGGCGGAGGAGCTCGGAATCGACCTGTCCCGGCGCGAGCCGAGCAGCGTCGAAGAGGTCTGACGGAGTCGGCCGGGGCGCGCCCCGCGTGTCCCGGCCCTCCCCGCGACCCCGTTCAGACCATTGACACACGACCCTGAGAGGGATTGACGAGAGTGCTCGACGTCAACTTCTTCGACGAACTGCGAATCGGCCTGGCCACCGCTGACGACATCCGTCAGTGGTCGCACGGCGAGGTCAAGAAGCCGGAGACCATCAACTACCGCACCCTCAAGCCCGAGAAGGACGGACTCTTCTGCGAGAAGATCTTCGGTCCGACCCGGGACTGGGAGTGCTACTGCGGCAAGTACAAGCGCGTGCGCTTCAAGGGCATCATCTGCGAGCGCTGCGGCGTCGAGGTGACCCGCGCCAAGGTGCGCCGTGAGCGGATGGGCCACATCGAGCTCGCCGCGCCCGTGACCCACATCTGGTACTTCAAGGGCGTTCCCTCGCGGCTGGGCTACCTGCTCGACCTGGCCCCGAAGGACCTGGAGAAGGTCATCTACTTCGCGGCGTACATGATCACGTACGTCGACGAGGAGCGCCGCACCCGCGACCTGCCCTCCCTGGAGGCGCACGTCGGTGTGGAGCGCCAGCACATCGAGCAGCGCCGGGACTCCGACCTGGAGGCCCGCGCCAAGAAGCAGGAAGGCGACCTGGCCGAGCTGGAGGCCGAGGGCGCCAAGGCCGACGTGCGCCGCAAGGTGCGCGAGGGCGCCGAGCGCGAGATGAAGCAGATCCGCGACCGCGCCCAGCGTGAGCTGGACCGGCTGGACGAGGTCTGGAACCGCTTCAAGAACCTCAAGGTGCAGGACCTGGAGGGCGACGAGCTGCTCTACCGCGAGCTGCGCGACCGCTTCGGGACCTACTTCGACGGCTCCATGGGCGCTGCCGCGCTGCAGAAGCGGCTGGAGACCTTCGACCTGGACGAGGAGGCTGAGCGGCTCCGCGAGATCATCCGCACCGGCAAGGGGCAGAAGAAGACCCGCGCGCTCAAGCGGCTCAAGGTCGTCTCCGCGTTCCTGCAGACCAGCAACAGCCCCAAGGGCATGGTGCTGGACTGCGTGCCGGTCATCCCGCCGGACCTGCGTCCGATGGTGCAGCTGGACGGTGGCCGGTTCGCCACCTCCGACCTGAACGACCTGTACCGCCGGGTGATCAACCGGAACAACCGCCTGAAGCGGCTTCTCGACCTCGGTGCGCCCGAGATCATCGTCAACAACGAGAAGCGGATGCTCCAGGAGGCCGTCGACGCGCTGTTCGACAACGGCCGCCGCGGCCGTCCGGTCACCGGTCCGGGCAACCGCCCGCTCAAGTCGCTGTCCGACATGCTCAAGGGCAAGCAGGGCCGCTTCCGGCAGAACCTGCTGGGCAAGCGTGTCGACTACTCGGCCCGTTCGGTCATCGTCGTCGGCCCGCAGCTCAAGCTGCACCAGTGCGGGCTGCCCAAGGCGATGGCGCTGGAGCTGTTCAAGCCGTTCGTGATGAAGCGGCTGGTGGACCTCAACCACGCGCAGAACATCAAGAGCGCCAAGCGCATGGTCGAGCGCGGCCGCACGGTCGTCTACGACGTGCTGGAAGAGGTCATCGCGGAGCACCCGGTGCTGCTCAACCGCGCACCGACCCTGCACCGTCTCGGCATCCAGGCGTTCGAGCCGCAGCTGGTCGAGGGCAAGGCCATTCAGATTCACCCGCTCGTGTGCACCGCGTTCAACGCGGACTTCGACGGTGACCAGATGGCCGTGCACCTGCCGCTGTCCGCGGAGGCGCAGGCCGAGGCCCGCATCCTGATGCTGTCCTCGAACAACATCCTCAAGCCGGCCGACGGCCGGCCGGTGACGATGCCGACGCAGGACATGGTCCTGGGCCTGTTCTTCCTCACCACGGACGAGGAGCAGCGCGTCACCAAGGGCGACGGCCGCTCGTTCAACTCCACCGCGGAAGCGATCATGGCGTTCGACGCCGGGGAGCTGTCGCTCCAGGCGAAGATCGACATCCGCTTCCCGGTCGGCACCACTCCGCCGCTGGGCTGGGCCCCGCCGGCGCCGGAGGAGGGCGAGCCGGAATGGCAGCCCGGTGACCCGTTCCGGCTGCACACCTCTCTGGGCCGGGCGCTCTTCAACGAGCTGCTGCCCGAGGAGTACCCGTTCGTCGACTACACCGTGGGCAAGAAGCAGCTCTCCCAGATCGTCAACGACCTGGCCGAGCGCTACCCCAAGGTCGTCGTCGCCGCGGCGCTGGACAACCTGAAGTCGGCCGGTTACTTCTGGGCGACCCGCTCGGGTGTCACCATCGCGATCACGGACGTCGTCGTCCCGGACGCCAAGCCGGAGATCATCGCCGGTTACGAGGCGCAGGACGAGAAGGTCCAGAAGCAGTACGAGCGCGGTCTGATCACCAAGGACGAGCGCACGCAGGAGCTCATCGCCATTTGGACCAAGGCGACCAACGAGGTCTCCGAGGCGATGAACGAGAACTTCCCGAAGACGAACCCGATCTTCATGATGGTGGACTCGGGCGCCCGAGGGAACATGATGCAGATGCGTCAGATCGCGGGTATGCGCGGTCTGGTCTCCAACGCCAAGAACGAGACCATCCCGCGTCCCATCAAGGCGTCCTTCCGCGAGGGCCTCTCCGTGCTGGAGTACTTCATCTCCACGCACGGTGCCCGTAAGGGCCTCGCCGACACGGCGCTGCGTACGGCGGACTCGGGTTACCTCACCCGGCGTCTGGTGGACGTCTCGCAGGACGTGATCATCCGCGAGGAGGACTGCGGGACCGACCGCGGCCTCAAGCTGTCCATCGCCTCCAAGGGCGAGGACGGTGTGCTGCGCAAGGCGGAGGACGTCGAGACCAGCGTGTACGCGCGCTGCCTCGCCGAGGACATCGTCGTCGACGGCATGGTGCTGGCCCCGGCCGGTACCGACCTGGGCGACGTGCTCATCGACGAGCTGGTCCGGCACGGCATCGAGACCGTCAAGACCCGCTCGATCCTCACCTGCGAGTCGCACGTGGGCACCTGCGCCATGTGCTACGGCCGCTCGCTGGCCACCGGCAAGCTGGTCGACATCGGCGAGGCCGTCGGCATCATCGCGGCCCAGTCGATCGGTGAGCCCGGCACCCAGCTGACGATGCGTACCTTCCACACCGGTGGTGTGGCCGGTGACGACATCACCCAGGGTCTGCCGCGTGTGGTCGAGCTGTTCGAGGCCCGGACGCCCAAGGGCGTCGCGCCGATCTCCGAGTCGGCCGGCCGGGCGCGGATCGAGGAGACGGAGAAGACCAAGAAGGTCATCGTCACCCCGGACGACGGCTCGGACGAGACCTCCTACGCGGTCTCCAAGCGCGCCCGCCTCCTGGTGGGCGAGGGCGACCACGTCTCCGTCGGCCAGCGGCTGACCGTCGGTACGGAGAACCCGCACGACGTGCTCCGTATCCTCGGCCAGCGCGCGGTCCAGGTGCACCTGGTGGGCGAGGTCCAGAAGGTCTACAACTCGCAGGGTGTGTCGATCCACGACAAGCACATCGAGATCATCATCCGGCAGATGCTGCGCCGGGTGACGATCATCGAGTCCGGCGACGCCGAGCTGCTGCCCGGCGAGCTGGTGGAGCGCACCAAGTTCGAGGGCGAGAACCGGCGCGTGGTGCAGGAGGGCGGCCACCCGGCCTCCGGCCGTCCGCAGCTCATGGGCATCACCAAGGCGTCGCTGGCCACCGAGTCGTGGCTGTCGGCGGCGTCCTTCCAGGAGACGACCAGGGTTCTGACCGACGCGGCGATCAACGCCAAGTCGGACTCCCTGATCGGCCTCAAGGAGAACGTCATCATCGGTAAGCTCATCCCGGCCGGTACGGGCCTGTCCCGCTACCGCAACATCCGGGTCGAGCCCACCGAGGAGGCGAAGGCCGCGATGTACTCGGCCGTCGGTTACGACGACATCGACTACTCGCCCTTCGGCACCGGCTCCGGCCAGGCGGTCCCGCTGGAGGACTACGACTACGGGCCGTACAACGCCTGAGTCGCCTGCGCCCGAGTCACCGCCGGATACGGCGGATGACGGAGGTATCCGCCGCGGGGCGGTCACCCGAGAGGGGTGGCCGCCCCGCGGTCGTTTCCGGACCTGTCCGGTCGTCTCGCGGGTCCCCGCGTCCGACTGCCGGGTCCCGCTGCGTGCCCCGTGCCTGCCCGCACCGCCCGCGCCCGCGGTATCGGCAGGGGCTGAACCGTCCGCGGACCGCCCGCGTCATGGATGATGGAGGGGACGGTAAGCGAGCTGGGAGGTGGGGGCCGGTGGCGTACGGACCGTGGAATGCCCGGGGTGTGCCGGGCCAGGGGCAGCAGCCCGGTCTTGTCCCGAGTCAGGGCCACAGTCCGGGGGTTTTTCCGGCCCAGGGCCAGCAGGTGGGCCAGATGCGCGCGGCGCACACGGACCGGGAGCGGGCGATCGACGTGCTGAAGGCCGGCTTCACCGAGGGCCGGCTGGGGCAGGAGGAGTACGAGCAGCGGCTGGCCCGCGCCTCGCACGCGCAGACGTACGGGGAGCTCAACATGCTCATCGCGGATCTGCCGCAGGGGCCGGTCCCGATGCCGTCCCAGCAGCCCGCCTATCCGGCGGTGCCGCGCACCTTCCTGCCGCCGCCCCCGCCGAGCACCAACGGTTCGGCGATCGGCGCGCTGGTCTGCGGGGTGCTGACGCCGATGTACGGGCTGACGGCGATCCCCGCGGTGATCCTCGGGCACAAGGCGCGGGCGGAGATCCGCAGGACGGGGGAGCAGGGTGCGGGTCTGGCGATGGCGGGTCTGGTGCTCGGCTGGGTGGCCATCGGGGTGTTCCTGGCCATCGTCTTCGGGGTGATCCTGGCGACAGCCTGACGGGTCGCGGAGCCGTCGGCGGGCCGGTGCGGGGTGCAGCGGTACGGCGCGTCGGCCCCAGGGGCGGCCCGGTGCCCTTCTTCTCGCAGGTCGGGGGCGCTATCGTGGCCGCCCCATTTGTTTTGACCCCAGCCCATGAGGTAGGTACCCTCAATTCCTGTGCCTGGGGTGTCCCCTGCGCTGTTGTCCCCCCGCGAACGCGGTGACGGTGCGCGCAGCAGGTGATACCGGGATCTGCATGCTTCTCACCATGGAGAAGTCTTCCGCCCTCAGCGGGGATCTGCAGTCTTCGACACACCCGACCTCGTGGGTCGGGTATGGCCCAGGTTAGCTTTACCGAGACTGGCACACAGAAACCGGAGAAACGGTGCCTACGATCCAGCAGCTGGTCCGCAAGGGCCGGCAGGACAAGGTCGAGAAGAACAAGACGCCCGCACTGGAGGGTTCGCCCCAGCGCCGCGGCGTCTGCACGCGTGTTTTCACGACCACCCCGAAGAAGCCGAACTCGGCCCTGCGCAAGGTCGCCCGTGTGCGCCTGACCAGCGGGATCGAGGTGACCGCCTACATTCCGGGTGAGGGTCACAACCTGCAGGAGCACTCCATCGTGCTCGTGCGCGGTGGCCGTGTGAAGGACCTGCCGGGTGTTCGCTACAAGATCATCCGCGGCTCCCTCGACACGCAGGGCGTCAAGAACCGCAAGCAGGCTCGCAGCCGCTACGGCGCCAAGAAGGAGAAGTAAGAATGCCTCGTAAGGGCCCCGCCCCGAAGCGCCCGGTCATCATCGACCCGGTCTACGGCTCTCCTCTGGTGACCTCCCTCATCAACAAGGTGCTGCTGAACGGCAAGCGCTCCACCGCCGAGCGCATCGTCTACGGCGCCATGGAGGGGCTGCGCGAGAAGACCGGCAACGACCCGGTCATCACGCTGAAGCGCGCGCTGGAGAACGTCAAGCCGACCCTCGAGGTCCGCTCCCGCCGCGTCGGTGGCGCCACCTACCAGGTTCCGGTCGAGGTCCGCCCCGGCCGTTCCTCCACGCTCGCGCTCCGCTGGATCGTGGGGTACTCCCGCGCCCGCCGCGAGAAGACCATGACCGAGCGTCTGATGAACGAGCTGCTCGATGCCTCCAACGGGCTCGGCGCCGCCGTGAAGAAGCGCGAGGACACGCACAAGATGGCCGAGTCCAACAAGGCCTTCGCGCACTACCGCTGGTAGTCGCTACCCCCATCGAGACCGAGAGAAGACTGAAGCCTTATGGCTACCACTTCACTTGACCTTGCCAAGGTCCGCAACATCGGGATCATGGCGCACATCGACGCGGGCAAGACGACGACCACCGAGCGGATCCTCTTCTACACCGGTCGCAGCTACAAGATCGGTGAGGTCCACGACGGCGCTGCCACGATGGACTGGATGGAGCAGGAGCAGGAGCGCGGCATCACGATCACGTCGGCCGCGACGACCACTCACTGGCCGCTCAACGGCGTCGACTACACCATCAACATCATCGACACCCCGGGCCACGTCGACTTCACCGTCGAGGTGGAGCGTGCGCTGCGCGTGCTCGACGGTGCCGTGACGGTGTTCGACGGTGTCGCCGGTGTGGAGCCGCAGTCCGAGACGGTCTGGCGGCAGGCCGACCGCTACGGCGTTCCGCGCATCTGCTTCGTCAACAAGCTCGACCGCACCGGCGCCGAGTTCCACCGCTGCGTGGACATGATCGTGGACCGCCTCGGCGCGGTGCCGCTGGTCATGCAGCTGCCGATCGGCACCGAGGCGGACTTCAAGGGCGTCGTCGACCTGGTGTCGATGAAGGCCCTCGTCTGGTCGCCCGAGGCGAAGATGGGCGAGATGTACGACACCGTCGACATCCCGGACACCCACGCCGAGGCGGCCGAGGAGTGGCGCGGCAAGCTGCTCGAGGCCGTCGCGGAGAACGACGAGGAGATGATGGAGCTGTACCTGGAGGGCGAGGAGCCCACCCAGGAGCAGCTCATGGCGGCGATCCGCCGCGTCACCCTCGCCTCCACCGGCGCCGAGGGCACCACCACGGTCACCCCGGTGTTCTGCGGTACCGCGTTCAAGAACAAGGGCGTGCAGCCCCTGCTCGACGCGATCGCCCGCTACCTGCCGGCCCCGATCGACGTCGAGGCCGTCGAGGGGCAGTCCCCCAAGGACGCCGACGAGGTCATCACGCGTCGGCCCTCCGAGGAGGAGCCGATGTCGGCGCTCGCGTTCAAGATCGCCAGCGACCCGCACCTGGGCAAGCTGACCTTCCTGCGCGTCTACTCGGGCCGGCTGCACACCGGTACCCAGGTCCTGAACTCGGTGAAGGGCCGCAAGGAGCGCATCGGCAAGATCTACCGGATGCACGCGAACAAGCGTGAGGAGATCGAGTCGGTGGGTGCCGGCGACATCGTCGCCGTCATGGGTCTGAAGCAGACCACCACCGGTGAGACCCTCAGCGACGCGAGCAGCCCGGTGATCCTGGAGTCGATGGACTTCCCGGCCCCGGTCATCGAGGTCGCCATCGAGCCCAAGTCGAAGGGCGACCAGGAGAAGCTGGGCGTCGCGATCCAGCGGCTGGCCGAGGAGGACCCGTCCTTCCAGGTCAAGACCAACGAGGACACCGGCCAGACGATCATCGCCGGTATGGGCGAACTGCACCTCGACGTGCTGGTCGACCGTATGAAGCGCGAGTTCCGGGTCGAGGCCAACGTCGGTAAGCCGCAGGTGGCCTACCGCGAGTCGCTCCGCAAGAAGGTCGAGAAGGTCGACTACACCCACAAGAAGCAGACCGGTGGTTCCGGTCAGTTCGCGAAGGTGCAGATCGCCGTCGAGCCGCTTGAGGGCGACGGGTACGAGTTCGTCAACCAGGTCACCGGTGGCCGTATCCCGCGGGAGTACATCCCGTCCGTGGACGCGGGCTGCCAGGAGGCCATGGAGTTCGGTGTGCTGGCGGGCTACCCGCTGACCGGTGTCCGCGTGACGCTGCTCGACGGTGCCTTCCACGACGTCGACTCCTCCGAGATGGCGTTCAAGATCGCCGGTTCCATGGCGTTCAAGGAGGCCGCCCGGAAGGCGAGCCCGGCCCTGCTGGAGCCGCTGATGAAGGTCGAGGTGACGACGCCCGAGGACTACATGGGCGACGTGATCGGTGACATCAACTCGCGGCGCGGCCAGGTCCAGTCGATGGAGGAGCGGGGCAACGCGAAGCTCGTCACCGGCCTGGTACCGCTGTCGGAGATGTTCGGCTACGTCGGAGACCTGCGCAGCAAGACCTCCGGCCGTGCGACCTACTCCATGCAGTTCGACTCCTACGGTGAGGTTCCCAAGAACGTCGCCGAGGAGATCATCGCGAAGGCCAAGGGCGAGTAACCCACTCGTCCGGGGGCGAGGAGGACACCCGTCCTCACCCCTTAGGCTGGAGCAAAGGCATTCGGGGCACTCCGGTACAGATCGCTCGGTCGCCGATGCGGACTGTGCCGGGGCGCCCCGGCCGCCGGCCCATCCAAGCGAACAGGTCAAGGGCATCCCCCTCGGGGTCCTGACCGGTTCGGTACGACCACCTGAACCCCTCCGCAAAATGTGGAGGGTGTACAGCACCAGTCCACAGGAGGACCCCAGTGGCGAAGGCGAAGTTCGAGCGGACTAAGCCGCACGTCAACATCGGCACCATCGGTCACATCGACCACGGCAAGACCACTCTTACCGCGGCGATCACCAAGGTGCTGCACGACGCGTACCCTGAGCTGAACCAGGCTTCGGCCTTCGAGAACATCGACAAGGCGCCGGAAGAGCGCCAGCGCGGTATCACCATCTCCATCGCGCACGTCGAGTACCAGACGGAGAACCGTCACTACGCCCACGTCGACTGCCCGGGTCACGCGGACTACATCAAGAACATGATCACCGGTGCCGCCCAGATGGACGGCGCCATCCTCGTGGTCGCCGCCACCGACGGCCCGATGCCGCAGACCAAGGAGCACGTGCTCCTGGCCCGCCAGGTCGGCGTTCCGTACATCGTCGTCGCCCTGAACAAGGCCGACATGGTGGACGACGAGGAGATCATGGAGCTCGTCGAGCTCGAGGTCCGTGAGCTGCTCTCGGAGTACGAGTTCCCGGGCGACGAGGTTCCGGTCGTCAAGGTCTCCGCGCTCAAGGCGCTGGAGGGCGACAAGGAGTGGGGCGAGTCCGTCGTCAAGCTCATGGCGGCCGTCGACGAGGCCATCCCGGCCCCGGAGCGCGACACCGACAAGCCGTTCCTGATGCCGATCGAGGACGTCTTCACCATCACCGGCCGCGGCACGGTCGTCACCGGCCGTATCGAGCGCGGTGTGCTGAAGGTCAACGAGAACGTCGACATCATCGGCATCAAGGACACCAAGACCTCGACCACGGTCACCGGCATCGAGATGTTCCGGAAGCTGCTGGACGAGGGCCAGGCCGGTGAGAACGTCGGTCTGCTGCTCCGCGGCATCAAGCGCGAGGACGTCGAGCGCGGCCAGGTCATCATCAAGCCGGGCTCGGTCACCCCGCACACGGAGTTCGAGGCGCAGGCGTACATCCTGTCGAAGGACGAGGGCGGCCGCCACACCCCGTTCTTCAACAACTACCGCCCGCAGTTCTACTTCCGCACCACCGACGTGACCGGCGTGGTGACCCTCCCCGAGGGCACCGAGATGGTCATGCCGGGCGACAACACCGAGATGAGCGTCCAGCTCATCCAGCCCGTCGCCATGGAAGAGGGCCTCAAGTTCGCCATCCGCGAGGGTGGCCGCACCGTGGGCGCCGGCCAGGTCACCAAGATCTCCAAGTGACCTCGCCGCGCCGGGTCCGCCCGGCGCATCCCGGCTTCGGCTGACAGTCGGCTCCGGCCGGCGTATCGGCTTCGGCTGAGGAGAGGGCCCGTACGGCAGTACTGCCGTACGGGCCCTCTCGCATGCGCGGACCGCGGGACGGACGGTGCTCGCGGAGGGCCCGTGGGCAGCCGTCGAAACGCCGTCCCGCCCGGATCAGGGGTAGGAGACCACCGTGGACGGCGTGGTCGAGGTCCCGGAGGTGGGCGAGCCGGTCTCGTTGATGACGCGCTCGTACTGGCCCTTGCCGCCCAGCGAGACCACCAGCACGTCGTGGAACTTCACCCCGGAGATGTGCGGGGCGGCGAAGCCGTGGTGCTGGACGATCGTCGGATCGACGTTGTAGTAGCAGTAGCTGCCCAGGCCCCACGCCTCGTGCGAGGTGACCGAGTCGGCGACCTTGTAGGCGGCGTAACCCTTGATCGAACCGTTCTGGATCGCGGCCTGGTTCGGCGCGTCGTACGCCTTCTCGTTCTGGAAGAAGATCGTGCGGCCGCGCTGGCCGTTCCACTGCAGGTCGTACTTGTTGAAGTGCTCCACGAACAGCCCGGTGGCCAGCACGTCGTCGCCGTTGACGACCACGCCGTAGTCGGCCCGGTTCGTCTCCCAGCCGACGCCGGTGCCATGGTCGGCCCGCCACACCCAGGTGTGGTCGACGATGGTGTGCCGACTGTTGACGACGATGCTGGTTGTGGCCTTGCCCGCGCCGCTGCCGCCGATGCGGACGAACACGTCCTGCACCGTGATCGGGTTCGCCGAGTGGTCCGCCGAGGCGCCCCGCGGCCCGACCTCCACCAGCGTCTCGGAGTTGGTGGGCCCGGCGTCGACCAGGAACCCGGCCAGGCGCACCCCGTCGACGTCGGCGACCCGCACCGCGGTGGCGCCCCCGTCGGGCACCAGCGTCGCGTAGCCCAGGCCCAGCACGACCGTCCCGGCCCGGTCCACCTTCAGCGGCTGGTCGAGGTGATAGACGCCCGGGGTGAGCAGCAGGTGCAGCCCCTGGCCGAGCGCCTGGTCGAGGGTGGCCGCCGAGTCGCCGGGCCGTGCCACGTAGAACTGGGACAGCGGCAGCGAGGTGCCGCGCGGGGTGCCGTTGCCCCAGGTCACGCCGCGCGCCGCGGTCCGCTTCTCCGGTAGGAAGACCCGGTAGTCGGCGCCGTCGAGGTAGAGGAACGGCTTCTCGCGGGAGATCGGCGTCGTGTTCAGTGTGGTGTAGGGCGGGTCGGGGAAGCTCTGCCCCGGAGCGCCCTCGACGCCGGAGAAGACCATGTTCCAGACGCCGTTGAGCCAGCCGCCCACCGCGCTGTCGCGGGTGTACCACTGCTGCTGGGAGTACGGTCCGACCTGGCCGTCGATCCGGCTGTCGGCGATGTAGCCGCCGCTGGCCCAGCCGTAGCCGGCCGGGGAGAGGTTGAGGCCGCCGCGGACGTGCATCCGGCGGAACGGCGCGGCCTGCGCGACGGCCCACCGGTTGGTGCCGCTGACCGGGACGAGCGCGAGGTTCTCCGCCGAGCGCCAGAAGTTCTGGGTCGCGTTCCCGTCGAACCATCCGGCGTCCACGGTCACGTCGCCGTTGATGGTGGTGTCGTCGGGGGACAGGCCCAGCCCCGCGATCGAGGTGTAGAAGCCGAGCTGCGCGTTGAGTCCGTGGTAGGTGCCGGGTTTGAACAGCAGCGCGTAGCGGCCGCTGCCGAACTGTGCGGACTCCTGCTGCCGGAAGATCTCGTCCAGCTTCGCCTGGATACCGGGCGTCGAGGGATCGAACACGATGACGTTGGGGCCGAGATCGCCGCCGCCGGGCAGGTCCTGGGCGCCGTCGGTGCCCGTCGGCCGCGGACGCTGTGCCGGGGCGGCCGAGGCGGGTGCGGACAGGCCGACGAATGCCGTGGGTACGGCTGCCGCGGCGGCCCCGAGAACCGTACGGCGGCCGGGGGCGGGGCGATCGGCGGAAGTGTCGGAGGAACGGGCGGCGGAACTCTCGGAGGAACTGTCGGAGGAACTGTCGGAGGAAGGGGACATGGGCGCTTCTCCTTGTTCATCAGATGAACGATGGGGGGTGAGGGAGCGCTCTCTCGCCGCTGAATGGTTCATCCGTGTGTACAGGACGTCAAGGGTTGTGACGGAATGCAGGCGCGTTCGGACGGGCGCCGGTTGTCGCCCATGTGGGTGCCGCGGGCGTGGAGTTCGGTGCTGACCTGTAGGAACGTGGGGGAGGGGCGACTGCGCCGCAATGTGCGGAGCGGGCTAGCTGTTGATCCTTTGGTTCACTTCCTTGACACCTCCGCCGCGTGCCTCAACACTCCGGAACGGGAGAGCGCTTTCCGATCCATCGGCGCGGCGGTCCGCTCGCCGCGCCGCCCCCCACCCCTCACTTTCAGGAGGGCTCCATGGCACGGAGATCGACGTACCGCTCGGGAACGCTGCTCGTGATCGCGTTACTGCTGGCGGCACTCGGCGCGACCGGGACGGCGTCCGCGTCCGCGACCGGGTCCGCGTCCGCGTCCGGGACGAGGGCCGGGACTGCGACCAAAGCCGGGTCCGCGTCCGGGAGCAAGGCCGGGACCAGGGCCGGGACCAGGGCCGGGACCGCGTCCGGGGCCGGAATCGCCGCAGCACAGCCGCCCCATCGCTACTTCCACGAGTTCCAGGCCAACTGCGCGGTCAGCCACACCGGTCCGGACGATCCGATCGTCTTCCCCGGGCAGCCCGGCGCGTCCCACAACCACACCTTCATGGGCAACACCACGACCGACGCCGACAGCACCGTCGCCTCCCTCGACGCGGGCGGCACCACCTGCAAGGCGCCCGGCGACAAGTCGGCCTACTGGATGCCCACCCTCTTCGACGGCGACTGGCCGGTACTGCCCGTCGGCCCCCAGACCATCTACTACAAGGCCGGTGTCACCGACTACACCAGCGTCCACCCCTTCCCCAAGGGGCTGCGGTTCGTCGTGGGCAGCCCGGCGCAGAGCCCGCAGGACTTCCGCGACCACCCCGGGTACGTCGAGGGCTGGGAGTGCGGGGACAGCTACTTCAACACCGAGTTCCCCACCGACTGCCCCGACCGCTCCGACGTGCAGCTCAACATCCGCCTCCAGGCCCCGAGCTGCTGGGACGGCTCCTCCCTCGACTCCGCCGACCACCGCAGCCACATGGCCTATCCGGTGGTCAAGGAGGGCACGAACGACAACGTCTGCCCCGCCGACCACCCGGTCGCGCTGCCGATGATCGAGTTCAAGATGGCCTTCCCCGTCAATGGAGACCTCTCCGCCGCGCGGCTGGCCAGCGGCCCCAGCTACTCGTTCCACTACGACTTCTTCAACGCCTGGGACGACGCCACCCTCGACGCCCTGGTCGACCACTGCATCGTCGGCGGCCTCCAGTGCGACGCACGCGGCTACGACCAGACGCATCCAGAGGAAGGCGCGGCCCTGAACGAGGACTACGAACTGCCCGCGGGGGTGGCCGCACCATGACCGGACCCCGCACCCGCACCCGCCGGGCGGCGCCTCTCGCCCGCCGGATCGTCCCGCCCCCTGGCGTCCGTCGCCGCGTCGAGGCGTCGCTCGTCCGCCGTCTCGTCCCGGCACCTCTCGTCCGCCGTCTCGCGGCGCCCCTGGTCGCCGGGGCGCTGGCCGCCGGAGCGCTCGCGCTGCCCGCGCAGCCGGCGCAGGCCGCGGGCAGCGTCGTCGAGGTGACCGGCAGCCAGGGCGACTGGCAGTTGACCGTGGACGGCAGCCCCTACCAGGTCAAGGGCCTCACCTGGGGGCCCGCCGCCTCCGACGCCGGGAAGTATCTGCCCGACCTGCGCTCCATGGGCGTCAACACGATCCGCACCTGGGGCACCGACGCCACCAGCAAGCCGCTGCTGGACGCGGCCGCGGCCAACGACATCAAGGTCGTCGCCGGATTCTGGCTCCAGCCCGGCGGCGGCCCCGGCAGCGGCGGCTGCGTGGACTACGTGACCGACGACGGCTACAAGAGCAGCACGCTGGAGGAGTTCACCAGCTGGGTCGACGCGTACAAGGACCACCCCGGCGTGCTCATGTGGAACGTCGGCAACGAGTCCGTGCTCGGGCTGCAGAACTGCTACAGCGGCAACGCGCTCGAAGAGCAGCGCGACGCCTACACCTCCTTCGTCAACGACGTCGCCGTGCGCATCCACGCCCTCGACCCGGACCACCCCGTCACCTCGACCGACGCGTGGACCGGCGCCTGGCCGTACTACAAGGAGAACGCACCCGATCTGGACCTGTACGCCGTCAACGCCTACCAGGACGTGTGCGGCATCCGGTCCGCCTGGGAACAGGGCGGCTACACCAAGCCCTACCTCGTCACCGAGACCGGCCCGCCCGGCGAGTGGGAGGTCCCCGACGACGCCAACGGCGTCCCCGAGGAACCCACCGACCAGGCCAAGGCCGAGGGTTACACCGAGGCGTGGAACTGCGTGACCGGGCACCGGGGTGTGGCGCTCGGCGCGACGATGTTCCACTACGGCACCGAGTACGACTTCGGCGGCATCTGGTTCAACCTGCTGCCCGCAGGCCAGAAACGGCTCTCCTACTACGCCGTCAAACGGGCCTACGGCGCTGCCACCGACACCGACAACACCCCGCCGGTCATCTCCGCGATGACCGTCGAGGGCGACCCCTCCCAGGTGCCGGCGGGCGGCGAAGTGACCCTGTCGGTACGGGCGACCGACCCGGACGGCGATCCGCTCTCCTACGAGGTGCTCAGCAACAGCAAGTATCTCGACGAGAGCAACCAGCTGACTCCGCTGCCCGCCACCGACCTCGGCGGCGGCCGGCTCCGGGTCACCGCACCCGACCGCCCGGGCGTGTGGAAGATGTACGTCAAGGCCACGGACGGCAGGGGCAACGTCGGAGTGGAGTCCCGCTCCGTGCGCGTCGTCCCGCCGGACGTCGACGGCACCAACGCGGCCCTCGGCGCGCCTGCGACGGCCTCCTCGGAGCAGCAGGGCGGCGGCGACTGCCCCTGCACCGCCGCCGACGCCGTGGACGGCGACCTCACCACCCGCTGGGCGAGCGACTGGAGCGACCCGCAGTGGCTGAGCGTCGACCTCGGTGCCCGCACCGCGTTCCGGCACGTGCAACTCGTCTGGGAGACCTCCCACGCGACGGAGTACACCGTCCAGACCTCCGACGACGGCCGGAACTGGCGCACCGTACGCGAGGTCACCGGAGGCGACGGCGGAGTCGACGACCTCGACGTCTCCGGCACCGGCCGCTACGTCCGTGTCCACGGGACGCAGCGCGGCACCGGCTGGGGCTACTCGCTCTACGAGTTCGGCGTCTACACCTGACGCGGGGCGACGGCAGGGCCCGCGCGGGCCGGTGTTCCGCCGCGGGGCCGACCCCCGAGGTCGCGGACGGTACCGGGGGCAGCGGCGCCGGCAAGTCCGGAGAGCGCTCTATACGGCGCGTGCCTCCGCCGCTAGGGTGCCGGGCATGAGCAGCCGGGCACCGACCTTGGAGGACGTCGCACGGGAGGCGGGTGTCTCCCGTGCGACGGTCTCCCGCGTCGTCAACGGCGTCCGCAACGTGGACCCGGCCATCCAGGACCTCGTCCGGCGGGCCGTCGCACGGACCGGCTACGCCCCCAACCGGGCCGCCCGCTCGCTGGTGACCCGGCGCACCGAAACGGTGGCCCTCGTCGTCTCCGGCGCCGGGGACGTCTCCGACGAGGCACAGGACGCCTTCGCCTCCCGGGTGTTCTCCGACCCCTTCTTCGGCCGCGTGGTGGCGGGCGTCACCGGCTATCTGCGCCCGCGCTCGATGTACCCGGTCCTGATGTTCGCGGAGACCCCGGAGGCCCGCCGGGACGTCGTGGCCTACCTGCGCCAGGGCCGCGCGGACGGCGCATTGGTGGTCTCCACCCACGCCGAGGACGCGCTGCCGCCGCTGCTCGCCGAAGCGGAGCTGCCCGCCGTCCTCTTCGCCCGCCCGGCCCGGCCGCTCCCGCTCAGCTCCGTCGACCTCGCCCACCGGGACGGCGGACACCTGGCCGCCGAGCGGCTGCTGGCCCGCGGCTGCCGCCGCAGCGTCACGATCGCCGGGCCGCTGGCCGTCGCCGCGAGCCAGGAGCGGCTCGCCGGCTTCCGCGGCACGATGGCCCGCCGCGGGCACCCCAGCGTCCCGGTGGCCGAGGGCGCCTTCACGCTCGACAGCGGCAGAACGGCCATGGCGGCCCTGCTGGACGAGCACCCGGACCTTGACGGGGTGTTCGCCGCGAACGACCTGATGGCCCAAGGCGCCTGCGAGGTGCTGCGGGAGCGGGAGCGGCGTATCCCGCAGGACGTCGCGGTCGTCGGCCTCGACGACTCCAGCGCCGCCCTCACCTGCCGTCCCCCGCTGACCACCGTGCGCCAGCCCGTCGAGCAGATGGCCGCCGCGATGGCCCGCCTGCTGGACGAGCACATCCGCGGCGACCGCACCGAACCGGCCTGCGAGATCTTCGCCCCGGAGCTGGTGGTCCGGGAGTCGGCGTAGGCCGCCGCCGGGCCCTGCCGCCGTCGGGCGCTGCCGCCGGCCCTGCCGAGGCCTGGCGCTGCCGAGGCCTGGCGCTGCCGCCGTCGGGCGCTGCGCCCCCGGGCGCTCTGCCCCTACCGCGTAGTACCCTGAACCCGACTCGACCACGGAACGCCCTTGACCTGCGGCACTGCGGGCAGGGAGCACACATCCTGGAGTGACGCCATGCTGCGCACGATGTTCAAGTCCAAGATCCACCGCGCCACCGTGACCCAGGCCGACCTGCACTACGTCGGCTCGGTCACGATCGACGCGGAGCTGATGTCCGCCGCCGACCTGCTCCCCGGGGAACTGGTCCACATCGTCGACATCACCAACGGCTCCCGGCTGGAGACCTACGTCATCGAGGGCGAGCCGGGCTCGGGTGTCATCGGCATCAACGGTGCCGCCGCCCACCTGGTACACCCCGGCGACCTGGTCATCCTGATCAGCTACGCACAGGTCGACGACGCCGAGGCCCGCACCCTGCAACCGCGTGTGGTGCACGTGGACGCGGACAACCGCATCGTGGCACTGGGAGCCGACGCCGGAGAGCCGTCGCCGGGCTCCGCCACGGAACGCGCCCCGCACGCGGTGGCCCGGACCTGACCCCCGACGCCGACTCTCCACGGGGCGCCCACGCGGCGAAATCGTCTTCCGGGCGGGACTGTTGTGCTCCGCTTCTCGCTGTTGAAGTCGGTGGGTGGGGTGCTGGGTGCGCTGCTACCGTCAGGTGCACGACAGTTACCTGATGCTTCCGGGAGTTTGTTGTGCGTCCGACCCGTTCTGCTGTTCCGCTGGCCGCTGTTGCTGCGGCTGCCGCGCTGTTTGTTTCCGGGTGCGGTGGGGGTGACGACGGTGACGGGAAGAGCGGCAAGATCGACGGTGCGGAGGACGCGGGGAAGAAGTCGCCGAGTGCCGAGTCGAGTTCGCCGGGTGAGAAGGATGTGGCGGGTGATTTCCGTACGTCCGACATCGAGTTGCCGGACGATGTGAAGCTCGTCTTCGACTGGAACCAGCCCTCGGACCCGGACAAGGCGGCCGCGCTGGACGGGGCAGCGGACTATATGCGGGCTCAGGTGCACGCTGTGGCGGAGCAGGATCCGAAGGATCCTGTACTGGCGAAGACGACGGTCCCCTTGGAGAGCGCCCAGGAATACGCAGCCTTGCTGGTCAAGGCGCACGTCAAGGACGAGGTCACGGTTACTGGCCAGGACCGCTATTACCGGGAAGAAGTCGGCGATGTAGTCGATGAGAACCTGGCTGAAGTTTCCTTCTGCGTGGACCAGTCTGACTTCTTTGCCAAGAAGATCAAGAATGGAAAGGTCCTGCGCACGGAGGAAAATGCGTCAAGCTACATGCGATTCACGATGGTGATGGAGAAGGAGAAGGAGTCGGAGCTCTGGAAGGCGCGTACCTTCCAATACAAGCCAAAGGCGGTGAAGCAGTGCAAAGGCTGATGATCGTCTCGGGGGTTTGCGTTCTCGTGCTCGTCGGTGCTGCCCCGGCAGCGCTTGCCAACAATGATAGACGAGACGTCGGGGGAGCCTTCCAAGAAGGAGGTAGCTTCAATAACGGTGAGGCGGCTGCTGGAGCTCGTGGGGGTCGGGAGGTCAGTTATTCCGGTAGTGGTGCGGGTGGCAGTAGTGATGGTAATGGTGGGAATCTTTCGGTTCCGGGTGGGGATTGGTCGCCGCCGCCGTGTTGGTATGCGCCGAGGTATTCTCCTGGGGAGTTGAAGGAGAAGATTGATGATTCGCCGTTTTCGGTGACGGGGCGGGATCCGGATAATGGTGGGCAGAAGCAGGATACGGATCTTGCGATTCGGGAGAAGTACGAGTCGCGGGATTACGACAATTATAATCTGGACAAGGAGGGGGAGGGGCAGTTCTGGGCGGCGGTGCCGAATCCGGATGAGAAGGATGCGGCGAAGGCCCAGTCGTGTACGGAGTTGCCGTTCTGGGTGGAGAACGGGGAGGTGCCGGATGTGGAGAACGCGATCAGTCCGCAGATCCTCTCCAAGCTGGCCTATGCGCGTATCCGGGTGCCGGATACGCGGGTGGAGATGAATCCGGCGGGTCGGCAGACGGTGAATCTGCCGACGTGGGTGTGGCTGGATGAGGGCCGGTACAAGCGGCTGTCGGTGCGGGCGTCGGTGGATCTGGGTGGGGGCCGGGAGATCTGGGCGCGGACGACGGTGGTGCCGGAGGCGCTGAGGCTGGATCCGGGCACGGACAGTGCGAGGCTGCATCCGGGTTCGGGTGAGTGCGGTGTCGAGGATGACGGCAGCATCGGCACGGAGTATGTGAAGGGCAGTGGGAAGAAGGCGCCGCCGTGCGGGGTGACGTATCTGAAGGCCACCCGGGGCGGGGGGAGCTACACGTTGCGTTCGACGCTGACGTGGTCGGCGTCGTGGGAGGGCAGTGGCGGTGCCGGTGCCGAGGACCTGCCGAACGGAGAGTTCGGCGGCCGGCAGGACGTCACCGTCCAGGAAATCCAAGCCATCAACTGAGCCTGGTTCAAGGGCGTCTCTTTCGGCTCATGTCTAGACAACGTCGCCCTGCGCCCGCACCCAGGCCAGCTGCGCGTCACTCAGCGGCGGGGCGAATCCTTTTGGGAGCATCAGCATCAGCATCAGCATCAGCATCAGCATCAGCATCAGTGGTTGCGGCCACATGCTCTCGTGCCCGTGCTCTTGGCAGTGTAGTGCGATGACGTGCGGCCCTTCCCCACAGGACTCATGCCAGTAGGGGCGGTCATGGGCCTGGCAGAAGTACCAGAACCTTGAGCAGTCGTCCTCATCGCTCGGTTCGTAGAAGCTGGGATCACGGACAATCTGGGTTACCGGCTCCTGCCGATTGAACCGGGGGATGGGCCGGGGATCACGCCACAACAGTCGGGGAGGAAGCACGAGTACATCCTGCACAGAGGCCGTCGCATTCGGATCACGGGCCGTTGGTCCGGTCATGTCGTTGACTGATGTGCACTGGTCGCGGATTGAGCTGTTGCTTCCGGACCGGACTCCGCGACATGGCGGGCCGTGGCGCGATCACCGGCAGATGATCGAGGCGCTCGCATGGAAGTACCGGACGGGGTGGCCCTGGGCGGACATGCCTTCCAAGATCGGTTCGTGGAGGGGTGTCTGAACCCGCTCGCGAAGATGGGCACACGACGGCACCTGGGCGAGGGTGTTCACCGCTGTGCCCTCCGAAGCGGACGCTGAGGGGATCTCGGTCGGGACTGTTGTGCTCCGCTTCTCGCTGTTGAAGTCGGTGGGTGGGGTGCTGGGTGCGCTGCTACCGTCAGGTGCACGACAGTTACCTGATGCTTCCGGGAGTTTGTTGTGCGTCCGACCCGTTCTGCTGTTCCGCTGGCCGCTGTTGCTGCGGCCGTTGCGCTGCTTGTTTCCGGGTGCGGTGGGGGTGACGACGGTGACGGGAAGAGCGGCAAGATCGACGGCGCGGAGGACGCGGGGAAGAAGTCGCCGAGTGTCGAGTCGAGTTCGCCGGGTGAGAAGGATGCGGCGGGTGATTTCCGTACGTCAGACATCGAGTTGCCGGATGACCTTGAGATGGTGTTCGACTGGGACCAGCCGTCGGACCCGGACAAGGCCGCCGCGCTGGCCGGCGCCGCTGACTATATGCGGGCGATGAATCACGGCACTGTGAAGCAGGATCCTCAAGATCCGGTGCTGGCCCGACATGTGGTTCCGTTGCAGACAGCAGAGCAGGCTGCGGTCAAGAAGGTGAAGGCCGATGTGAAGGACAGTCTCTCCGTCACCGGCAAGGAGCGCTTCTCCCACGCTGAGATCGGCGACGTAGCCAACTCGGGACTAGTTGAAGTTTCTTTCTGTATGGATCAGCGGAAATTCTTCAGCAAGGAAATCAAGAGCGGGAAAGTTCGTCGCACAGAGGTGAGTGAGAGTGACTTCATGCGCCTCTCGTTGGTCATGCAGAAGCCGGAAGAACCTCAGGGGATCTGGAAGGCTCGGACGTTTGTCTTTGAGGGAGAGGGCAAGAAGAAATGCGAAGGCTGATTGCGTCGCGACTTCTCGCGATCTCCCTGGCCATGGGAAGTTTCGTCGGGAGTGTGTCGCCTGCTTGGGCTGGGGACGAGCACTCGAATTCTTCCCTGGGAAGCTTCAATAACGGTGAGGCGGCGGCTGGTGCTGGTGGGCGTCGTGAGGTCAGCTATTCCGGCAGTGGTGCGGGCGGCAGCAGTGGTGGCAGCGGTGGTGGTGGGAATCTTTCGGTTCCGGGTGGGGATTGGTCGCCGCCGCCGTGTTGGTATGCGCCGAGGTATTCTCCTCGGGAGTTGAAGGAGAAGATTGATGATTCGCCGTTTTCGGTGACGGGGCGGGATCCGGACAACAGCGGGCAGAAGCAGGATACGGATCTGGCGATTCGGGACAAGTATGAGTCGCGGGATTACGACAACTATAATCTGGACAAGGAGGGGGAGGGGCAGTTCTGGGCGGCGGTGCCGAATCCGGATGAGGAGGATGCGGCGAAGGCCCAGTCGTGTACGGAGTTGCCGTTCTGGGTGAAGAACGGGGAGGTGCCGGATGTGGAGAACGCGATCAGTCCGGAGATCCTCTCCAAGCTGGCCTATGCGCGGATCCGGGTGCCGGATACGCGGGTGGAGATGAATCCTGCGGGCCGGCAGACGGTGAATCTGCCGACGTGGGTGTGGCTGGATGAGGGCCGGTACAAGAAGTTGTCGGTGCGGGCGTCGGTGGATCTGGGTGCGGGCCGGGAGATCTGGGCGCGGACGACGGTGGTGCCGGAGGCGCTGAAGCTGGATCCGGGCACGGACAGTGCGACGCTGCATCCGGGGTCGGGTGAGTGCGGTGTCGAGGATGACGGCAGCATCGGCACGGAGTACGTGAAGGGCAGTGGGAAGAAGGCGCCGCCGTGCGGGGTGACGTATCTGAAGGCCACTCGGGGCGGGGGGAGTTATACGTTGCGTTCGACGCTGACGTGGTCGGCGTCGTGGGAGGGCAGCGGCGGTGCGGGCGCCGAGGACCTGCCGAACGGAGAGTTCGGCGGCCGGCAGGACGTCACCGTCCAGGAAATCCAAGCCATCAACTGAGTTCGTGCTCTGGCCCCTGTGCGCTTGTGGCTTCGGGCGCCTCGCTGTAGGCGCGGGTTCCGATCAGGTGGAAGGGAGCTGTTCGCGCACCCAGTCAGGACCGGGGTTGGTGTGCGGCCGGCCCGCCACTACGACGGTCGGCACGGTCTCGTTGCCGTCGTTGGCTGCTCTCACCGCTGCGGCTCCGGCCGGGTCGCGCCAGATGTTGACCCAGTGCAACTGGTGGGCGTTGCGGCCCAGCCGGAAGCGCAGCCGTATGCAGTAGGCGCAGCCGGGCCGCCAGAAGACGATCGGTCGGCCGTCGTCCGCGCTGCGGCGTCGTGCTTCCGGCTCGCCGGCCGACCTCGGGAAGATCAGGGGCGAGTTCATACCGCCGAGCGCCAGGAAGACCAGCAGGATTGCTGCGGCGATGCCGGGGCTTCCCTCGAAGAACTGCGCCGCCGCGACGACTGAGCCGCTGAGCACGAACAGCATCGGCAGGATCCAAGAGCGCATCATGGTGACGCAGGCTACCGGCCCTTCTCGGGGTGCCGATGCTGCCGAGGACGACGAAGAGGTCCCATCCAGGGCGGCCCGCTACCGCGCCCCTGAGCCGGAGCCGAGACCCGGGGCGGGCGGGGTGCGTGGCCGCAGGCGCTCTCCCTGTGGCCCGAACATGATCAGGTACTCGACCGGGCCGCCGGAACCGGTGTTCGCCACCCCGTGGGGTGTGCGGGTGTCGAACTCGGCGACGTCCCCGGAAGCCAGGACGAGGTCCTGGTCGCCGAGCGCGAGCCACAGTCGCCCGTACAGGACGCACAGCCATTCCCAGCCGTCGTGCGAGACCTGCCGGGGCCGCGCGGGCGGCTCCTGGGCGGCGGGCAGGACGTGCTTGTGGGCGTGCAGGCCCCCGACGTACCGGGTCAGCGGCAGCACTGCCTTCTCGTCGCCGAAACGCCGGGCGGCGGCGGGCCGAGGCTCGGCGGCAGGGGCGGAGACGGGGGCGGTGCCGGCCAGCTCGTCCAGGGAGACGCCGTACTCCTTCGCCAACTGCAACACCACTTCCAGGGTGGGCTTGCGGCGGCCGGTCTCGATCCGCGACAGGGTGCTCGGGGAGATGCCGGTCGCGCAGCCGACGCCGGTGAGCGTGGCGCCGCGGTGTTCGCGCGCGGCCCGCAGCCGGGGGCCCATCGCCGCCAGTGCGTCGGCCACGTCGTCGCCTGCCACCTGCTCACCCCATCCTGACGCGCTGCTCCGCCTCTCTGTCCTGCAAGTTTGCCAGATTGGCAACGGTGATCGCGTCGGCCGGTCGCGGTGCCGCATGATCGGTCGTACCGGCGTCCGCCCGCGATCCGAGGAGAAGATCCGATGCCTTCCGAGCCGTCCGCAGCACTCCGCCACCGCACGGTCGAGGCCCCTGCCGGGCGCCTGCACCTGGTCGAGCAGGGCACCGGCCCGCTGGTCCTGCTCGTGCACGGTTTCCCCGAGTCCTGGTACTCCTGGCGGCGCCAGCTCCCGGCCCTCGCCGCGGCCGGCTACCGGGCGGTGGCGCTCGACGTGCGCGGCTACGGTCGCTCGTCCAAGCCCGCGGCGACCGACGCCTACCGGATGCTCGACCTGGTGGCGGACAACGTCGCCCTCGTGCACGCCCTCGGCGAGGAGAACGCGGTGGTCGTGGGCCATGACTGGGGCTCCAACGTCGCCGCCACTTCCGCTCTGCTGCACCCCGAGGTCTTCCGGGCCGTCGCCCTGCTCAGCGTCCCGTACGCGCCACCCGGCGGCCCCCGCCCCACCGACGTCTTCGGCCGGATCGGCGGCCCGGAGCAGGAGTTCTACGTCTCCTACTTCCAGGAGTCCGGCCGCGCCGAGGCGGAGATCGAGCCAGACGTCCGGGGCTGGCTCGCGGGGTTCTACGCAGCTCTGTCCGCCGACACCATGCCGGCCCAGGGCGAGCCCGACCCGCACTTCGTCACCCACGGCGGCCGGTTGCGTGACCGTTTTCCCGTCGGCACCCTCCCGGCCTGGCTGTCCGAGGAGGACCTCGACGTCTACGCCGCGGAGTTCGAGCGTACGAGGCTGACCGGTGCGCTCAACCGCTACCGCAATGTGGACCGGGACTGGGAAGACCTCGCCCCCTACCGCGGAGCGCCGATCGAGCAGCCGTCCCTGTTCGTCGGCGGCGCCCTGGACGCCTCCACCACCTGGATGTCCGACGCTGTCGACGCCTTCCCCACCACCCTCCCGGGCCTGACCGCCTCCCACCTCCTGGAGGGCTGCGGCCACTGGATCCAGCAGGAACGCCCAGAGGAGATCAACCGGCTGCTGACCGGCTGGCTCGGCACCCTCGCGGGCTGAGCCGGATTCGACTGGACGGACCGGGCTGAAGCGCCTGGTGTGGTGTGGTGTGGCCGGGGGCGGGTCGACGAGGCAGTCCGCGGATGGGCGCCCGGCGGTGCGCCGGAGCGGAACGCGGATGGCCGCGGACCGGCACGACGGGCGAACCGTCACGGCGAACCGGTCACGCCTGGTCCGTCGCCCCTGTCTCCATCTCCTCGCGGAGCGTGCGCTGGACGTAGGCCATGGCCTCCTGGGCCGCGGGATCCGCGAAGCGTTCGGCGAGATCCTCGGGCGGGACGTCCTCCACCCGTTCGTGCAGCCACCACAGGTGCCCCTGGGCGTCGCGGACGCGGGCGACGCGCTCACCGAAGGCGAGCAGGGTCGGCCGGGTCACCACCCGGGCACCGGCCTCGACGGCCCGTTCCACGGCCGCGCCGAGGTCGCCGACGTAGACGCGCAGGTGTGCCGGGGTCGCCGGCCAGCCGGGCTTGGCGTCGAAGAGCATGAGGACGCTCTCGCCGATCTCGACCTCGACGTGGCCGATGTCGCCGTCGGGGTCGAGCATCCGGGAGCCCGGGGTTTCGACCGCTCCGAACGCCGACTCCAGGAAGTGCACTTCCGCGTCGGTGTCGTGGCTGATCACCCAGGCGTTGACGCGTGCGTAGCGGGACGGCACCTGAACCTTCGACTGCGAGTGCATGAGGGGATCATGTCAGGGGCTTCCCTCGCGCGGTGCCTGTTTCCCGCATCCGAGCGGGGCAGCGGGGCGGAGCGGGGAGCGCGGAGGGTCCGTTGCGGATGGTCCCGGTTCCGAGGCCCGGCCCGTATCGGCACCGTCCGGCGCCCTCAAGGGCGTCCTTCCTGCTGCCACTGCCGCCGATTCCGCCAGTGCCGCCGCTTCGGCTGCTTCCGTGCGGCAGCTTCGGCACCGGCCGGGGCCGGGGGCGCGGAAGGGGCGCTCGCAGTCGGGGCACTCCTGGAACGGGTCCGGGCGGGCGCCCGGCGGAGGGGAGTCGGGCAGCGGCACGGGCAGTCGGGCGGTCAGCCGGTGCAGGAGCAGCGCGACGGGGCTGCGGAGCGGTCCGGCGGGCAGTTGCGAGGTCAGCGCACGGCGCACGGCCTCCGGACCGGTGTTCCGCGCCAGCCAGGTCTCGACGGCGGGGGAGAGGCGGGCCACGTCCCGTTCGGAGAGGAGCAGCCGGTCGTCGTCGCGGCGCAGGGCGGCGAGCACTGTTGCGGCGGTGCCGGCGTGGGTGGCGGCGGTCGGATCGGTCGCGGTGGGTGCCGTTCCTGCCGGTTCCGGTGCGTGGGCCCTGCGGGGCGCGTACGGGACGGGCGCCGGGGCCGGGATTGGGGCCGAGTCCGGGGCCCGAGCGGGGGCCGGGGCAGGTACCGGCCCTGCGGCGGGTGGTGGCGACAGCGGGGGCTGCGGCGGCGCGGGCTGCGGCGGTACCCGCGGTGACGTTGCTTCCTGCACTGCCGGGTTGGCGTACGAGACGGTGTGCGTGACGATCCGCCCGCCGGGCGTGCGCTGCGGGGTGCGCGCCAGGTAGCCGTACGCCTCCAACTCGCGCAGCGCAGCGGCGATCCGTGCCTCGCCCTCCGGGAATCGGGCGGTCAACGATTTGATGTCGACGCGGGTGCCGTCCGGTACGGACTGGATGTGCACCCCCAGCCCGATGGCGAGGAGCGACAGTTCGCGGTGCTGGGCGAGATGGTTGCCGACGACGGTGAAGCGCTCGCGGTGCCGGTGCCTGACGTGGACGACGCCGGGACGTCCACGTCCCGGGTGTGGTGCGGTCAGCGGCGCGGTCACCGGGGACCGGCGGCGGGAATTCGGACGAGAGGTGCGATACGGCGGGCGCGCGGGCGCGGCCGCGTTAAGCTGCTGAACAGCCATCGGGAAGGGTCTTTCTTCCTGGGTGGTCAGGCCCTCGATCGGGATTGCAGTCCCGGCCGGGGGCCGTTGCATGTGTGCGGTGTGCGGTGTGCGGTGGTCTTACAGCGTGTGTGCGGTTGTCGTACGGATGATGCGGGTTTCTCGGCTGGAGCCTATGCCAGTCAACGGGCCCACACGCCTGTCACGTTGGCGGCATTCACCTGTGCGAGTGACGGGAGGGTGGTGGGGCTTGGTGAGGTGTTTCGCGGGTTCCTTACGTCTCTGATGCCGTGGGATACCGGAACGCGGCGGACGGCGACCCGGTGCTCGCGGCGTCGAGCGACCGGAGCTCCGGCCGTCCCGGTGGCACGTGGTGCTCAGCGCGGGGTGGGGCTGGGGCCGGTCCGTGGCGTCGGGGTGGTCGGGGTGACCGGGGCACTGGGTGGTGGGCCGGGCGGCCGGACCGGTGTCGCCGGTCGGGGGTTCACCTTCCAGGGGTCCTTGGGCAGCGCGGCGTCGAGGAAGACCTGGTTGCGCTGCGCCCAGAGCGCCATCGGATTCTGCGGGTCGAGCTTCCCCCAGTCGTTGCGGGCTTTCCGCTTCTCCAATGCCGCTTCCCACTGCTTCAGGTCGCTGCCCTGGTACAGCTGGGTGAGCATGGGCACGTCGTAGCGAATGTCGTAGTGACCATTCCCGCTGTCCTGGGTGACTTTGGCGTAGGCGCCCATGATCGCGGCGATGTAGCGGATCGACCCCTCGTCGCTGCGGAGGATCTTTTCGCGCTCCCACACGGCTCTGCGGGGGAGATAGCCCCGCTCCTCGACCTGGTTGACGAGCGGGAAGTCGACGTGGACCTTGCCCGGACCGAACGACGCGTTCTTCACCGCGTTGCCGATGCCCGTCCCGGCCAGCATGTCGGCGGGGATGCCCTTCACGTTCTCCATGGCCTCCCAGGAGATCGCGGCGGCGACCGCCTGCGGGGAGATGTTCCACTTCCGGGCCTCGGCGACGATGCTCTCGCGGTGCGCGGCGAGCCAGCTGAGCACCGCGTCCTCCTTCGGCGAGAACGGGGTGCCGTCCGGACGCAGCCGCCCCGTACGCGGCAGCAGGTTGGCATCCCACAACTCGATGGAGAGGGCCACCGGATCGGTCGGGGGCGGCTGTCCCGGCACCGGTGTCGGAACAGCCTTCTCGGGCAGCCTCCAGAAGATCCCCTCGACCGTGCACAGCCGCGCCCCGCCCCCGGTCCGCTGCATGTCGTGCACCCGGGTCCGGCGTGTCTGCAGCTCCGTCGTCTGGCTGCGGACGCTCTGGGCAAGGGTGCGGATGCGCAGCGCCGGGGTGGTGTCGATGCGCATCTGTGTCAGCTCTCTCCACAGGTCCCCGGCGAGCTGTTCGAGCAGGAACGCGGCACGCTCATGTCGGCTCACCAGGGTGTCGAACGCCGGCATCCTGGCACCGGAGAAGTTCGGGTCGCCCGCCGGATAGGTCATGGTTTCCCCGGCATCGTCGCGAGCTTCGCCCGGGCGTCCCGTACCGCCTCACCGAGTTGGGCCTGCAACTCGCGCCGACCGCTCCGCAGGGCGTCGTGGAACTGCCGTGCCACCGGGCCGACCCAGGCGTCGTCGTCCATGGCCTGGCAGGAAGCATCCAGCGCGTGCCAGCAGTCGTCCGAAAGCCGCTGGATACGCTCCACCGCGCGCTTCGCCTCTTCGTACGCACCGTCGGTCATGAGAAAAACTCCCCTCCGGCGCCGAGGCTATGGCGGCGGCTGCCGGGCGTCGTCCCCCACCGGTTCCACCCGGGCGTCAACTTTCGCGGTAGGGGGCGTCTTGAACCCGGGAACCCGGGAACCCGGGAACCCGGGAAGGCGGGAAGGCGGGAAGGCGGGAAGGCGGGAAGGCGGGCGGGGCGCGAGTTGGTCCCGTTCGCGGTGCGGAACCCGCGATGCCCGGTTCTCCGCTCTTGAGCACGCCCCTCAACCGACGGTCGCTGCCGCCTGCCACGCACCCGGACGCATTCCTGTCGCCTTCCGGAAGAAGACGGAGAAGTTGGATGCGTCGGGGAAGCCGAGCGTGTGGGCGCAGGCTGCCGCGGTGAGGCGGTCGTGCGCGAGGAGGCGTTTGGCTTCCAGGACGATCCGATCGACGAGGAACGCCTTCGCCGTGCGGCCGGTGGCCTGCTGCACCGCTCTGGAGAGAGTGCGGGGCGCGTATCCCAGTGCCCGCGCGTAGTAGCCGGCGTCGTGATGTTCGCGGAAGTGCGCTTCGACGCTGGACCGGAACAGCCGGAACACCGGATGCGTGGACTGTGCTTCGGTGTCCGGTGGCCGGAGGCGGGCGACGAGTGCGGAGAGCAGGATCTCGGGCAGCTCGGTCGGGGTGTCCCCGGACGGGGCGGATGTCTCGAGGAGGAGATGGTTGCGCGCGGCGTCGACGTACGGCCAGTCGGCGTCGGGGACGGTCCAGTGCGCGGCCAGGCCCGGGGAGGCGACGAACTCCCGGGTGGCGCGGGTGACCGGTGCGGTCGGAACGAAGAGCACGAGGTGCCCTGACAGAGCGGCGATGTCATCCCACCGGTGCACCGCCCCCGGGACGACCCACACCACGGACCGTTTCCGGAGCGGGTACCGGAGAAAGTCCACCGTGACTGCTCCGTTCCCGGCGTCGACGACAGCGAGAACGTGAAAGTCGGCACGCTGCGTCCCGCCGTCGTTCAGCTCGCGCAGACGGTCGAGGGTCATCGTCTCGACAGCGGCTGCGCGGCGTCCCACGGGGTGGTAGGTCATCTGCCGGATCACGGTCATGTGTCCAGTTTCCACCATCAGACGACCAGTCGTGCCGATGCCCCGGCACGGCTGACGAGATGCAATGAACGTAGACCGAATACCCCAGAACACTGATCGGGAGAGACGCGATGAACACGACGCAGCAGCCGCCACTGCCCACTTATGACCACCTCTCGGGGGCTGGGCCGACTCTGGTGTTCCTGCACTACTGGGGTGGTTCCGCCCGCACCTGGGACCTCGTCGTCGAGCGCTTGGCAGGGCGCGACATGCTCACCGCCGACTTTCGCGGGTGGAGCCGTTCGAGCAACCTGGCCGGCCCCTGCACGCTTCGTCAGCTCGCGGACGACACGCTCGCGGTGATCGCCGACGCGGGCATCACCGACTACGTCCTCGTCGGCCACTCCATGGGGGGCAAGGTGGCGCAGCTGGTCGCGGCGACCCGGCCCACCGGCCTCCGCGGGATCGTCCTCGTCGGTTCCGGCCCCGCGAAGCCCGCCGCGGGGGTCACCGCGGAGTACCGCGAAGGTCTCTCTCATGCCTACGACTCCGACGAGTCCGTCGCCGGGGCACGGGACCACATTCTCACCGCGACCGAGCTGCCCGAACCGGTCAGGTCGCAGATCGTGACGGATTCGCGGGCCTGCACCGACGCGGCCCGCACGGAGTGGCCGCTGCGCGGCATCGCTGAGGACATCTCCGAGCACACCCGCATGATCAGCGTCCCGGCCCTCGTCGTGGCCGGGGAGAACGACCTCGTCGAGCCGGTCGACGTACTCCGCGACAACCTGGTGCCCTACCTCTCCGCAGCCGACTTCATGGTGATCCCGAAGACGGGCCACCTGATCCCGCTGGAGGCCCCGGCCGACCTCGTGGACGCCGTCACAGCCTTCGCGCCGGGAGCTGCCCGACCGGATGCGCGGCCTGGCGACGGATCGTGACCCCCGGCGCCCGCCGGAGAGTCCCGGAAGGCCTTGGGAGAGCCCGGAAGGTCCTGGAGAGCCGACGGGGTGCTCGGTCGGAGCCCACGGCGGCCGACGGCCCGCAGCCAGGCCGCGTTGGCGGCATAGGCCTCGATGAGTGACGGGAGGCCGGTGGTGCGGTGAAAGTGCTTCGCCCGTCCCTCACGCCGCTGATGCCGCGGGGCACCGGAACGCGGCCGACGGCGACCCGGTGCCCGCGGTCCCGCCGCATCGGGCGCTCACGCTTCAGGACGGTACGACCCTGGCGTCCACAGGCGCACAGCTCGAGGCATTGTCGAGAACTGTGGAGTGGGCGGCCGTCGATAGACGCCCAGCTGCGCCGCCTGCTGCTGGCCCGGCTGGAGAGCGTGAGCGACCCGCGCCGGGACCGGTACTGCCAGCTCCTCGCAGTGATCGACGGCTGGCCTGCCCTGCCCCGCAGAGCCTGGCGCCGGCGTTCGACTGGTCTGTCCAGGCCGTCCGCGCCCGAGTGGAGCGGTAGTGGGCCGGGATCGTCGGCGTGGGTAGGGGCCCCTGCCTCAATACAATCGGCCGGTGAACGACACCGTCATCCTGCATGCGGGCCCGACGCCGTCCGCTCCCGCACTCGTCCTTCGCCCCTGGCGCATAGGGGACGTTGCCGCACTCGTCGAAGTGTTCCGAGATCCCGAACTGCGCCACTGGACCAGCTCGGCTGTGGAGAACGAGGCCGATGCGATCCGGTGGGTGCAGGGCCAGGAGCCGGGCTGGGCAGCGGGGAATCGCTTCGGTTTCGCGGTTCTTGAAACGCAACCCGACCGCAGCCAAGGGCAGTTGGTGGGCAATGCGGTACTCAAGGAAGTGGCGTCCGGCAAACCGTCGGCCGAGGTGGGTTACTGGACCGCGGCGCATGCCCGCGGGCGGGGTGTGGCACCGCGCGCTTTGGAGGCTCTCACCGACTGGGCCTTCGACGCCCTGGGCGCCGATGGGCTGGAGCGTCTGGAACTCCTGCACCAGGTGGACAACTCGGCCTCCTGCCGCGTGGCGCACAAGAGCCGGTACGGCCTCGACTCAGTCCTGCCCGCAGCGCCGCCCTCGTTTCCCCGCGAAGGCCATCTGCATGTACGGCGCAGGGATGCCTGAGATCCAGTCGTCTTCTTCCGGCCGGGTATGGCTGCCCATGCCGCGGGGGACTCGGGCGTTCGAGGAGATGGCCGTTCTCGAAGCGGGCTGCGGCGCGGACCAGGGCGACGAGGTGGGGTGCGGTGATCGCGCGCCAGTGGGCCTGGGCGGACTCGGCGGGCTTGAGCACCCGACCACGATCCGCTCGCCGCGGTGCTCCTGCTCGGCGGCAGACGCCGTGGCGCGGATCTGGCCTGCCTCATCATGGTGACCGATGTCGCCGCCAACTGGTATGCCGTCCACGGCATCCGGCACAGTGGGAGTCTCGCCGAGCCCGGCCTCCAACGGCTCACGGCTTTCGCGCTGTACGCAGTCGTCGTCACGCCCTTTCGCCGCAAGCACCGCTCCGCCTGAGACCGGGTTGTCCGAGAGGAGACGGACGGGACGACCGAGGCAACAGGCCGCGGAAGCACCAGAGAGGCGGACGGTTGCGCTCGACGGGTGACCAGGGGAATCGACGCGACGCGTGAACGGCGTGCGCGGTCAAAGGACCCTGGTCATGAAGGTGCTGTTCGGGTCGGGCCGGTAGTCCGCGAAGGGTTCGCAGGGCCGGAAGCCGAACTTCTCGTAGAGCCTTCGGGCCGGCAGGAAGAACTCGGCGGAGCCGGTCTCCAGGCTCAGGCGTGTGAACCCCATGTCGGAGGCCTCGCGCAGGATGTGGGCCAGCAGCGTGGAGGCGACCCCGCTTCGCTGCCGCGTCGGCCGGGTGCGCATCGACTTCAACTCCGCGTGCCCCGCGTCCAGCCTCTTGAGCGCACCGCAGCCCACCAGGCTGCCGTCGTCCACGACCGACCAGAAGGTGACGTCGGGCTTCCGGAGACTGTCGAGGTCGAGGGCGTGCTTGCTCTCCAGGGGCGTGAGGGACCGCATCTGCTGGACGTGCTCGTCGAGGAACCCGGCGATGTCCGGCCCGGAGAGGTCATCCACCGAGATCTGCAACGCGTCACGTCCTCTCCATGCATCGTCGCCAGGCGGCGAACGGCCCGGAGCCGAGGACCGTGCTGTGTGTCCGACCCCGCGGCTACGTCGTACGGCCTGCGACGAGTTGTACGGCCTGCGACGAGAGGACGCCATGACCCGCACCACACCGCGCTGTCCCGCCGAAGCCGAGGCGCTCTTCCCGGAGCTGGTCCACCACCGGCGTGCCGCCACACGGCTGCACCCCCGGCCGGGAAACCCCGGGGTGCGGGACAGCTCCGTCGGCGGTCCGCTGCTGTGGCCGGCCGGGGAACCGTGGCCGATGTGCACCGAGCCGCCCAAGCGGCGCAGCGGCGAGCGGGTGCGGGACGTCAGGCTCCGGCGGCGCATTCTGGCCGAGGCGTAGAGCCGCACTCCCGTCCCCGGGGAACGCCCCGGGCCGGACGGCGGCACCGGGAGCTGGACCCCGCTGGAGGACCGGCCGACGGCAGCCGCCATGGACGCCAACACCCCCCGCCATGTCACGGTCGGCCGCTGGCGACGCCTGGTCATCCTCACCTGCCCCGAAGACCCCGAGCGCTGAGCGCTTCACGGAAGAAGCGGGTGCCGTGGCATCGGAGTTCTCGGCCGGGCAGAACCTGCCGCAGGGGGCTGTTCCCCGCATACGTGCGGGGCCGAAGAGCAGGCCTGATGGGCGCCAGGCCGATGCTGGCCCGCCGGTCGGATAGGTCCGGTGCAGCCGCTCGGGCCCTGCTGCCGACGACTCACCGAGCGGGTATGTGCAGTGGAGCCGATCTCCTTGCTGTCCTGACACCGACCAGTGATTCTGGGCCGGTGTCAGGACAGAGGAAACGAAGACGGCGACCAGAAGCCGAGAGACTCCGGCTCACTGCTCGCACCGCGCCGGACACGGGGCGGTGGGAAGTGATCTTCGAAACGCAGGACGTGGTGGCGCTGCGTACACAGTTGCGGCGTCTTCGAGAAGCCCGCGTCGACGAGTCGATGGTCCGGGTCGACACACTGTGTGGTCGGCTCGAACTCCCGACCGTCTACCGGCTGAGCCGGTTCGTGACGAACCCTACGAGCGCGTCAGGGCACGAGTAGTCGGACCGTTGCTCCTCCGGCCGGTCGAGGGAGGTCGACGGATGCGTCGTGCGAGCGGCCGCAGTCCATGACCGGCATCATCGCTGATGCCGGTCATGGGGTTGTCAGCCTTCCGGCGAGGTCGCGCGGGCCAGTGCGACGCCGCCCACGATCAGGGCGAGGGCGAGGATGCGACCGGTGGTCACCGGATCCTTGTGCACGACGATGCCGAGGGTGATGGCGCCGAGCGCGCCGATTCCGGTGAACGCGGCGTAGGCCGTCCCGACCGGCAACCCCTGCATCGCCAGGGAGAGCAGGTAGACCGCGACAGCGGCGAGCGCGAAGCACACCAGCGTGGGAAGCGGACGGGTGAAGCCGGCCGTGGGCTTGATGCTCTGCGACCAGGCGACCTCGACCAGCCCTGCCGCGATGATCAGCAGCCAGCTCACAGCGCTGCTCCGACTGTCCGCGCCGCGGCCAGCGCGGCGGCCCGGGAGGCGTCGTGGGCCTCGCGGCGGGCGGCGAGTGCGGGATCGAGGAGGGAGTTGACCAACTCGGTGCCGAGGAAGGTCATGTCCTCCTCGGGGACGGCGAAGTGGCCGGGGAAGAAGTCCCGCAGGTAGCGCTCCTGGTGGTCGTACGGCCGGCGCGGGGTGCCCGGACCGTACGCACCGCCGCGCGCGTAGGCGACGACGAAGCGCCGTCCGGCCAGCGACATCTTGGGGAACGTCACCTGGTCGATCCACGCCTTGAGCGAGGCGGGGACGGAGAAGTTGTACATGGGCGCTGCGATCAGTACGACGTCGGCGGCGACGAGTTCACCGAGCAGCGGCTCGACGATCGCCCACGCTTCGGCCTGGGCCGGGGTGCGCACGGCCTCGCGGTAGCGGGCGATGTCCGTGATCTGGTGCTCCAGTACGTAGTCGCACAGCTCGGTCCATGCCTCGCCTATCTGCGGAACGGGGGTGAGTGCGAGGTCGCGGTGGAGGTAGGTGCCGTCCGGGTGGGAGGACCGCCAGGCGTCGGCGACGGCGTCGCCGACCTCGCGGCTGAAGGAGCGGCGGCGGGCGCTGGCGTCGAGGTGCAGCAGGGTCTGCGGAGCGGAGGGTGTCGCCGGCGGGGTGGCGGTCGTGGACATGGGAAGGCTCCTGCCTCGGAAGAGGTAACCGGACACCATGTCCGGTTCGACATGGGCAGCATAACCGGACGCCTCGTCCGGTTATTCCGCCGAGCTGGCGTAGGCTGATGCCGTGGAGACGAAGGGGCCGGAGCAGCCCGGGGACCTGGCGAGGCCCGGGGACCCGGTGAGGCCGGGAGAGCCGAAGCGGCCCCGGGAGCGCGCGGACGCGGCGCGGAACCGGGCGAAAGTCCTCTCCGCGGCGGCCGAACTGTTCGCGGAGGGGGATCCGCGCGCGGTCACGATGGAGGACATCGCCCGCGCTGCGGGAATCGGTCGGGGCACGCTCTACCGGCGCTACCCGGACATCGCCTCCATCGCGGCGGCACTCCTGGACGAGCACGAGCACGCACTGCAGGGCGAACTGCTGCAGGGCGCACCGCCACTGGGTCCCGGCGCAGCACCGGGGGAGCGGCTTGCGGCCTTCCTGGCAGCCATGATCGACCTATTGGAGCAGCACAGCCATCTCGTCCTCGGGGCCGAGACCGGCGCCGAACGCTTCGCCGTCGGCGCCTACGGGTTCTGGCGCGCCCACGTGCTGGCGCTCCTGCGGGAGGCGGGCACGTCCGACCCCGAGGCGCTCGCGGACACGCTGCTGGCGCCGCTGGCCCCCGAGGTCTTCCTCCACCAGCGCGGCCGAGGCATCTCGACGGCCCGCCTGAAATCCGCCCTCACCCGACTCGCCCACGGGGTCACGGCCGGCACGGCCTGAGCCGGAGCGGCCATTTAGCCGTTCTTGGAGAGTATGAAGCTTGGTGCGATCTGGCATCGGAGGAGATCGGCCGACGCGGGATGCGCCGATGGGCTCCGGTGGCGACTCCGCATCGCGTTTTCTGTTTCAACGCGACAACAGTGTATTTCGAGTCTCCATCAGCGCGAACCCCAGCAGATTCAGACCTTTCCACCGCGATGGTGAAGAAGCACGTGCGTCGTCGGCGGCCAAGCCGATGCCCCAGATGCGGTCCAGGGGGCTTGCTTCGACCAGTACGCGGTCCCGCGACTTCAGCAAGAAGTCGCGTAGTTCTGTATCGGCGGAGAACTTCGCGAGGTTGCCGCGCTGAACGATTCCGTACCGGTGCTCGAGCCAGGCTTCTTCCTCGAATCCCTCTACCTGACGACCAAGGGTCTTCGCTGCACCGGGGTGGGGAGCCGCAAGAATGCGCTCTGCTGTCTCGTCATCGTTGAACAGCCACGCTTTGTGGGCCATCATGTAGTGTTCTGCGGACCGAAAGACATGCCCTTCTGTGGTGAATTCGCTTTCCCACCACTGGCTGAGGCATCCTCGTCCAATCCTGCCGTCCGCTTCGCGCTGGTTACCCCAGAAGAAAAGAAAGCGCATAGGGTGGTGCGATTGCTCCCAGAGCGCTCCTTCTTCGGCTGACATTGGCAACGATTTCGGTGGCTCCGACGTCATCGTTTTTTCTTTTCCCTATTCGTTCTTGATTTGCATGATGGTGTGAAGTCAGTCGCGCAAATCACCGCAGGATTGTCTGAAATCATCCGCCACCTCTCGGATGTCGAGGTCGTCGCTGGCAGCCGCACGACGGCAGAGATCAGCCAGCGGTTCATGCAATCCGAGATGCTGAAAGAGTTCAGCGATACGCCTGTACGCGTCGTCGTCTGGAGTCGCGTCTAGTTGTCTCCATGCGGCTTGAGGTACAACTTGCGCCATTTTTTCGCGAGGGAGCATTCCCAGTAGTCGGCGGATTTCCATTGCCAGGCATGGTTCAAGGAGAGTGGGAGGATCTCCCCGATGAGATCGATGGTGAAATCGTCGTCCAGGTAGGCAAGAAGAACTAGGGCGTCTGTTTTGCGGTTGTCGCGAAGCGCGGACCGAATTTGCCTTCTTGCTGAGAGGGGATCCTGACGCATTTCCGCCATGGCGGAGAAGAGCGAGGTGACGGCATCGTGAACCCCAGGCCACAATGTTTCTGTATCGCCAGCGGGCGTAAACTCATTCACAGTTTCCCTCCGTACTCCCACGGAAGTCCCGCGAAGAGCTCCTGGAATCGTTCGTAGGACATGGGGGCGGTGGGGTAGATGGTGCGGTGTCCTGCTCGCATTCTTCCACCGACGTCGGCGCCGTCGGCATGGACGCCAAGCCCCTCTGGCAGTTGTGTTCCTTCTGGAAGGCGATGGTAGTGCCCGCTCAAAGGGGCTTGGATTGGGTCGGTGAATGTGGATGCCCCGTGAGATGGATCCCTTGGCAGTCGAGGTGAATAGGGTCCGACCAAGTCGTCCGGCTGTATGTCCTCGATTTCGAAGTCTCGGCCCCGAGGCGCTCGCGGACACGCTGCTGGCGCCGCTGGCACCCGAGGTCTTCCTCCATCAGCGCGGCCGAGGCATCTCGACAGCCCGCCTGAAGTCCGCCCTCACCCGACTCGCCCACGGGGTCACGGCCTGAGCCAGCATGATCACTTTCGGATAGCGTGAATTCTGTAACCTCACGAATATCGGAGTCTTTGCTCTCGACGGCGTGGCGGAAGGTATCAACCAGCGGCCGTTCATGGCAGCAGAGGGACTATGTCAAGCCAGACTTGACCATCCGTCCCAGGGGCACCGAGCTCGTTTCGAACCAGGTGCTGCGTCCCCTCCAAGGTCTTCAACAAATTCTTGACCCTGCGCAAGAAGAGAATCTCCTCATGCGTGCCGTCCTGCCAATGCTCAGCTCGACGTGTGATTTCCTCCAGAGGCGCACCGATCGCTTCCGTCGCGTCGGTGCAGAGTCGCTTCGGGTCTCGGATCCGATCCCCTTGGACTGGGCCAAAGTAGCGAATAGCGTGCGACCGCACTCTCGATTTAGGGACTGGAGGTGTGAGCGGCTGCATGCTTCTTCATGTTGAAGTCTCGTGAAGTACCACGCCCTTCCGGACAAGGCCATGGGGGTCAGCGCCGGACAGAAGGATCTTCGCCCCGTGAGGCGGGTCGAAAAAGTCTACGTGCTGCCCATACCGGTTGATCCACTCCAGCTTAAGGATTGGGAGAACCGGGCCGACGGTCGGCGCCTCTTCGAGTGTGAAGTGCTGCCCAATTCGCGGAACCCCTCCCACGCAGCGGACCACGCAAACACAATCGTTGCTCGACCGCGATTCGACTGAGATGATTTGGATCAGTCCGAAATCCTGGCTATCCATGCTTGTACGCCTCTCGGAGGAATTGTGTTGTCTGCTCCGGGGTTAGCTTGGGGATATCCCATTCGAGGGCATCGGTAATTCCCTGATAGGAATTGACCTTCGGTACATTGATTCCCATGTCTGCGAGGATGTTGCGCGCAGTGTCGGCAGGCAGGGTGACGGTGGCGCGCTTTGCGAGTTCGGAAGCCGATAGCTCTACTCCGACCTCGGCTTCAGCTCTGATGAATCCAGGATAGTTCGGAACGCCGTCGAGCGCGCTGCGTGGGATCAATTGGACTACCGCATCACCGTATTGCTCGGAATGCCTCGCAAAAGCTGTAGCCACCCCGGGGTCGGTTGATGTCGGTGTGACGCCGCTGGCTTGTGTACCGCTGCTTGCATCGTAACCGCGGGTGGTGCCGCGGAAGAGGTGCTCTTCCTCTGGGCAACCTGCCGGTGCCAGCCCCAATGGGTCGATGACGGAGAGCGGGTTGGGAACATAGCCGACCGGATCCGGCGAGGGAGACAACCCCAGGGGATCCGGCGTGGCATAGCGGCCGGTTCCCGGGTCGTAGTACCGGAAGTAGTTGTAGTGAAGGCCCGTCTCCGGGTCGTAGTACTGGCCGGGGAAGCGGAGGGGGGTGTAGGCGGTGCTGTCGGTGTGCCAGGTGGTGGTGCCCCAGAGGGTGGAGCGGGTGCGCCAGGCGATGTCGCCCGATTCCGAGACCAGTTCGGTCGGGGTGCCGACGAGGTCGGTGACGATGGCGTAGAAGCGGGAGTCGATTTCCTGCTGGGTGGACTCGTCGGTGCGGCGTTCCGTCTGGGCGAGGGGGGTGAAGCCCCTGTGGTCCCAGGTGAGGGTGACAGGGTGGGGGAGGTCGGGCGCGGCGGTGGTCTGCTCGATGAGGGTGGGGCCGTCCCAGGTGAAGAGGACCGATTCGGCCTGCTCGCCGTCCGCCGTCATGCGGTGCTTGGCCACCCGGCGGCCCAGGGGGTCGTACGCGTACTGCCAGGCGGTGCCGTCCGGGGTGACGACTCGGGTGAGGCGGTCCTCCGCGTCCCAGGTGTAGCGCCAGGTGTCCGGCTTCTTCGAGAGGCGGGCCTTCTGGCGGAGGGTGGTGCGGCCCGCTGCGTCGTGTTCGTAGCGGACCTTGCCTGCCGCCCGGATGGTCGTGCCTGCGTAGGTGCGGGGGCCGATGGCCTCGGGGGAGGCGTGGGTCGTCGGCCAGCTCGCCTCCGTCTGGTTGCCTGCCTCGTCGTAGGCGTAGCGCTCGGTCCAGCCGCGGGCGTGGACGGCGGTGACGCGGCCGATCGCGTCCAGGTCGAAGGTGGCGCGGCCGGAGAGGAGGTCGTCGACGCCGGTCAGATAGCCGTCCGCGCGGTACTCGTAGCCCTTGCGCTGGACGGTCGAGTCCGCCGTGTCCAGGGACAGGGTCTCGAGCCGGCCCGCCGGGTCCCACACCTGGGAGAGGGTCAGGCCCTCGGTTCCGATGCGGCGCTGCGTCTCGCGGCCCGCCGCGTCGTGGGTGAAGTCCAGTGTGTGCCCGCTGGCGGTGAGCGAGGTGCGGTTGCCCGCTGCGTCGTAGGTGCTGGTGGAGACGGCGCCGGTCGGGGTGGTGCGGCGGGTGCGGCGGCCCAGGGCGTCGTAGGTGTGGGTGAGGGCTCGGCCGTTGACGAGTTCCGTTTTGACGCGGCCCAGCTTGTCGCGCTGGTAGCGCAGCTCCGCGTCCGGGCCGACGGCATCCAGGAGGCGGCCTGCCGGGTCGTAGGCGTAGGTCGTCACCGCGCCCGCCGCGTCCTTGCGGAGGGTGCGGCCCAGGGCGTCCCGCTCGTAGGTGATCTCTTCGCCGAGCGGTGTCGTACGGCGGATCAGTTCGCCGGCCGCGTCCAGTTCGTACTGCTGCGTGCGGTCGTCGAAGTCCGTCTCCGCGACCAGGCGGCCCGCCGGATCGTAGGTGTAGTCCCAGGTCAGGCCCTGGGGGTTGGTCACCCGCGTCATGCGCAACTCGGCGTCGTACGCGAACTCGTAGCGGACGCCGTCCGGGCCCGTGCGGGCCTCCAGCATGTCGAAGTGGGTGTACTCGTACCGGGTCTCGCCGCCTGCCGCGTCCACGTGGCGGGTGCAGTTGCCCTCGCCGTCCCACTCCCAGCGCTCCGTGGCGCCGTCGGGTGTCGTGCGGGAGGCCAGTCGGCCTTCGGCCGTCCAGCTCAGCGTGGTCCGGGCGCCCAGCGGGTCCACCACACGCACCGGGCGGCCGAACGCGTCGCGTTCGTAGCGGGTGGTCGCGCCCAGCGGGTCGGTGATCTCCAGCGGGAGGCCCGCCGCGTCGCAGCGGACCCTCGTCGTCGCGCCGAGGGCGTCCGTCACCGTCGCCAGCCGGCCCCGGTCGTCGTAGGTGTAGCGGGTGGTGTGGCCCGCGGGGTCGGTCACCGAGGTCCGGTTGCCGTAGGCGTCCCACTCCTGGCGCCATGCGGAGCCGTCGGGGCCGGTCGTGGCGACCGGCAGTCCCAGCGCGTCGCGGACGATCGCGGTGCGCGTACCGTCCGGGCGTGCGACCGCGGCGAGGTGGCCTGCCGTGTCGTACGTGAAAGACGTCGTGCGGCCCAAAGCGTCCGTGTGGGACAGCGGGCGGTTGTGGTCGTCCCGTTCGGTCCTGGTCCGGTGGCCCAGGGGGTCGATCTCGCCGACCGTCCGGCCCTGCTCGTCGAAGAGCGTGCGGGTCGCGTGCCCTGCCGCGCTGGTCAGCGTCGTGACGCGGTGGCCGGTTGCCTCGTCGACGCCGTCGTAGTCGATGCGGACCTGCATGTGGCCTGCTGTGCCGCCTTCGGCGATGACGCGGTGCAGATTGTCGTAGACGTAGTCGTAGCGGCGGTCGTTGGTGTCGGTCCAGGACACCACCCGCTGCTCGTCGTCGTACTCGAAGCGCAGTGGCAGCCCGGAGGAGCCCGTGACGTCGGTCAGGTTGCCGTCGGTGTAGGCGTAGCGCAGCACCGTCGTATCGGTCTCGGAACCGGCCAGGGAGAGCGCGGTCACCCGGTCGTCCTCGACCGTCAGCCGCACCACGTAGCCGCCGCTGTGGACGAGGCGCAGGGGTGCGCCGGTCTGTTCGTCGTACTCGAAGGTGATGCTGTTGCTGTTGCGGTCCGTGATCTGCTCGATCCGGGCCGCGCCGTCCTCCGACGTGTCCCCTTGCGGCGGGGCGAAGTGCCGTACCCAGCCGGTGTCCGGGTCCGTCAGCGTGTACCCGCCGTCCGGGGTGCGCTCCAGCGGCATCCGGGACGAGCCCGCCGACGGCAGGGTGGGAACCCCCGGAGCCGGGTGCGGGAACGTGAGCAGGCGGCCGTCCTCCGCGACGAAGACGACGCCCTCCGGGTCGACCTCCAGCCGCTGGTCCACCGTGGAGCTCCACGACGGGCCGAACCAGCGGCCGAGGATGTAGCCGGATTCGACGCGGCGGTTGAAGGAGAGCGGCAGGGTGCCCGGCAGGGACAGGTCCGTCTGCGGGAGGTACATCTTCCCGGTGGCGAGGTCGACCGGGTCGGTCCTGCCGGAGGGAGTCTCCTCGCCCTTGCGGGCTGCCTGGTGCGGACCCTTCTGCTCGGCGGCCTTCCGCCCCGCCGAGAGTTCCTTCGCCAGCTTCCCCGCGCGCCCCGCCTTCGTCGCCACGCCGAGGCCCTTGGTGCCGAAGAGTTCGGGGAGGAGGCGGCCGACCCCTTCGGAGGGGTCCTTCTTGAAGGTCTCCCACATCTGCTTGCCGGTGCCGACCGGGTCGTTGGCGGTGCGCATGATGCCGGTGACGGTCGAGTTGAGCTGGGTGACGTACTCGGCGGGGTGGGTGATGTTGTACGGGTCGACGGGGTTGATGCTGCGGACGAAGTTGTTGAGGCCGGCGACGCCCTTCACCACGCCGCCGACCAGATGTTCGCTGTCGAGCTGGAGTCCGGTGACGCCGTCCCCGGCCTGGTCCCAGTAGTCCGGCTTGGGCGGGGCCGCGTCGCGGGCCTCCTTGACCTTCTTCTGGGCTTCGGCCGCGGCGGTGTTGCGCTGGGTGCGGGCCTCCTTGAGCTGCTCCTCGGCGTCTTTCTTCTTGTCGTTCTTGTACTTGGTGGCCGCCTCGCCGGCCTGGCCCTGCGCCCACTCGACCGTGGTCGCGAAGGACTCCAGTGCGTCGGCGGCCTTCTCGCAGGCGTGCGCGGCCTTGACCCACTTGGCGGGCTCCAGGCCGACCTTCTCCCAGAAGGCGTCGGCGGCCTTGCCCTTCAGCGTGCCCTTGTGCAGGCCCTTGAGGCCCTTGGCGACGTTGTCGAACGCCGTCTTGAGGTTGCCGATGTGCTCGGCCGTCGAACGGATCTTGCTGGGGCTGCCGTAGACCAGCTTCTTGGGGTCGTCGGTCTCGTCCAGCTGGAACTCGGCGGTCTCGGCGCCCAACGCGTTCGCCGCCGAGCGGGACTTGTCCCGCACCCAGTCGCCGCCGCTCTCCCAGCCGACGTCGTCCAGCCGGTCGCCGGTCCAGTTCCCGGCGCCCTCGACGAAGTCCCCGGCGCCCTCCGCGAGGTCCTCGGCCTTGTCCTCGACACAGTCCGGTACGAAATCCCGCCAGCCCATCAGCCGTTGCCCCCGTCGGTTCCGTCGCCGTCAGCACCCTGTCCGTGCTGCTGCTGGGTCGCGCGCTCCTCGGGGGAGGGGCCGAACCACTCGTCCTGCTTGGCCTCGACCTGCTCGTCGCTGATGCCGGTGGCCTTCTGGGCGAGGTCCATGTACATCCCGCCGCGCCCCTTGGAGGACAGCTCGCGCCCGGTGTCCTGCCAGTCCTGCTTGATGTCCTGACCGGCCTTCTCCCAGGACTCCTTGCTGTAGTCGGGGGCGTCCGGCGTGAGGATGTCGCCGTAGCCCTGCTTGACGACCTCCTCCTCGGTGGCGTGCGGGTTGCCGGTGTAGAGGGCGGAGTTCATGGCGATTTTGAGGGTGCCCGCCCGGTACTGGTCCTCCTCGTGCGCCATCCCCGCCGAGAGGCCGAGCTTCTGGGCGAGCGCGTTGGCGTTCTGCACCAGGGCGCGCACGCCCCACTCCCACCTCTCGCAGAAGTCCTCGAAGTCGACCGAGAGGCTGTAGTGGCCCATCTCCATGCCGGTCAGCGACAGCTCCTCGAAGCCCGCACCCTGCAGGGCGCCCGTCGCCGAACCGCCGGACGCCTTCAGCTCGTCGATGGCGCCCTTGAGTCCCTTCTCGACCAGATCGAGGGACTCCTTGTTCCAGTGGACGCCGTCGCTGCTCTTGCCGCCGTCCCCCATCAGACGTCCCCTCCGTCGTCCGGGGCGGGCACGGCCACCGCGTCCGGAACGATCCCCGGCGCGGGCGGGAAGAGCATCGAGCCGTCCTCGTCGGCGGCGTTCACCGCGACACCCGCCGGGCCGTCCTGGGCTGGGACGACGACATCGAGCAGCCGGGCCCCCAGGATCGCCGCGTAGTCCCACGGCCGGTCGGTGGCCTCGCCGCGGGCGAGCGCGAAGCGGGCCAGGGCCGCCTCGTCGGTGAAGGCGAAGATCCAGCGGACGCCGCCGTGCACCCCCGACATCACCTGGTCCTCGCCCACTGTCGGGACCAGCACCGCGGTGCGGCGGAACTCGCCCACCAGCGCCTCGGGGTCCCCGGTTCCCGCGCGCCGTGCCGCGATCTCCTCGGACAGTTCCATCCCGCCCCCTCGTACTCCTGCTTCCCCTGGCGTCGGCTGCTGCCGTCCCCTTGGACGGTTGTCCCCGCCCCGCCCCGCCCCGCCCCACCCCGCCCCGCGGCCGGTCCGGCCGGACCGGCCGGTTCGGTCGGTTCCGCGGGCGAGGTCCGGGCCACGAGAGCCCCGGCAACGCCGACGGCCATGTGAGCAGACGCTCACACACCGTTGCTCGGTTGCATACCCGCAGGCCGGGACGGGAAAGCTGTGCCGCATCCCACAGCGCGCCCGGTGTTCACACTCCCGTCGGACGCGCTCCAGCGGGCCCCGCGTCATGCCTCGGGCCGCTGCTCCAGTTCCCGCTTGAGGTTGCGCAGCGTCCGGTCGATGTTGCGGATCTGGAAGGCGGCGAAGGTGCTGCCTCCGGTGGCGATCCGGTCGAAGACCCCGGCCACCGGGTCCGGCCAGGAGCGCCGGTCGTCGGTCCAGGTCTCGGTCACCTTCGTACCGCCCTCGGAGCTGTGGAAGCGGTACTCCCAGGTCGCGATGGGGGACTTCAGCTTCGGGTGCCGCAAGCCGATGGCGTGCACGCGGAAGGCGAAGCGGCGGCCCGGGTCGGCCTCGGTCACGGTGCAGCGCGTGGTCCAGCGGAAGACGCCGCGCTTGTTGCGGCCCTCGAAGACGGTGCCGACCTCGGCGGGCCCGTCCCCGCCGGGCACGGTCGCCCCCAGGTTCTCCGGGCTCCAGCGGCCCATCCGGGCGGGCCGGCTGATCTGCTCGTACACGGCCTGGGGTGCCGCGTCGATCCGGATGCTGCGGGACACGGTGAATTCGCGGGGCATGGGCACTCCGTTCCTCGGCGGATGCCGGGGGCGCGGACCCGGTGCGGGCCGTTCCGTCGGTCCGGCTCGCGTCGGGCCGACCGGTTCGGCCACCTCTCCGTCGGCCCGACCGGATCGCGTCGGGCCGAGGGGTACGCGGCGGCCCGGTGCGCGGTGGCGCGGACCCGGCCGCGGACGGGGCTCCCGGCCCGCGTGACCCTACTTGCCGGTAGTCGCGCTGTCAGGGGTTCGCGGGAGTGCGGGCTGCCCATGAGGGGGCTGGCCGCCCCGGGAGTGCGGGCGCGTCGAAGCGCAGACGGATGCAGAGGGGGCGCCTGAAGTGCGGGCAGGTCGTGAAGTACTGGGGCGCACGCCGGGCAGCCGGTACGATCGAAGAGGCGCTCCGGATCTTGCACAGACCCCGGCACTCCCGATGTGCGGCACGCCACTTGTGAGCTGCCCCTCATTCCGCAGTCCGGGGCCGGATGTGCTAGTGGCCCGATTGGCTACGGCTCTGGCCTCTGTGGCACACTGTCCAGGTTGCTCGGTTGAGTGCCGATGCTGCGCGCCTCCCGCCGGGAGGACCGGAAGCGAGTCCCAGGTATTCGTCGCCCCTCGTCAGGGGCGGAAGTACGGGAATCTTCCGGGAAGCGTAGGAGGGGCTTCCAGCCAGGCACCCGGTGGGATTCCTCCCCCGGCTCCTTCCTCATGTGGATCGCGGACGGATCGCGTATGCGCCCGCGGAACCTCGGCGGAGTACTGCTGTGGAGAACTGCGAGAAGGATGCCGACACGCCCGACCGCGTGGGTCGAGTGAGGGTGGGAGCCCACGGGTTCCGGAGCGTTACGAGAGACAGGACTACGAAGTAGCCATGGCGGGACAGAAGATCCGCATCAGGCTCAAGGCCTACGACCACGAGGTCATCGACAACTCGGCGAAGAAGATCGTCGAGACGGTGACGCGTACTGGCGCGTCGGTCGCCGGCCCGGTGCCGCTGCCCACAGAGAAGAACGTGTACTGCGTCATCAAGTCGCCGCACAAGTACAAGGATGCGCGCGAGCACTTCGAGATGCGTACCCACAAGCGTCTGATCGACATCCTCGACCCGACCCCCAAGACCGTTGACTCGCTGATGCGCCTGGACCTCCCGGCCGGCGTCGACATCGAGATCAAGCTCTGAGGGGTGTCGTAGAGATGGCTAAGCAGATCAAGGGCGTCCTGGGCGAGAAGCTCGGCATGACCCAGGTCTGGGACGACAACAACCGCGTTGTCCCCGTGACCGTCGTCAAGGCCGGTCCGAACGTTGTGACCCAGGTCCGCACCGCAGACAGGGACGGCTACGAAGCCGTCCAGATCGCCTTCGGCGAGATCGACCCGCGCAAGGTGAACAAGCCCCTCAAGGGCCACTTCGCCAAGGCCGACGTCACCCCCCGCCGCCACCTGGTGGAACTCCGCACCTCCGACGCGTCCGAGTACACGCTCGGCCAGGAGCTGACCGCGGACACCTTCGAGGCCGGCCTCAAGGTCGACGTCACCGGCAACTCCAAGGGCAAGGGCTTCGCCGGCGGCATGAAGCGCCACGGCTTCCGCGGCGGCAAGGCGTCCCACGGTGCGCACCGCATCCACCGCAAGCCGGGCGCCATCGGTGGCTGCGCCACCCCGGGCCGTGTCTTCAAGGGCACCCGCATGGCCGGCCGGATGGGCAACGAGCGGGTCACCACCCAGAACCTGACCGTCCACGCCGTTGACGCGGAGAAGGGCCTGCTGCTCATCAAGGGCGCAGTCCCCGGTCCGAACGGCGGCCTCGTCCTGGTCCGTACCGCGGCCAAGGGGGCTTGAGGAACCGATGAGCACCATTGACATCCTTTCGCCGGCCGGCGACAAGACCGGGACCGTCGAACTCCCCGCGGAGATCTTCGACGTGCAGGTCAGCGTTCCGCTGATCCACCAGGTCGTCGTCGCCCAGCTGGCAGCGGCCCGCCAGGGCACGCACAAGACCAAGACGCGCGGCGAGGTCCGCGGCGGCGGCAAGAAGCCGTACCGCCAGAAGGGCACCGGCCGCGCCCGCCAGGGCTCGACCCGCGCTCCGCAGTTCGCCGGCGGTGGCGTCGTGCACGGCCCGGTGCCGCGCGACTACTCGCAGCGGACCCCGAAGAAGATGAAGGCCGCCGCGCTGCGTGGCGCCCTCTCCGACCGGGCCCGCCACGGCCGCGTCCACGCCGTCTCCGGTGTGGTCGAGGGCGAGATCTCGACCAAGGCCGCGAAGAACCTGTTCGGCCGGATCAGCGAGCGGAAGAACTTGCTGCTGGTCGCCGAGCGCTCCGACGAGGCCGCCTGGCTGTCCGCCCGCAACCTGCCCCAGGTGCACATCCTGGAGCCGGGCCAGCTCAACACCTACGACGTGCTCGTCTCGGACGACGTGGTCTTCACCCAGGCCGCGCTCGAGTCCTTCGTTGCTGGCCCGCAGGCCCACACCGAAGGGAGCGACGCCTGATGGCTACGCGACACCCGAGCATTGCCTCCAAGGCAGCGAAGGCCGCGAAGGCCGCCCGCGTCGCCAAGGCCGCCCGCCGGGCCGCCGACGGTCCGGGCCCGATCGCGCCGGCCGACCCGAGCAAGGTCTTCACCGACCCGCGCGACCTGCTGATCAAGCCGGTCGTCTCGGAGAAGAGCTACGCGCTGCTGGACGAGAACAAGTACACGTTCATCGTCGACCCGCGTGCGAACAAGACCCAGATCAAGCAGGCCGTCGAAGAGGTCTTCTCGGTCAAGGTCGCCGGGGTCAACACGATCAACCGCCAGGGCAAGCGCAAGCGCACCCGCACCGGTTACGGCAAGCGCGCGGACACCAAGCGCGCCATCGTGACCCTTGTCGAGGGCGACCGAATCGACATCTTCGGCGGCCCGGCCTCCTGACGGGGGCCAGGTCGTTCTGAAGTCCGGAATCTTCCGAGGACTGAGAAATGGGTATCCGCAAGTACAAGCCGACGACTCCGGGCCGTCGCGGCTCATCCGTCGCCGACTTCGTCGAGATCACGCGGTCCACGCCGGAGAAGTCGCTGGTCCGCCCGCTGCACAGCAAGGGCGGCCGTAACAACGCCGGTCGTGTGACTGCGCGCCACCAGGGTGGTGGCCACAAGCGCGCCTACCGCGTGATCGACTTCCGTCGGCACGACAAGGACGGCGTGCCGGCGAAGGTCGCGCACATCGAGTACGACCCGAACCGCACCGCGCGCATCGCGCTGCTGCACTACGTGGACGGCGAGAAGCGTTACATCCTCGCCCCGCGCGGCATCCAGCAGGGCGACCGCATCGAGAACGGCCAGGGCGCCGACATCAAGCCGGGCAACAACCTGCCGCTGCGCTTCATCCCCGTGGGTACGACGATCCACGCGATCGAGCTGCAGCCGGGCGGCGGCGCCAAGTTCGCCCGCTCGGCCGGTGCCTCGGTGCAGCTGCTGGCGAAGGAGGGCCGGATGGCCCACCTGCGCATGCCGTCCGGTGAGATCCGGCTGGTCGACGTCCGCTGCCGCGCCACCGTCGGCGAGGTCGGCAATGCCGAGCAGTCGAACATCAACTGGGGCAAGGCCGGCCGCATGCGCTGGAAGGGCGTCCGCCCGACCGTCCGCGGTGTGGTCATGAACCCGATCGACCACCCGCACGGTGGTGGTGAGGGTCGTACCTCCGGTGGCCGCCACCCGGTTTCGCCGTGGGGTCAGAAGGAGGGGCGTACGCGCTCGCCGAAGAAGGCCAGCAACAAGTACATCGTCCGCCGCCGCAAGACGAACAAGAAGCGCTAGGAGGCGGGTTTAGATGCCGCGCAGTCTCAAGAAGGGGCCCTTCGTCGACGACCACCTCGCCAAGAAGGTGGACGGCCAGAACGACGCGGGCACCAAGAACGTCATCAAGACCTGGTCTCGCCGCTCGATGATCGTCCCGGCCATGCTGGGCCACACGATCGCGGTGCACGACGGCCGCAAGCACGTCCCGGTGTTCGTCACCGAGTCGATGGTCGGCCACAAGCTCGGCGAGTTCGCGCCGACCCGCACCTTCCGCGGCCACGTGAAGGACGACCGCAAGTCGCGTCGTCGCTGAACGGCTGGGTGCGAAGACTATGACTGACACCGAAGGGACAACCATGGAAGCCAGGGCCTCAGCGCGCTATGTGCGCGTCACGCCCATGAAGGCCCGCCGGGTGGTGGACCTTGTTCGTGGCATGGACGCCACGGAGGCTCAGGCGGTCCTGCGTTTCGCCCCGCAGGCCGCGAGCATGCCGGTCGGCAAGGTGCTCGACAGCGCCATCGCCAACGCCGCGCACAACTACGACCACACCGACGCCGACAGCCTCTACATCTCCGAGGCGTACGTCGACGAGGGCCCGACCCTGAAGCGGTTCCGGCCGCGCGCCCAGGGCCGCGCCTACCGGATCCGTAAGCGGACGAGCCACATCACCGTGGTCGTGAGCAGCAAGGAAGGAACCCGGTAATGGGCCAGAAGGTAAACCCGCACGGGTTCCGGCTCGGCGTCACCACCGACTTCAAGTCGCGTTGGTATGCCGACAAGCTCTACAAGGACTACGTCAAGGAAGACGTCTCGATCCGCCGCATGCTCACTCAGGGCATGGAGCGGGCGGGCATCTCCAAGGTGGAGATCGAGCGCACGCGTGACCGCGTCCGCGTCGACGTCCACACCGCCCGTCCGGGCATCGTCATCGGCCGCCGCGGCGCCGAGGCGGACCGGCTGCGCGGCAACCTGGAGAAGCTCACCGGCAAGCAGATCCAGTTCAACATCCTCGAGGTGAAGAACCCCGAGACGGACGCGCAGCTCGTCGCCCAGGCGGTCGCCGAGCAGCTCTCCTCCCGGGTCTCCTTCCGTCGCGCCATGCGCAAGAGCATGCAGACGTCGATGAAGGCCGGTGCCAAGGGCATCAAGATCCAGTGCGGCGGCCGTCTCGGCGGTGCCGAGATGTCGCGCTCGGAGTTCTACCGCGAGGGCCGGGTCCCGCTGCACACGCTGCGCGCCAACGTCGACTACGGCTTCTTCGAGGCCCGTACGACCTTCGGCCGCATCGGTGTGAAGGTGTGGATCTACAAGGGCGATGTCAAGAACATCTCCGAGGTGCGCGCCGAGAACGCCGCGGCCCGTGCGGGCAACCGCCCGTCGCGCGGCGGTGGCGGCAACGACCGTCCCCGTGGTCGGGGCGGCGAGCGTCGCGGTCGCAAGCCGCAGCAGGGCCAGGGTTCGGCTGAGGCTCCCAAGACGGAGTCCGCCGCGCCCGCCGGCGCCGCCGCCGAGCCGAGCGCTTCAGGAAAGGAGAGCTGACCCATGCTGATCCCGCGCAGGGTCAAGCACCGCAAGCAGCACCACCCGAAGCGCACGGGTATGGCCAAGGGCGGTACCGAGGTCGCGTTCGGTGAGTACGGCATCCAGGCTGTGACCGGTGCCTACGTGACGAACCGGCAGATCGAGGCCGCTCGTATCTCCATGACTCGTCACATCAAGCGTGGCGGCAAGGTGTGGATCAACATCTACCCCGACCGCCCGCTGACCAAGAAGCCCGCTGAGACCCGCATGGGTTCCGGTAAGGGTTCGCCCGAGTGGTGGGTCGCCAACGTCAAGCCGGGGCGCGTGATGTTCGAGCTGTCCTACCCGAATGAGAAGATTGCTCGTGAGGCGCTCATCCGCGCAGCTCACAAGCTTCCGATGAAGTGCCGCGTGGTGCGGCGCGAGGCAGGTGACGCGTGATGGCCGCCGGAACCAAGGCGTCCGAGCTGCGCGAGCTGGGCGACGAGGAGCTTGGCTCCAAGCTCCGCGAAGCCAAGGACGAGCTGTTCAAGCTCCGCTTCCAGGCGGCGACCGGGCAGCTCGAGAACCACGGTCGGCTCAAGGCCGTCCGCAAGGACATCGCCCGGATCTACACCCTGATGCGTGAGCGCGAGCTGGGCATCGAGACGGTGGAGAGCGCCTGATGAGCGAGACGAATGTGACTGAGACACAGCAGGAGCGCGGCTTCCGCAAGACCCGGCAGGGTCTTGTCGTCAGCGACAAGATGGACAAGACCGTCGTCGTCGCCGTCGAGGACCGCGTCACGCACGCCCTGTACGGCAAGGTCATCCGCCGTACCAACAAGCTCAAGGCGCACGACGAGCAGAACGCTGCCGGTGTCGGCGACCGCGTCCTCCTGATGGAGACCCGGCCGCTGTCCGCCACCAAGCGCTGGCGCATCGTCGAGATCCTCGAGAAGGCCAAGTAGGACCTCCCCGCTGGGGAGTCCCGGAGAAGCTGCCTGAGGGGGTACCCCCGCAGGTTCGTTCCGCCAGGCTCGGCAGGGATCGCGAGATCCCTGCCGGGAACCGGCAGACATACAGGAGATAGACGTGATCCAGCAGGAGTCCCGGCTTCGCGTCGCCGACAACACGGGTGCGAAGGAGATTCTCACCATCCGTGTGCTCGGCGGCTCGGGCCGGCGCTACGCGGGCATCGGTGACGTCGTCGTCGCTACCGTCAAGGACGCGATCCCGGGCGGGAACGTGAAGAAGGGCGACATCGTCAAGGCCGTCATCGTGCGCACCGTGAAGGAGCGCCGCCGCCCCGACGGCTCGTACATCCGGTTCGACGAGAACGCCGCCGTCATTCTCAAGAACGACGGCGACCCTCGCGGTACCCGCATCTTCGGCCCGGTCGGTCGTGAGCTGCGCGAGAAGAAGTTCATGAAGATCATCTCGCTCGCGCCGGAGGTGCTGTGACCATGAGGATCAAGAAGGGCGACCTGGTTCAGGTCATCACCGGCAAGGACAAGGGCAAGCAGGGCAAGGTCATCGTGGCCTACCCCCGCGAGGACCGCGTCCTGGTCGAGGGTGTCAACCGGGTCAAGAAGCACACCAAGGCCGGTCAGACGGCCCGCGGTTCGAAGACCGGCGGCATCGTGACGACCGAGGCCCCGATCCACGTCAGCAACGTTCAGCTGATCGTGGAGGCGGACGGCAAGAAGGTCGTGACCCGTGTCGGGTACCGCTTCGACGACGAAGGCAACAAGATCCGCGTTGCCAAGCGGACCGGTGAGGACATCTGATGACTGCCACCACCTCTGAGGCCCCCCGCCTCAAGCAGCGCTACCGCGCCGAGATCCAGGGCAAGCTGCAGGACGAGTTCGCCTACGACAACGTCATGCGGATCCCCGGGCTGACCAAGATCGTGGTCAACATGGGTGTGGGCGACGCCGCCCGCGACTCCAAGCTGATCGAGGGTGCCATCAAGGACCTCGCCACGATCACCGGCCAGAAGCCCGCCGTCACCAAGGCCCGCAAGTCCATCGCGCAGTTCAAGCTGCGTGAGGGGCAGCCGATCGGCGCCCACGTGACGCTGCGCGGCGACCGGATGTGGGAGTTCCTGGACCGCCTGCTGTCCCTCGCGCTGCCGCGCATCCGCGACTTCCGCGGTCTGTCGCCCAAGCAGTTCGACGGCAGGGGCAACTACACCTTCGGTCTCACGGAGCAGGTCATGTTCCACGAGATCGACCAGGACAAGATCGACCGGGTCCGGGGCATGGACATCACCGTGGTCACCACGGCGACCACCGACGACGAGGGCCGCGCCCTGCTTCGTCACCTCGGCTTCCCGTTCAAGGAGAACTGACCATGGCGAAGAAGGCCCTGATCTCCAAGGCCGGCCGCAAGCCCAAGTTCGCGGTGCGTGCCTACACGCGCTGCCAGCGGTGCGGCCGTCCGCACTCCGTCTACCGCAAGTTCGGCCTGTGCCGCGTGTGCCTCCGCCAGATGGCGCACCGTGGCGAGCTGCCGGGCGTGACCAAGAGCTCCTGGTAATCCCTTCGGGGACAAGCCAGGACTCTCGGTAAGCTGAAAAGTCGCTTACTACGCCGTAGGTCCCCCGCGACGCACCCGTCCCGTCGTCGGCCGCAAGGCCGGCGGACGGGGAGAAGGACGACGCAGACAGGGAAACCCCGGCGAGAGAGGCCGAAGGCCATCACATGACCATGACCGATCCCATCGCAGACATGCTGACTCGTCTGCGGAACGCGAACTCGGCGTACCACGACGCCGTCGAGATGCCGCACAGCAAGATCAAGTCGCACATCGCGGAGATCCTCCAGCAGGAGGGTTTCATCACCGGCTGGAAGACCGAGGACGCCAAGGTCGGCAAGAACCTCGTTCTCGAGCTGAAGTTCGGCCCGAACCGCGAGCGCTCGATCGCCGGTATCAAGCGGATCTCCAAGCCGGGTCTGCGGGTCTACGCAAAGTCCACCAACCTGCCGAAGGTGCTCGGCGGCCTGGGCGTGGCGATCATCTCCACGTCGCACGGTCTGCTGACCGACAAGCAGGCTCAGAAGAAGGGCGTGGGTGGGGAAGTCCTCGCCTACGTCTGGTAACGGAAGGGAACGGAGGTAAAGCAATGTCGCGTATCGGCAAGCTCCCCATCCAGGTTCCCGCCGGTGTGGACGTCACCATCGATGGCCAGACGGTCGCGGTGCAGGGCCCCAAGGGCTCTCTCTCGCACACCGTTGCCGCGCCCATCGAGATCGCCAAGGGCGAGGACGGCGCGCTCGTCGTCACCCGTCCGAACGACGAGAGCCGGAACAGGGCCCTGCATGGCCTGTCCCGCACGCTGGTGGCGAACATGATCACTGGCGTGACCAACGGGTTCAGCAAGGACCTCGAGATCAGCGGTGTCGGCTACCGGGTCCAGGCCAAGGGCTCCGACCTGGAGTTCTCGCTGGGCTACAGCCACCCGATCCTGGTGGAGGCCCCCGAGGGGATCTCCTTCAAGGTCGAGTCCCCGACCAAGTTCACGGTCGAGGGCATCGACAAGCAGCGGGTCGGCGAGGTTTCCGCGAAGATCCGCAAGCTGCGCAAGCCCGACCCGTACAAGGCCAAGGGCGTGAAGTACGCGGGCGAGGTCATCCGCCGCAAGGTCGGAAAGGCTGGTAAGTAAGCCATGGCATACGGCGTGAAGATCGCCAAGGGCGACGCCTACAAGCGTTCCGCTGCCAAGCGCCGGCACATCCGCATCCGGAAGAAGGTCTCGGGCACGCCCGAGCGCCCCCGTCTGGTGGTGACCCGCACCAACCGCGGGATCACCGCGCAGGTGATCGACGACCTCGCGGGCCACACGCTGGCCTCGGCGTCGCACCTGGACGGTTCGGTTCGCGGTGGCGAGGGCGACAAGAGCGCCCAGGCCCAGCAGGTCGGCGCACTGGTCGCCGAGCGTGCGAAGGCCGCGGGTGTCGAGGCTGTCGTGTTCGACCGCGGTGGCAACAAGTACGCAGGGCGGATTGCCGCTCTGGCCGACGCCGCCCGCGAGGCCGGGCTCAAGTTCTGAGCACGGTCCTGCAAGCGGACGTTAATCGAGAGAGGTAATTCCAATGGCTGGACCCCAGCGCCGCGGTGGCGGCGCCGGTGGCGGCGACCGGCGGGACCGTAAGGGCCGGGACGGCGGCGCCGCCGCCGAGAAGACTGCGTACGTTGAGCGCGTTGTCGCGATCAACCGTGTCGCCAAGGTTGTGAAGGGTGGTCGTCGCTTCAGCTTCACCGCGCTGGTCGTGGTGGGCGACGGTGACGGCACCGTGGGTGTCGGTTACGGCAAGGCCAAGGAGGTGCCGGCCGCCATCGCCAAGGGTGTGGAGGAGGCCAAGAAGCACTTCTTCAAGGTCCCCCGCATCCAGGGCACCATTCCGCACCCGATCCAGGGTGAGGAAGCCGCGGGTGTCGTGCTGCTCAAGCCGGCCTCGCCCGGTACCGGTGTGATCGCCGGTGGCCCGGTGCGTGCCGTGCTGGAGTGCGCGGGCATCCACGACGTGCTCAGCAAGTCGCTCGGCTCGTCGAACCCGATCAACATCGTGCACGCCACGCGGGCGGCTCTGCAGGGGCTTCAGCGCCCCGAGGAGATCGCGGCCCGTCGCGGCCTGCCGCTGGAGGACGTGGCACCCGCCGCTCTGCTGCGGGCGCGTGCAGGGGTGAGCGCGTAATGGCTCGCCTGAAGATCACGCAGACGCGTTCCGTCATCGGGACCAAGCAGAACCACCGTGACACGCTGCGGACCCTGGGTCTCAAGCGCGTCAACGATGTGGCCGTCCGCGAGGCCAGCGACGTCGTTCGCGGTCAGGTGCACACCGTGCGCCACCTCGTGACGGTCGAGGAGGTCGACTGAGATGGCTGACTCCGAGAACCCGCTGAAGGTGCACAACCTCCGTCCGGCCCCGGGCGCCAAGACCGCCAAGACCCGCGTGGGTCGTGGTGAGGCGTCCAAGGGCAAGACCGCGGGCCGTGGTACGAAGGGCACCAAGGCCCGGTACCAGGTTCCGGAGCGCTTCGAGGGCGGGCAGATGCCGCTGGTCATGCGGCTGCCCAAGCTCAAGGGCTTCAACAACCCCGCCCACAAGCAGTTCCAGGTGGTGAACCTGGAGAAGCTGGCCGCGCTCTACCCGCAGGGTGGCGAGGTCACGGTGGCCGATCTGGTCGCCAAGGGCGCTGTGCGCAAGAACGAGCTGGTCAAGGTGCTCGGTGACGGCGACATCTCGGTGGCGCTGACGGTGACCGTCGACAAGGTCTCCGGCTCCGCCAAGGAGAAGATCACCGCCGCCGGCGGCACCGTCACCGAACTCCTCTGAGTTCGTTGACCAGGTGAACGACAGGCCGGGGATGTCCCAACGGGACATCCCCGGCTGGTTGTTTGCGTAGCTGGTCGTTTCTCGGTGGTGCACCGGCCGGTAAGGTGGCACCACGTTGATAACTGTCGATCCTCAAGACCGTCACCTCTCGCGCCAGTAGATCGCGGGGGGCGCAGGAGGCACCGTGCTCACCGCGTTCGCCCGGGCGTTCCAGACGCCCGACCTGCGCAAGAAGCTGCTCTTCACGCTCGGCATCATGGTGCTCTTCCGAATCGGAGCGCACGTTCCGGTGCCGGGCGTCAGCTACGAGAACGTCCAAGCCTGTATGGACGAGGCCAAGGGCGCGCAGGGCCTCTTCGGCCTGGTCAACATGTTCAGCGGTGGCGCGCTGCTGCAGATCACCATCTTCGCTCTCGGGATCATGCCGTACATCACGGCGAGCATCATCCTGCAGCTGCTGGTGGTGGTCATCCCCCGGCTGGAGGCCCTGAAGAAGGAGGGGCAGGCCGGACAGGCGAAGATCACGCAGTACACCCGCTATCTGACCGTCGCGCTCGCCATCCTCCAGGCCACCGGTCTGGTCGCCACCGCGCGCAGCGGCAGCCTCTTCCAGAGCTGCAGCGTCGCCAGCCAGATCATCCCCGACCAGTCGATCTTCAGCACCATCGTGATGGTCATCACGATGACCGCGGGTACCGGCCTGATCATGTGGCTGGGTGAGCTGATCACCGACCGCGGTATCGGCAACGGCATGTCGATCCTGATGTTCGTCTCCATCGCGGCCGGTTTCCCCGGCGCGCTGTGGGCCATCAAGAAGCAGGGCAAGCTGGCGGACGGCTGGATCGAGTTCGGTGCGGTCATCCTCTGCGGCCTGGCGATGGTCGGCCTGGTGGTCTTCGTCGAGCAGGCCCAGCGCCGTATTCCGGTGCAGTACGCGAAGCGCATGATCGGCCGGCGGAGTTACGGCGGCACCTCGACCTACATTCCGCTGAAGGTCAACCAGGCCGGTGTGATTCCCGTCATCTTCGGCTCGTCGCTGCTCTACATTCCCGCGCTGATCGTGCAGTTCAGCGGATCCCAGGCGGGCTGGGCGCAGTGGATCCAGGCGCACTTCGTAAAGGGTGACCACCCGCTTTACATCGCGACCTACTTCCTGCTGATCGTCTTCTTCGCCTTCTTCTACGTCGCCATCTCCTTCAACCCCGAAGAAGTTGCCGACAACATGAAGAAGTATGGTGGCTTCATCCCGGGTATCCGGGCTGGTCGTCCCACCGCGGAGTACCTGAGCTACGTGCTGAACCGGATCACGTGGCCCGGCTCTCTGTACCTGGGTCTGATCGCACTGGTGCCGACCGTCGCGCTGATCATGTTCAACGCCAACCAGAACTTCCCGTTCGGCGGAACGAGCATCCTGATCATCGTGGGCGTCGGTCTCGAGACCGTGAAGCAGATCGAGAGCCAGCTTCAGCAGCGCCATTACGAAGGGTTCCTCCGCTGATGCGTATCGTCCTGGTCGGGCCGCCTGGTGCAGGCAAGGGGACGCAGGCCGCGTTCCTCGCCAAGAACCTCGCGATCCCGCACATCGCCACCGGCGACCTCTTCCGCGCCAACATCAGCCAGGGCACTCCGCTCGGGCAGAAGGCGCAGGAGTACATGCGGGCCGGCCAGTTGGTCCCCGACGAGGTCACCATCGGGATGGCCAAGGGGCGCATGGAGGAGGAGGACGCCGCGGGCGGCTTCCTGCTCGACGGCTTCCCGCGGAACATCGCCCAGGCCCAGGCGCTGGACGGCTACCTGGACGAGACCGGTCTGAAGCTGGACGCGGTGCTCGACCTGGAGGTCCCCGAGGACGAGGTCGTCAAGCGGATCGCCGGTCGGCGGATCTGCCGCAACGACAGCAGCCACGTCTTCCACGTCGAGTACAGCCCCGCCAAGACCGACGGCGTCTGCGACGCCTGCGGCGGTGAGCTCTACCAGCGTGAGGACGACCGCGAGGAGACCGTGCGCAAGCGGCTCGAGGTCTACCACAGCGAGACCGAGCCGATCATCGACCACTACAAGGCGCAGGGGCTCGTGACCACGATCTCCGCGCTGGGTACGGTCAGCGAGGTGACGGAGCGCGCGATGCAGGCGATCTCCGCGGAGTAGCAGGGGCCGGGCGCGCGAGAGCGGCGCCCGGTAGCCCGGGGCGCGCGTGCCGCGCCCGGCATCGGCCGTTGCGACGGGGCCGGACCAGAGGTCCGGCCCCGTCGGCTGTTCCGGCTGCTCGGCGGACCGCGGCCGGCCCCGGGCCGGGACGGGAGACGGCGTCCGTGCGGCCGCGGACCTGCGACGGGCGGAAGCGGCCCGGCGACCGTCGGCCGGGAACGGCGGCCGGGTACCCGGGCCCGGGGACCGACGGCCGCGTACCGGTGACTGCCGGTACGGGACGGGGGACCGGAGCCTGAGCCCCGGGGCCGGGACCGGGACCGGGACCGGCGACCGCGTCCCCCGCGACCGCGGGCCGGAGACGGCGGCCGGGGACGGCGTGCCCGCCTCCGGACCCGGGCTGGCAGACTTGTGGGGGCAGTTTTCGTACAGGGAGCAGCCGGCGGCGGGAGCCGTCGGCCAGGGAAGGCGGACGTCGGCATGGTCGAGATCAAGACCCCGGAGCAGATCGCGAAGATGCGCGAGGCGGGGCTGGTCGTCGCGGCCATGCACCGGGCGTGTGCCGAGGCCGCGGTGCCCGGCGCGACCACGAAGGACCTGGACGAGGTCGCGGCGAAGGTGCTGGCCGATCACGGTGCGAAGCCGAACTTCCTCGGGTACGGCGGCTTCCCCGGGAACATCTGCACCTCGGTGAACGAGGTCGTGGTGCACGGCATCCCCAGCAAGGAGACCGTCCTCAAGGCAGGTGACCTGCTGTCCATCGACGCGGGGGCGATCATCGACGGCTGGCACGGGGACGCCGCGCTGACCGTCTTCGTCGGCGAGGGCCACTCGGCGGAGCTGCGCGAGCTCAGCCGGGTGACGGAGGAGTCGATGTGGGCCGGGATCGCCGCGATGCGCAAGGGCAACCGGCTGGTCGACATCTCCAAGGCGATCGAGAGCTACATCCGGCGGCAGCCGCGCCCGGCGGGTGGCAAGTACGGGATCATCGAGGACTACGGCGGCCACGGCATCGGCTCGCAGATGCACATGGACCCGCACCTGCTGAACTACGTCGAGCGGCGCCGCGGCCGGGGGCCGAAGCTGGTGCCCGGGATGTGCCTGGCCATCGAGCCGATGGTGAGCCTGGGCACAGCCCGTACGCACGTGCTGTCGGACGACTGGACGGTCAAGACGAACGACGGCACCTGGTCCTCCCACTGGGAGCACTCGATCGCCCTCACCGAGCAGGGGCCGCTGGTGCTGACCGCGCCGGACGGCGGCCGCGCCAAGCTGGCCGAGCTCGGGATCGAGGCCGCTCCGGACCCGCTGGGCTGAAGGCCCGGTCGGCTCCCGCCGAGCGTCCGGCCGCCGCGGCGCCGGACCGCTGCCGTGCTGAGTTTCCGGCCGCTCCCGCCGAGTGGTCCGGGCTCTTCCGGCCCGCGGCCCGGCTCTCCGTCACGGTCCCGGCCCCGGAGCCACCCCGGGGGACCCGCCCGGGTGAATCGCCTCGGATCGCGGCTCGGCGGATTAAGCTGCGCGCGCCGCGGGGAGACTCCCCCGATTCGTCTATTCGGGGAGCGGTGTCGTAGACTGGCTCGTCGGCCCAGGTGTACCCGTTTGCCACTCGGAGAGCCAGGGCCTCCCAGGTAGCCGATCCCGGAAGGTGAAGCGCTCAAGCATGGCCAAAAAACAAGGGGCCATCGAGATCGAGGGCACCGTCGTCGAGTCTCTCCCGAACGCGATGTTCAAGGTTGAGCTCCAGAACGGGCACCAGGTCCTCGCGCACATCAGCGGCAAGATGCGGATGCACTACATCCGTATCCTTCCCGACGACCGGGTCGTGGTGGAGCTGTCTCCCTACGACCTGACGCGCGGACGGATCGTCTACCGCTACAAGTAGATCGACAGATCGTGCCGGCTTCCCCGCTCCCGTGGGGAGAAGGCCAGACCCGGAGAACCTCACACCATGAAGGTCAAGCCGAGCGTCAAGAAGATCTGCGACAAGTGCAAGGTGATCCGCCGCCACGGGCGGGTCATGGTCATTTGTGACAACCTGCGCCACAAGCAGCGCCAGGGCTGACTAGACGACCTGCCTTTCGCAGTTCCTTCGCGCGACGCGAGCAACAGTTGCATAAGCAGGACCCGGCGCCGTACGCGGTGTCGACACCCCCGGTCGGAGGCCGGGGACCTGTCCTCCAGGGGACGGGAGCGGGACTGCTTCAGACCTCCGACGAAATCATCAGGAGCCACATCCATGGCACGCCTCGCTGGCGTCGACCTCCCGCGCGAGAAGCGCGTCGAGGTCGCCCTCACCTACGTCTTCGGCATCGGCCGCACCCTTGCCCAGCAGACCCTGCGCGAGACCGGGGTCAGCCCGGACACCCGCGTCCGGGACCTGGACGAGGAGCAGATGGTCCAGCTCCGCGAGTACGTGGACAACAACCTGCAGGTCGAGGGTGACCTCCGCCGTGAGATCCAGGCCGACATCCGCCGCAAGGTGGAGATCGGCTGCTACGAGGGCCTGCGCCACCGGCGCGGTCTCCCGGTCCACGGTCAGCGCACCAAGACCAACGCCCGCACCCGTAAGGGCCCGCGTCGCGCCATCGCCGGCAAGAAGAAGCCGGGCAAGAAGTAGTCCGCACCGGACACGCTGCAAGCGGTCCGCGTAGTAGGACCGACCACCTCACGGGAGTTATCTCTATATGCCTCCGAAGGGCCGTACGGCCGGCGCCAAGAAGGTGCGCCGCAAGGAGAAGAAGAACGTTGCCCACGGGCACGCTCACATCAAGAGCACGTTCAACAACACCATCGTTTCGATCACCGACCCGACCGGCAACGTGATCTCCTGGGCTTCCGCCGGCCACGTCGGCTTCAAGGGCTCGCGCAAGTCGACGCCGTTCGCCGCGCAGATGGCCGCCGAGAACGCGGCGCGCCGCGCGCAGGAGCACGGCATGCGGAAGGTGGACGTCTTCGTCAAGGGTCCCGGCTCCGGCCGTGAGACCGCGATCCGCTCCCTCCAGGCCACCGGCCTCGAGGTCGGCTCGATCCAGGACGTCACCCCCACCCCGCACAACGGCTGCCGCCCGCCGAAGCGTCGCCGGGTCTGAGAACTGAAGTAGGAGATCACCACACATGGCGCGTTACACCGGGGCCGACTGCAAGCGTTGCCGTCGGGAGAAGCAGAAGCTCTTCCTCAAGGGAGCTAAGTGCGAGAGCGCGAAGTGCCCGATCGAGATCCGTCCTTACCCCCCGGGTGAGCACGGGCGCGGGCGCACCAAGGACTCCGAGTACCTGCTGCAGAAGCGCGAGAAGCAGAAGGCCGCCCGTATCTACGGCGTGCTGGAGAAGCAGTTCCGCGGGTACTTCAACGAGGCCAACCGACAGCAGGGCAAGACGGGTGAGAACCTGCTGCGGATTCTGGAGACCCGTCTGGACAACGTCGTGTACCGGGCCGGCTTCGCCAAGTCCCGCGACCACGCCCGCCAGCTCGTCAAGCACGGCCACATCGCGCTGAACGGTCGCAAGACCGACATCCCCTCGGCGCGGGTCTCCGTCAACGACATCGTCGAGGTCCGTCCGTCCTCCCGTAACCTCACCCCCTTCCAGGTGGCGGCTGCGGAGGCCGGCGAGAAGACCGTTCCGGCGTGGCTGGAGTCCATTCCGGCGAAGATGCGGATCCTCGTCCACTCGATGCCCGAGCGCCAGGTGATCGACACCCAGGTGCAGGAGCAGCTCATCGTCGAGCTGTACTCGAAGTAGCCGAGGCGGCTGATCGTCGAGCGTGCCCGGGTCCTCCGGGTCCGCTCACACGGGTGCGGGGCGGTTCCGGCCGGTTTCGGCCGGGCCGCCCGTACCCTTGCAGTACCGGCATCAAATAGCGGTTGCCGAAAACTGGAGGAAAACATCTCATGCTGATCGCTCAGCGCCCTTCCCTGACCGAAGAGGTCGTCGACGAGTTCCGCTCCCGGTTCGTGATCGAGCCGCTGGAGCCGGGTTTCGGCTACACCCTCGGTAACTCCCTGCGTCGTACGCTCCTCTCCTCGATCCCCGGTGCTGCCGTGACCAGCATCCGGATCGACGGTGTCCTGCACGAGTTCTCGACCGTGCCGGGCGTCAAGGAGGACGTCACCGACCTCATCCTCAACATCAAGTCCCTCGTCGTCTCCTCCGAGCACGACGAGCCGGTCGTGATGTACCTGCGCAAGCAGGGCCCGGGCCTGGTCACCGCCGCGGACATCGCGCCGCCGGCCGGTGTCGAGGTGCACAACCCGGACCTGGTCCTCGCCACGCTGAACGGCAAGGGCAAGCTGGAGATGGAGCTGACCGTCGAGCGCGGCCGCGGCTACGTCTCCGCCGTGCAGAACAAGCAGGTGGGCCAGGAGATCGGCCGGATCCCGGTCGACTCCATCTACTCGCCCGTCCTCAAGGTCACCTACAAGGTCGAGGCGACCCGAGTCGAGCAGCGCACCGACTTCGACAAGCTGATCGTCGACGTCGAGACCAAGCAGGCCATGCGGCCCCGCGACGCCATGGCGTCCGCAGGCAAGACGCTGGTCGAGCTGTTCGGCCTGGCCCGCGAGCTGAACGTCGACGCCGAGGGCATCGACATGGGCCCGTCGCCGACGGACGCCGCGCTCGCGGCCGACCTGGCGCTGCCGATCGAGGAGCTGGAGCTGACGGTCCGCTCCTACAACTGCCTCAAGCGCGAGGGCATCCACTCGGTGGGCGAGCTGGTGGCCCGCTCCGAGGCCGACCTGCTGGACATCCGCAACTTCGGTGCGAAGTCCATCGACGAGGTCAAGGCGAAGCTGGCCGGGATGGGCCTGGCCCTCAAGGACAGCCCGCCCGGATTCGACCCGACCGCCGCCGCCGACGCCTTCGGCGCCGACGACGACGCGGACGCCGGGTTCGTCGAGACCGAGCAGTACTGAGCGACTGCCGACCGGCGGGGGCTCCGTCCGGAGCCCCCGTGAACCCCTTCCCGGTACCTCGCACGGCCGGGACTGCCTCCGGTGCCTGACACGGCCGGTGCAGTGACAACGAAGGAGAGACACCATGCCGAAGCCCTCCAAGGGTCCCCGTCTGGGCGGCAGCGCCGCGCACCAGAAGGCGATGCTGGGCAACCTCGCGACCGCGCTGTTCGAGCACGGCCGCATCACGACGACCGAGGCGAAGGCCCGCCGCCTGCGTCCGGTCGCCGAGCGTCTGATCACCAAGGCGAAGAAGGGCGACCTGCACAACCGTCGCCAGGTCATGCGGACCGTCCTGGACAAGAGCGTCGTCCACACGCTCTTCACCGAGATCGGTCCCCGGTACGAGAACCGTCCCGGTGGCTACACCCGCATCACCAAGATCGGCCCCCGTCGCGGCGACAACGCCCCGATGGCGGTCATCGAGCTGGTGGAGCCGCTGACCGTGCAGCAGGCCGCGGTCGGCGAGGCCGAGGCCGCGACCAAGCGCTCCGCCAAGGACGCCGCCGGTGACGAGGCCGTCGCCGACCTGAAGAAGGAGTCGGCCGACGACGAGGGCGAGTCCAAGGACGCCTGAGCAGCGCACGGCTGACGTATGAGTGGGCCCGTCCCCCGGCAGGGGGGGCGGGCCCACTCGTCGTATCCGGCCCGGGCCGGATGAGAAGATCGGGCCGTGACGAACGACCTGGTGCGAGTGCGGCTGGATGTGTCCTACGACGGACGGGAGTTCTCCGGATGGGCCCGGCAGCACGGCCGGCGCACGGTCCAGGGTGAGATCGAGGACGCGCTGCGGGTCGTCCTGCGGCGGGACGAGACCCCGGAGCTGACCGTCGCCGGGCGCACCGACGCCGGAGTGCACGCCCGAGGGCAGGTCGCACACGTCGACCTGCCCGCCGAGGTGTGGGCCGAGCACGGCACGCAGCTGCTGCGCCGGCTGGCGGGCCGGCTCCCGATGGACGTCCGGGTCCGCCGCGTCGAGGAGGCGCCGCCGCACTTCGACGCCCGGTTCTCGGCGATCTGGCGGCGCTACGCCTACTGGGTCACCGACCATCCCTGGGGCGCCGATCCGCTGCTGCGCGGCCATGTGCTCTGGCACAACTGGCCGCTGGACCTGGACGCCATGAACGAGGCGGCCCGCGGGCTGCTGGGGGAGCACGACTTCGCGGCGTACTGCAAGAAGCGCGAGGGCGCGACGACCATCCGCACGCTGCAGGAGCTGGCGTGGGTACGCCGCCCGGACGGGGTGCTGGAGGCGACCGTGCGGGCCGACGCGTTCTGCCACAACATGGTGCGCGCCCTGGTGGGCGCCATGCTCTTCGTGGGCGACGGCCACCGCTCCCCGGAGTGGCCCGCGCAGGTGCTGGCCGCGGGCGTGCGGGACTCCGCCGTCCATGTGGTGCGCCCGCACGGCCTCACCCTGGAGGAGGTCGGCTACCCGGCGGACTCGGAGCTGGCGGCCCGCAACCTGGCCTCCCGCAACAAGCGCACCCTCCCCCCGCTGCCGGGCCGCGGCGCCGCCGCGGGGTGCTGCTGACGGCACCCGAGGGTGTGCCGCGGCGCTGCGAGGGCGTGCCGCCCGGACGCCGCAGGGTGACGGATGCGGGTGCCGGACGCCGCCGCGGGGCCGGACACCGCGGGCCCGGCGGGAGACCAACGGGAGCCCGCCGGGAGGATCCGACGGTCAGTCCGACTCCGAGGACTTCTCCGGCTCCGGGGACTTCGCCGCGGCGGCCGACTGGTCCTTGCCGCGCTTGAGGACCCGCGCGTAGGCGTAGTTGGAGCCGTCGAGGGCGGCCTGCTGGGCCTTCTTGTCGCCCGCTCCGGAAGGTTGGCCGTCGGTGCGGCCGGCGATGGTGAAGTACGCGTACCGGCCCAGCGAGTTGGCCGTGGTGCGGCAGGTGACCGTACGGCAGAAGTCGGGGACGCCGCCGCCGGGGAGGGCGACCAGGTTGGGCTGGTACTGCTTCTTGGCCTTCTCGGCGGTGGCGGCGTCCTTGAAGACGGCGATCCCCACGGTGACGGCGATGCCGTCGTGGGTGTAGGTGGCGCGGAAGAGGGCGGTGCAGTTGTTGCGGGTCAGCACCGGGCCCAGTCCCGCGTGCGCGGCCGCCGCGCAGTCCTTGCTGGAGTCGGTCTTGGTCAGCTTGTAGGGGTGGTCGTTGATGGTGACGCGGCGGGTGGGGTAGAGCGTCTTGGCGCTCAGCGGGGCCTTGTCCCGGGAGGCGTCCGAGATGAAGTCCCGCGGCGGTGCCGGGGGCGGCGGCTCGTCCTTGAACGTCGGTTGCGGGTCCTTGTCGCCCGGCGGGACGCTGGAGGAGGGCGGCAGACTGTCCGAGGGCTTGTCGGATGCCTCCGAACCGTTCTCGTTGACGACGGCCACCGCGACGATGCCCGCCACGGCGGCGGTCGCCAGGGCTCCGCCGCCCGCCATCAGCCAGCGCCGACGTCGGGCGCGGCTGCGCTCGGCCTGCTCGGCGAGTGCCGCCCAGTCGGGGGCCGATCCGCCGAGGTGCCCGGAGTTCTGATCGCCGGGGCCGCCGCCCCAGTGCCCATCGGGTCCGCCTTGGGAACCCCACGGAGGTCCCCCCTGCCCAAAGCTCATGACCGCATCCTATTGCGCGTGATATTCGCTTGGATCGGGCGTCGTCGGACCGTGACAATCGGGTTCATGGGACATGTCGAAGTCGCGCACCTGGATTTCCTGCTGCCCGACGGGAGAGCGCTCTTCGACGATGCGTCGCTGCGCGTGGGCGAGGGCTCCTCGGTGGCGCTGGTGGGGACGAACGGCGCGGGCAAGACGACGCTGCTGCGCCTGATCGCCGGGGAGATCACCCCGGACGGCGGCACGGTGACCGTCAGCGGCGGCCTGGGGGTGATGCCGCAGTTCGTGGGCGGCGTCCGGGACGAGAGCACGGTCCGCGACCTGTTGGTCTCCGTGGCGCACCCGCGGATCAGGGCGGCGGCGCGGGCGCTGGACGACGCGGAGTACGCGGTGATGACCGTCGACGACGAGGCGGCGCAGATGCAGTACGCGCAGGCGCTCGCCGACTGGGCGGAGGCACGCGGGTACGAGGCGGAGACGCTGTGGGACGTGTGCACGGTCGCCGCGCTGGGCGCCCCCTACGAGAAGGCACAGTGGCGGCAGGTGCGCACCCTCTCCGGCGGTGAGCAGAAGCGGCTCGTCCTGGAGTCGCTGCTGCGTGGCACGGACGAGGTGCTGCTGCTGGACGAGCCGGACAACTACCTGGACGTCCCCGGCAAGCGGTGGCTGGAGGACCGGCTCCGCGAGACGTCCAAGACGGTGCTGTTCATCTCCCACGACCGCGAGCTGCTGGCCCGCGCCGCCGACCGCATCGTCAGCGTGGAGCCGGGCGCCGCGGGCAGCGACGTGTGGGTGCACGGAGGCGGCTTCGAGACGTACCACGCGGCGCGCCGGGAGCGGTTCGCGCGGTTCGAGGAGTTGCGGCGGCGCTGGGACGAGGAGCACGCGAAGCTCAAGCGGCTGGTGGTCATGTACAAGCAGAAGGCCGCCTTCAACTCCGACATGGCCTCGCGGCTGCAGGCGGCCCGCACCAGGCTGCAGAAGTTCGAGGAGGCGGGGCCGCCGCTGGAGCCGCCGCGTGAGCAGGACATCCGGATGCGGCTGCGGGGCGGCCGTACCGGGGTGCGGGCGATCACCTGCGCCGGCCTGGAGCTGACCGGCCTGATGGACCCCTTCGACCTGGAGGTCTTCTACGGGGAGCGGGTCGCGGTGCTGGGCTCCAACGGCTCGGGCAAGTCGCACTTCCTGCGGCTGCTGGCCGGCGGGGAGGTGGCGCACACGGGTGACTGGAAACTGGGCGCCCGCGTGGTGCCGGGCCACTTCGCGCAGACCCATGCCCACCCGCCGCCCGGCCACCGCCCCTCATCGACGGCGCTGAGCGCCGGCACCTCCTCATTCGAACTGGAGGGCCGCACCCTGCTGGACATCCTGTGGAAGGAGCACGCCCGGGACCGCGGCGCCGCGATGTCGGTGCTGCGCCGGTACGAGCTGACGCGCCAGGCCCAGCTGCCCTTCGAGCGGCTGTCCGGCGGACAGCAGGCGCGCTTCCAGATCCTGCTGCTGGAGCTGGCCGGGGCCACGGCCCTGCTGCTGGACGAGCCGACGGACAACCTGGACCTGGAGTCGGCGGAGGCGTTGCAGGAGGGGCTGGAGGCGTTCGAGGGGACGGTGGTGGCGGTGACGCACGACCGCTGGTTCTCCCGCTCCTTCGACCGCTGGCTCGTCTTCGGCGCCGACGGCCGGGTCCGGGAGTCCGCGGAGCCGGTGTGGGACGAGGCCCGGGTGGCGCGGAAGCGGTGAGGCCGCGGTGCCGCGGGGCGGTGCCGCGGGGCGGTGCCGCTGCCCGGGGCGCGTACGGTGCGGCCGCGGGGGTGGCCGGGCCGGCGGCGAGTCGGGCGGCGGTCCCCGGTCCCGGGGCGGGGTGCGGAGGCCGTCCGGGGGGCTGTTTTGACCCTTGCGGGGCAGGGTCGGTATCCTGCTGGTTCGTTGTGTGTATTGGCTTGCCTGTTCTCACGTGGGGGGTCTATACACCGGCCTACCGGTCGATGACCAGCGATCAGCATGCGGTTGCGTCACCGCATGCGATCTTGCCTGTCGTGATCTGCCTGGTTGGCCCTGTCAGGACCCAATCACTGAAGAAGCGAAGGCTACGACCGTGCGTACGTTCAGCCCCAAGCCTGGCGACATTCAGCGCCAGTGGCATGTCATCGACGCCCAGGACGTCGTCCTCGGCCGGCTGGCCTCCCAGGCCGCCACTCTCCTGCGGGGTAAGCACAAGCCCGTGTACGCGCCCCACGTCGACACCGGTGACTTCGTCATCATCATCAACGCCGACAAGGTGCACCTCTCCGGCAACAAGCGCACCCAGAAGATGGCCTACCGCCACTCCGGGTACCCGGGTGGTCTGCGCTCCGTCCGCTACGACGAGCTGCTGGAGAAGACCCCGGAGAAGGCGGTGGAGAAGGCCGTCAAGGGCATGCTCCCCAAGAACTCCCTGGGCCGTCAGATGCTCTCGAAGCTGAAGGTCTACGCGGGCGACCAGCACCCCCACGGTGCCCAGCAGCCCGTGCCGTTCGAGATCAGCCAGGTCGCGCAGTAAGTCCGGCCACCCCCTAAGACTGAAGAGAAGCTGAGGAGAATCGTGGCCGAGACCACCGCCGAGACCCCCGTCGAGGGCGTCGAGGAGTACACGACCGAGACCCCCGAGGCCCCGGAGGAGTACACCTCCGAGTCCCTCGCCTCCCGGTTCGGCGACCCGCAGCCGGCCGCCGGCACCGGTCGCCGCAAGAACGCCATCGCCCGTGTCCGGATCATCCCGGGCTCCGGCCGGTGGAAGATCAACGGTCGCACCCTGGAGGGCTACTTCCCCAACAAGGTGCACCAGCAGGAAGTCAACGAGCCGTTCAAGGTGCTGGAGCTGGACGACCGCTACGACGTGGTCGCCCGCATCTCCGGTGGCGGCATCTCCGGCCAGGCCGGTGCGCTGCGCCTGGGCGTGGCCCGTGCGCTGAACGAGGCGGACGTGGACAACAACCGCGGCCCGCTGAAGAAGGCCGGCTTCCTCACGCGTGACGACCGCGCGGTCGAGCGCAAGAAGGCCGGTCTCAAGAAGGCCCGCAAGGGCACGCAGTACAGCAAGCGCTGACCCGGCGCTCGCTGCTGCGAGCTTTCCGGATGCCCCGTCGGCACCTCTCTTCGGTGCCGACGGGGCATCGGTCGTTCGGGCCCGGACCCGACCCCCGGTCCGGTATCCGGCCCGACCCCGGCACGACATCCGGCGCCGCGAACGGCGGCGTCCGCGCGGCCACGCCGGCCACGCCGACAACGGGGCGTATACCTGGGGTGCCGGGCCTTCCGGGAGCCGCCCGGTGAACAACCCGCACCATCCCGCACAACGCCCCCAGAACTCGGAGGAACGACTGTGGCACGACTCTTCGGAACCGACGGCGTACGCGGCGTCGCCAATGAGGGGCTGACGGCCGAACTGGCGCTCGGACTGTCCGTCGCGGCGGCCCATGTGCTCACCGAGGCGCAGGCCGGCGCCGAGGCGGAGCGGGAGGGCTCCCGGCCGGTCGCCGTCGTGGGCCGGGACCCGCGGGCCTCGGGCGAGTTCCTGGAGGCCGCCGTCGTGGCGGGGCTGGCCAGTGCGGGGGTCGACGTGCTGCGGGTCGGCGTGCTGCCGACGCCCGCCGTTGCCTGTCTGACCGGCTCCCTCGGGGCCGACCTGGGCGTGATGCTGTCGGCCAGCCACAACCCGATGCCCGACAACGGCATCAAGTTCTTCGCCCGCGGCGGCCACAAGCTGGCCGACGAGCTGGAGGACCGGATCGAGGCCCTGTACCACGAGCACGCGGCCGGCGAGCCGTGGGCGCGGCCCACCGGTGCCGGAGTGGGCCGGGTCAAGGACTACGACGAGGGCTTCGACAACTACGTCGCCCACCTGGTCGGGGTGCTGCCGAACCGGCTCGACGGGCTGAAGGTCGTCATCGACGGGGCGCACGGCGCCGCGGCGCGTGTCTCGCCGGAGGCCTTCGCACGGGCCGGGGCCGACGTGGTCACCATCGGCACGGACCCCGACGGCCTCAACATCAACGACGACTGCGGCTCGACCCACCTCGACGGGCTGCGCGAGGCCGTCGTGCGGCACGGCGCGGACTTCGGCGTGGCGCACGACGGCGACGCCGACCGGTGCCTGGCCGTCGACGGGGCCGGGCACGAGGTGGACGGCGACCAGATCCTCGCCGTCCTCGCGCTCGCCATGAAGGAGGCCGGGCAGCTCCGCAAGGACACCGTCGTCGCGACGGTGATGTCCAATCTCGGTTTCAAGCTCGCCATGGAGCGGGCGGGCGTCGAGCTGCTGCAGACAGCGGTCGGCGACCGCTATGTGCTGGAGGAGATGAAGCGCGGCGGGTTCTCGCTCGGCGGTGAGCAGTCCGGGCACGTGATCGTGCTCGACCACGCCACCACCGGCGACGGCACGCTGACCGGTCTGATGCTGGCCGCGCGCGTCGCCGCCACCGGCAGGCCGCTGGCGGAGCTGGCCGGGGTGATGGAGCGCCTGCCGCAGGTGCTGGTGAACGTACCGGACGTGGACAGGACGCGGGTGGCGACCGCTCCCGAGCTGCTCTCCGCCGTCGCGGAGGCGGAGCGGGAGCTGGGGGAGACCGGCCGGGTGCTGCTGCGGCCCTCCGGGACCGAGCCGCTGGTGCGGGTGATGGTGGAGGCCGCGGACATCGAGCACGCGCGCGCGGTCGCCGGACGGCTCGCGGACGTGGTCAAGCGCGCGCTGGGCTGACGGCACCGCGGTGACCGGGGGGTGCGGGTGACCGGGGGCGCGGCGCGTCCCGCCGTGCCCTCGGCCTCGTCGGCTGCCTCCGGTCACGGCCTGCCTCCGGTCACGGCCTGCCTCCGTTCACGGCCTGCCCGGCTCGCCGCCTGCCCCCGGCTTCACATCTGCCCCGCCGTGGTCGCATGCCCCGCCGTGGTCAGAGCTTGCGCAGGGACAGCCGCTGCACCGTGTGGTCGGCTGCCTTGTGCAGCTGGAGGGTGGCCCGGCCCCGGGTGGGCGCTATGTTCTGCCGCAGGTTGTGCTCGTTGACGGTGCGCCAGGTGGTGCGCGCGTAGTCGAGGGCCTCCGCCTCGGAGACGGCCGTGAACCGGTGGAAGTGGGAGCGCGGGTCCTGGAACGCGGTGGCGCGCAGCGCCCGGAACCGCTCCAGGTACCAGCGCTCGATGTCGGAGGTGCGCGCGTCCACGTAGACGGAGAAGTCGAAGTGGTCGGCGACGGCCAGCCGGGTGCGGCCGTCCTTGCCGGGCAGGGCCGGCTGGAGGACGTTGAGGCCCTCGACGATGAGGATGTCGGGCCGCCGCACGGTCAGCCGCTCCCCGGGGACGATGTCGTAGCGCAGATGCGAGTAGACCGGAGCTGTCACCTCCGGTTTTCCCGCCTTGACGTCGGCGACGAACCGGGTGAGGGCGCGCCGGTCGTAGGACTCGGGGAAGCCCTTGCGGGACATCAGCCCGCGCCGCTCCAGTTCGGCGGTGGGCAGCAGGAAGCCGTCCGTGGTGACCCGCTCGACGCGGGGGTGCGTCGGCAGCGGGGATTCTTCGCCCGGGGACCGGGGCCGGGAGAGCAGTGCCTGCAGCAGCCGGGAGACAGTGGACTTCCCGACCGCGACACTGCCCGCGACGCCGATGACGAACGGGGTGCCGCGCTGCGGAGCGGGCCGCTCGGGGCGGCGCGGGTCGTCGAGGAAGGCGTTGAGGGACCTGCGCAGCTCGTGGGTGGCCGCGACGTACAGGTTGATCAGCCGGGACAGCGGCAGGTAGATGTCCCGCACCTCGTCCAGGTCGATGACGTCGCCGAGTCCGCGCAGGGCCTCGACCTCGGTGGCGGTCAGCGGGAGCGGGGTGCGCTCGTGCAGGGCGCTCCACTCCGAGCGGCCGAGGTCGACGTAGGGCTTCGTGGGCACGGTGCCATTCTGCGCGGGCGGTGCGGGGTGCCGGCGGCCGGGGCTGCGGACCTCCGGTAACCCAGGTCCGACCCCGGTTCGCCGTGTCCACCGTGCCCGGCGGTCCGGTGGGCACGTGGTCGCGGCCGGTCTGCGTGCCGGGCGGGCGGCTGCCGGTCATATCGGTCGGACAATCTGCGGACAAACGGTGTACGTGGTGTGCCGATCGGGGCTATGTTCCGCCCATGTCGCACCCCTTGAGCCGCATACGTCGCCCCCGCCTCCGCCGCACCTCCGATGCCGCTGCGCTGACCGGCCACGCCGGGCACGTCTACAGCGACCTGGCCGACGGGCTCCCCGACGAGGACCTGACCGAGGACCTGACGGACTCGCTGGAGCTGTACGTGATGGGCAGCAAGCCGCGCTGCGAGGAGTCGGAGTACCTGGAGTTGATGGAGGACGCCATAGAGCGCATGGCACGGGGCGAGTGACCCGGCGGGGGAGAGCGCGTTCCGCGCCGTCGCGGCGCGTACCCTCACCCCGTCGGTGATCCGCGGCGCGGCCGCGGCGGGACGGCGGCAGGGCGGTACGGCGGCAGGGCGGTACGGCGGCAGGGCCGGGATGGGGTGTGCGGAAGTGGGACAGCAATGATCATCGGGGTGGGGATCGACGTCGCGGAGATCGACCGCTTCGCCGCCTCGCTGGCGCGGACTCCCGGCATGGCGGACCGGATCTTCGTCGACCGCGAGCTGTGGCTGCCCAGCGGCGAACGCCGCGGCACCGCCTCGCTGGCCGCCCGGTTCGCGGCGAAGGAGGCGCTGGCCAAGGCGCTGGGCGCGCCCGGCGGACTGCGCTGGACCGACGCCGAGGTGTGCACCGCCGACTCGGGGCGGCCCTATCTGCGGGTGCGCGGCACGGTCGCGCGCTGCGCCGCCGAACTGGGAGTGCGGGGCTGGCACGTCTCTCTCTCGCACGACGCCGGGGTCGCCTCGGCCGTCGTCGTCGCGGAGGGCTGAGCCCGGCCCCCGGGGCGCGACCGGATGAGACGGACGCCACACTGGGGGCATGAGGACTGGTTACGGGGTGCAGACCGTGCGTGCCGCCGAGGCGGCGCTCATGGCCCGACTGCCGGAGGGCGCGCTGATGCAGCGTGCCGCCGCCGGGCTGGCGGCGGCGTGCAGCGGCCTGCTGGGGCGGACCTACGGGGCCCGGGTGGTGCTCCTCGTGGGCAGCGGCGACAACGGCGGGGACGCGCTCTACGCGGGTGCCCGGCTCGCCCGGCGCGGCGCAGGGGTGACGGCGGTGCTGCTGGCGCCCGAACGCGCGCACGAGGGCGGACTGGCCGCGCTGCGGGCCGCCGGGGGACGGGCGCTGCCCGCGCCCGGTGCGGTGGTGGAGGGCGCCGCCGCGCCGGTGGCCCCCGTGCTGGCCCGCGCCGATCTGGTGCTGGACGGGATCGTCGGGATCGGCGGCACGGGCGGACTGCGGCCCGCCGCCGTGGAGCTGGCCGACCTGGTGCGGGAGGCGGGGGTGCCGGTCGTCGCCGTCGACCTGCCCAGCGGGGTGGCCGCCGACACCGGCGAGGTGCCGGGCCCGGTGCTGCCCGCCGGGGCCACGGTCACCTTCGGCGCGTACAAGCCCGGCCTGCTGGTCGACCCGGCCCGGGAGCTGGCCGGCGCCGTCCGGCTGATCGACATCGGTCTGGGGCCGCACCTGCCCGCCGTCCCGGAGGTGGAGGCCCTGCAGCACGCCGATGTGGCCCGTCTGCTGCCGAGGCCGCAGGCGGAGAGCGACAAGTACCGGCGCGGCGTCGTCGGCGTCGTCGCGGGCTCCGGCCGCTATCCGGGGGCTGCCGTGCTGGCCGTCTCCGGGGCGCTGCGCAGCGGCGCGGGCGCGGTGCGGTACGTGGGTCCGGGCACGGAGGCGGTGGTCTCCCGCTATCCGGAGACCCTGGTCTCCGAGGGGCCGCCCGGGCACGCCGGGCGGGTGCAGGCGTGGGCCGTCGGCCCCGGGCTGGGCGACGAACCGGCCGCCCGGCAGGCCGTCGAGGAGGTGCTGGCCGGGGATGTCCCCGTGCTCGTGGACGCGGACGGGCTGCGGCTGATGGACCCGGACGCGGTGCGCGCCCGCACCGCCCCCACTCTGCTGACGCCGCACGCCGGGGAGGCCGCGGCGCTGCTCGGCACGGCCCGCGAGGAGGTCGAGGCGGGCCGGCTGGCCGCGGTGCGCGAGCTGGCCCGGCGCACCGGGGCCACCGTGCTGCTCAAGGGCTCCACGACGCTGGTCGCCGAACCGCCCGGCACCGACGACGCCTCGATGTCCCCCGTGCGGGTGAATGCGACCGGTACGGGGTGGCTGGCGACGGCGGGCAGCGGGGATGTGCTCACCGGGCTGGCCGGGGGACTGCTGGCGGCCGGGCTCTCAGCGCTCGACGCCGCCTCCGCCGCCGCCTATCTGCACGGCCTCGCCGGTCGGCTGGCGACCGACCCGCCCGCCGCGACGGACCTCGCCGAGGCGCTGGCCCCCGCGTGGCAGGACGTCCTGCGGGGGGCGTGAGCCGCCTGCCGCGCCGCGGTGCCGTGCGCTGGGCACGGCACCGCGGCCCGTTCCGGGGCACCGGGCCGGTGGCCTACTCCGGGGCGGCCGTCCGCTCCTGCGGCGGGACGGGCGCCGGGGTGAGCTGTTTGCCGAACCAGTGGTCGGCGTAGGGCGAGTCGTTGAACGGGGCGATCTCCTCGTACCCGAGCCGCGCGTACAGTCGCCTGGCCTCCACCAGGTCGTGCCGGGTGTCCAGCCGCACCGCCGCGGCACCCATCCGCAGCGCGGTGCACTCGGCGGTGTTGACCAGCAGCTTGCCCAGGCCCCCCTTGCGGGCGTGCGGGGCGACCCAGACGCGGCGGATCTCGGCCGTCGTGGGCGTCACCATCAGGACGGCCGCACAGCCGGCGACGGAGCCGTCGGCGTGCGCGCGGGCCAGCAGGAAGGTTCCCGCGGGCGGGGTGAGCGCGTCGTCCGGCTCCGCGGCCAGCGCCGCGTCGATCTCCTGCCCGGTCGCAGGGCGTCCGTAGTAGCGGCCGGCGATCTCGCCGATGTAACTGCGCACGGTGGCGACCGCGGCCGGGCTCTGCACGGGTTCGGGTTGAATGGTCCACATCACGGGATCATTGTCCGAGCCCCGTCAATGCTTTTTTCGCTGCCCGGGGAGGGCTCTCCGCCGACGATCCAGCAGGGCGCTTCCGCGGGCGCCCCGCAGTCCCCACCGGGACGCCGCCCGGGACTGTCGGTGGGCGGTGCCACACTCCGCACATGAGCGAACAGAGCGCCGCGGGCGCGATGCCGACCGCATTCTCCGTGCCGTGGGCGGACGACACACGGGAACCGCTGCCGCTGGTGGGCGACGAGCGGGAGCTGCTGACCCGCTACCTCGACCACTACCGGGAGACACTGCTGCTCAAGTGCACGGGTGTGCCGGCCGAGGCGCTGTCGGAGCGCGCGGTACCGCCCTCGGGACTGACCTTGCACGGGCTGCTGCGGCACCTGGCCGGGGTGGAACGCTGGTGGTTCCGCATCCAACTCGCCGGGGAGGACGTGCCGCTGCTGTACTACTCGGACGACGACCCCGACCAGGACTTCGACTCCCTGGGAGGCGACCCGGCCGAAGCGCTGGCGGTGTGGCGTGCCGAGTGCGAGCGCTCCCGCGAGATCGTCGCCGCCAGGGACCTGGACGCGACCGGCACGCACGCGCGCACCGGCGCCCCCGTCTCGGTCCGCCGCGTGCTCCTCCACCAGATCGGCGAGTACGCGCACCACTGCGGCCACGCCGACCTGCTGCGCGAACGCATCGACGGTGCGACCGGCCACTGAGAGCCGCGCCGATCCGGGCACCTGCGACACTGAACCCGTGAACGACGTGCCACAGGTGTCCCGCCCCACCCACCTGCCCGTGCCCGGCGCGGACGACGCCGACACCGGACGCGCGGCTGCCGAGCGCGGCGGGAGCGGACCCCCGTCAGGTCGGCGCGCGGACTCCGCTCCGCGCTCCGGCGGGGCCCCTGCCGAACCCGGCCGGGCGTGTGCCGAGATCGATCTCGGCGCCGTGCGGGACAACGTGCGGACCCTGCGCGGCTACGCGCCGCGGGCCGAGCTGATGGCCGTGGTCAAGTCGGACGGCTACGGGCACGGTGCGGTGCGCTGCGCCCGGGCCGCACGGCAGGCCGGGGCGGGCTGGCTGGGGGCCGCCACCCCGCAGGAGGCCTTCGCGCTGCGGGACGCCGGGGACACCGGTCGGCTGATGTGCTGGCTGTGGACACCGGGCGGGCCGTGGCAGGGGGCCGTCGAACGCGACATCGACGTCTCGGCGAGCAGCCACTGGGCGCTGGATGAGATCGTGGCGGCGGCCCGCGCGGCCGGGCGCACCGCGCGGGTGCATCTGAAGGTGGACACCGGGCTCGGACGCAACGGCTGCCAGCCCGCCGACTGGCCGCGGTTGGTGGCGGCGGCGCGGGCGGCCGAGGCGGAGGGCGCGCTGCGGGTGACCGGGGTGTGGGCGCACTTCGCCTGCGCCGACGAACCGGGCCACCCCGCCAACGCCGCGCAGCTCGACGCCTTCCGGGAGGCCGTCGCGGTCGCGGAGCGCGCCGGACTCGACCCCGAGGTGCGGCACCACGCGAACTCCCCCGCGACCCTCACCCTGCCCGAGTCCCACTTCGACCTCGTCCGTACCGGTGTCTCCGTCTACGGGCTCTCCCCGTCGCCGGAGGTCGGTACGGCCGACAGCCTCGGGCTGCGCCCGGCGATGACGCTCAGCGCCTCGCTGGCGCTGGTCAAGCAGGTGCCCGGCGGCCACGGGGTCGGCTACGGGCACGCCTACACCACCCCGGGCGAGACGACCCTGGGGCTGGTTCCGCTCGGCTACGGCGACGGCCTGCCGCGGCACGCGTCCGGGGCCGGTCCGGTGCTGGTCGCCGGGAAATGGCGCACGGTCGCCGGCACCGTGGCCATGGACCAGTTCGTCGTCGACCTGGGCGGCGACGAGGCGGCAGCGGGCGACCGCGCCGTCCTCTTCGGCCCCGGCGACGGGGGCGAGCCGACCGCCGAGGACTGGGCCCGCGCCGCGGGCACCATCTCCTACGAGATCGTCACCCGGATCAGCGCACGGGTACCCCGGGTATACGCCAATGAGCAGGCCGAGGACTGAGCCGGGCAGCGGCACGGCGGTCGGGCGCGGACACCGGTGACGGACGGGACGGAACCGCGCGTACGGGACGGACGGGGGCGGTCATGAGCGACAGCAGCAGCACACGGGACGCGGTCGGGGCGGCTGTCGGCAGGGCGTCCGGCGCATCCGGCGCGTCCGGCGGCGCGGCCTGGACCCGCCGGGCGGGCGTCGCGGGCGCCGCCCTGGGCGCCGTCGCGGCCGGGGTCGCGCTCGAACGCCTCACCGTGCACCGTTCCGTACGCCGCAAGGCGCGGCTGGCGCTGGATGCCGCGGGCCCCTACGGCACGCTGCGGGGGACTCCCGGCCGGGTCCCAGCCGCGGACGGTACGGAGCTCTACTACGAGGTCGACGAGCCCGCAGACTTCCCGCTCCCGCGCACGGACCCCGCGGCGCCCGCCCCCGGGTCCGGCGACGGGCTGGGCGGCCCCGAGGTCAGCCCGGTCCCGCTGCCCGGGGCGCAGTCGGCGTCGGGGCGCGGCCGGGGCGCGACCGAGGACACTGCCGGGCCGGTGGCCGGGTACTGGTCGCGGCTGGTGGAGCTGGTGCGGGGCCGGGGCGGCACCGGCAGCGCGCCGGTGACCGTGGTGTTCTCGCACGGCTACTGCCTCAGCCAGGACGTGTGGCATTTCCAGCGGGCCGCGCTGCGCGGCGCCGTCCGGTGCGTCTACTGGGACCAGCGCAGCCACGGCCGCTCCGCGCGGGCCGCGGCCGGCGAGGCGGTCTCCATCGACCTGCTGGGACGCGACCTGAAGGCCGTCCTCGACGCCGCCGCCCCCGAGGGGCCGGTGGTGCTGGTGGGCCATTCGATGGGCGGGATGACGCTGATGGCGCTGGCCGAGCAGTACCCGGAGTACGTCGAAGAGCGCGTCGCGGGCGTGGCGCTGCTGGGCACCAGCGCGGGCGGGCTCGGCGAGGTGACTTACGGCCTGCCGGCCGCCGGGGTGCGCACCGTGCGCCGGGTGGTGCCGGGGGTGCTCCGCGCGCTGGCGGCCCAGTCCGAACTGGTCGAGCGCGGCCGCCGGGTCACCGCCGACCTGTTCGCCGGGGTGGTCAAGCGGTACTCGTTCGGCAGCCCCCGCGAGGTGGACCCGGGGGTGGCCCGGTTCGCGGAGCGGCTGATCGAGTCCGTGCCGGTGGATGTCGTCGCGGAGTTCTATCCCGCCTTCGCCGAGCACGAGAAGACCGCCGCGCTGTCGGCCTTCGCCGACCGCCCGGCGCTGGTGCTGGCCGGGGACCGCGACCTGATGACGCCGAGCGAGCACAGCGAGCGGATCGTGGTGGCTCTGCCGGGCGCCGCGTACGTGCTCCTGGAGGCGACCGGTCACCTGGCCATGCTGGAGCGCCCTGAGCAGGTGAACGAGCACCTGGCCGAGTGGCTGGCGCGTACCATCCGGACCCATGGAAGCACCGCACGACCAGCATCCCGCTCCGCCTCCGCAGGCTCCTCCCGGCGACCGCACCGGCGCTGACGGCACCGGCAGCACCAGCGGCCCTGAAGGCGCGGCGGACGGCCCGCGCAACGAGACCACCCTCACCGTGCCCACGGCCGACGCCATGCGGGCGCTCGGCCTGCGGTTGGCCGGACTGCTGCGCGCCGGTGACCTTGTCCTCCTGACGGGTGAACTCGGCGCCGGGAAGACCACCTTGACGCGCGGCTTGGGCGAGGGCCTGGATGTGCGCGGCGCCGTGACCTCGCCCACCTTCGTCATCGCCCGCGTGCACCCGCCGCTGGGGGACGGCCCGCCGCTGGTGCATGTGGACGCCTACCGGCTGGGCGGCGGGCTGGAGGAGATGGAGGACCTGGATCTGGACGTCTCGCTGCCGGATTCGGTGGTCGTCGTGGAGTGGGGCGAGGGCAAGGTCGAGGAGCTCACCGAGCAGCGTCTGCACGTCGTCCTCACCCGTGCGACGGGCCAGGACGCCCCGCCCGGCGAGGGCGTCGCGCCCTCCGGCGAAGGCGTCGGCGACACCGGGTCGGAGGGGGCCGAGGACGTACGGACGGTCACCCTCGTGGGGGTCGGACCGCGCTGGGCCGCGGAGGACTTCGGAGCTCTCGGGTAGCCGCCCGGCGCCCGGTTCCGGCGCCCCGGCGTGCCGACATGGTGTCGGCAAGATGTTGCGCGGTCGGCGCGGACCGTGGTCCCATGGGAGGTGAGAGCACGGTTAGGTATGCCTAAGTGTATGCCTAGGTGTCACCGTGCCGACGCCCCTGGAGGAGCCATGACCGCACAGCAGTCTCAGCAGCGAGCGCCGCGGGCGCCGCACGCGCCTGCGCGGGACGAGTCGGCGTCCGCCGGTGGACACACCTCGCACGGCACGCCGCCCATGAGTGAACTGCTCGCGTCCTGCGCCGCCGCGGCCGCCGTCTCCAGCCCGCCGTCGGACGCCGGGACTCCCGACGAGGAGACCACCCCGGCCGGGCGCGCACCTTCCGCACGCCGCTGAGGGCTGTGCCCGTACGAGGCCGCTGTGCCCGTACGTGACCGAGGGTCGCATGCCGCGCGGCGTGCGGGTACCGGGGCCCGAATCCCGTGAGCCCTCACAGGGCGCGCCTCCCGAATACCGGGTCGGCATCGCCCGGAGCCCGGAGCCCGGCAAAAGGGCCGAACGGGGAACGGGAGTTGCTAGCGCACCACCACGACGCGGGTGCCGATGGGTGCGTGCAGCCACAGCGCCTCACCGTCGGCGCGCTTCTCGCGGATGCCGCCCGTTCTGCGGGAGGCGTCCGGCTCCGGCGTCGACCCGTCGAGTGCCGCGCTGAAGCCGACCGTGACGCCGTCCACGTCGGCGAACCGCACCACGTTCTCGACCGGAACACCGTCCGAGCCGGTCACATGGGAGGCGCGCGAGGTGACCTTGTAGGCGCCCGGCTCGGGGTCGACCGTGCTGGGGAAGACCTCGAACGTCCTGGCGGCCTTGCCGTTCTTGCCGACCAGCCACACCCGCTGCCGCTTGAGCGCGTAGACGACGCGATGGCCCCGGCCGGAGTCGCCGGGCAGCGCGGTGTCCCGCTCGGCGGGGGTGCGGCTCTTCCCGTCCGAGGCGCCGGGCGAGGGCTTGGCCGACTTCGCCGCTGACGGCTTCTCGGCGCGCTCCTGGGCGGCCGACGCCTGGTAGGCGAAGAAGCCGACCACGGCGAGTGCCGCCGCCGTCAGCCCGGCCACGATCACCCCGGCGCTGCTGCCGCTGCTGCGTGCCACCGTGTGCTGCCACCTCTCCTGCCCGCGTGCTCCCGCGGTGGACTGCCGTCCGTCCCGTCCGGGAGCCGACCTCGGGTCGACGGTAGCAGCAGGCGCGCCGCGCATGGTTCGGGGCGGAGCGCAGGGCCGGTGGGCGGCGGTGGGAGAGCCGTAGGTCGAGGGGCCGGCGAAACGCAGGGCAGGGGGAAGAGGAGACGCAGGGAAAAGGGGGAGGGGAAGCGCAGGGCAGGGGGGAGGGGGAACGCAGCGTGGCGAGAGGAGGAACGCCGGGCGGCGGGATCGGCAACTTGGAGTAATGCCCGCGCTTGTGTTCGCATAAGCCGATGACCCCCCACGGTTCATCGACAAACTCCACAACCCCCATACCGAAAGTTCCCGAACCTCAGGACCAGCAGGGCCAGTTCCGGGTGCACCGGGACCGGTTCCCGGCCGGCCGGGGCGGGGACGGCCCCCAGGGCCGGGACAGCGGCCCGGAGCACTCCCACGCGCCGGCCAGCCCCTACGACGAACTGGCGTCGCTGGCCCCGGCGGACGCTGCTCCACCCGGCACCGCCGCCCCCAACCCGTACGAGGCGCTCGGGGACGGCGCGGGGAGCGCGGGCGGCGGGTATGGCGGGTATGGCGGGTATGGCGTGGCGGGGTCCTCCGCGGCGGCCTCCGGGCCCGAGGAACCGTACGAGGGCGGACTGCGGGGCCTCGGTCTGCGGTCCGACTACGACGAGCCCGCCTACGAGGACCGGATGCCGTATCTGCGGGCCGTCCGCAGGCGCCGCCGCTCCCGGCTGTCCCGCACAGTCAAGCTCGGCGTCGCCTGCTGCGCGCTGCTGGCGTTCCTCGGCGTCGCCGACCGCTGGGCCGCGCTCTACGCCGAGGGCAAGGCCGCCGACCAGGTGCAGAGCGCGCTGAAGCTGCACGCCCGCCCCGAAGTGCACATCAACGGCTTCCCCTTCCTCACTCAGGTGGCGCGGAGCCGCCTGGACGATGTGGAGGTGGCGATTCCTGATGTGCCCGCGGGCCGGGTCTCGGTGGCCCAGGTCAGCGGCCGGGTCAAGGACGTGCGGATCATCGGCGACGCGCCCTCCTCCGTCCGCGGCGCGGTGCTCGGCCGGATGAAGGGCGACGTGCTGCTCGACTTCGACGATCTCGACCGCGAACTGGGCACCTCGCAGGTGACGTTCACCCCGGGCGGTCCGCACACCGTGCTGGCCGCGGGCGAGCTGCCCGTCGCGGACACCGAGGTCAAGGTGCGGGCGCGCGCCCATCTCGCCCGTACCGGCGATCACGGCGTGGGCACCACGGTGGACGACATGCGGCTGGTCGTGCCCAAGCTGTTCAGCTTCACCCCGGGCACCGGCGAGGAGGCGGGGCTGCGGCTCTCCCGTCCGCTGGCCGAGCGCATCCAGCACGACCGCGACAAGGCGCGGGCCCTGTTCGGGGTGCGGTCCATCGCGCGGCGGTTCGGCATGACACCCGAGCAGGCCCGGCAGGCCCGGCACAGCGACCGGGAGCTGAGCCGGGTGACGGGGACACCGGACTTCGTGGACAAGGTGATGCGGCTCAACCTGCTCGATGTCGCCGTGCGGCATCCGAAGCTGCTGGAGAAGGCAGGGATCGACCCGGCCCTGGTGGCGGCCCTGGAGAAGATCGAGGAGCCGAAGCTCGCGGACAAGCTCGCTCTCCGCGTCACGCTGCCCGACCTGCCCGGTGACGTGCGGCTGCGCGGCATCTCGGTGGCCAAGGAAGGCATCCGTGCCGAGCTGACCGGGGCTGATGTCCCGTTCGGTGAGGGAGCCACGAACGAGGGAAACGCCGAGGGCGACGACAAGGGAGACAACGGGGGAGACAACGAGCGGGAGAACGCGCGGCGGGAAGCCCCCGGCCACCGGCAGCACGCCGGGGCGCACATGGGTGCCGACGCGCGCGGGAACGGCGCCGACGCGCGCGGGAACGCGGCGATGCACCCGGTGAAGCACCCGGTGAAACACCTGGTGCCGCACCGCTGACGCACCGCTGACGTACTGGGCGGAGATCCCCGGTGCACGGCACGGCCCGGCCGCCGGGGCGGGGGTGGCGGGCCCGCGCGGGTGAGAGCGGGCCGTGCGGGCGCCGTAGGCTGGTCGGGTGTTGATGCTCGCGCTGGATACCGCCACACCCGCCGTCACCGTCGCACTCCACGACGCGGACGGCGACCGCACGCTCGCCGCCGCCCACCAGGTCGACGCCCGCCGCCACGGCGAACTGCTGCTGCCCTGCGTGGACGCGGTGCTGGCGGAGGCGGGCCGGAAGCTGGCCGAGGTCACCGACCTGGTGGTCGGCGTCGGACCGGGCCCCTACACCGGACTGCGGGTCGGTCTGGCGACCGCGGAGGCGTTCGCGGCGGCGCTGGGCCAGCGGGTGCACGGCGTGTGCACGCTCGACGGCATCGCGTACGCCTCCGGACTGGAGGAACCGTTCGTCGTCGCCACCGACGCGCGCCGCAAGGAGGTCTACTGGGCCCGGTACGCCGACGCGCGCACCCGCAGCACCGACCCGGCGGTTGACCGGCCCGCGGAGATCGAGGCCCGCGAGGAGGAGATCGGCGCCCTGCCCGCCGTCGGCGCGGGCGCGGTGCTGTACGAGTCGGTCTTCCGGGGCGTACGCCACGACCTGCCCGCCGACCAGTCGGCCGCGGCCCTCGCCCGGCTCGCGGCCGAGCGACTGGCGCGCGGCGAGGAGCTGCTGCCGCCCCGTCCGCTGTATCTGCGGCGGCCCGACGCGCAGGTGCCCGCCAACTACAAGGTGGTCACCCCGCGGTGAGCGCCGCCGACCAAGCCGCCGCCCACCAAGCCGCCGCCCACCAAGCCGCCGACGACCTCGCCGACGACGCCGCCGGCCGCGGCTCCGGCCCCGCGCGGGCGGGTGGCGCGGAGGGCGGGGAGAGCCGCGTCGGTCTGCGCGAGATGCGCTGGTGGGACATCGAGCCCGTGCTCGCGCTGGAGCAGCGGCTCTTCCCCGAGGACGCCTGGTCGGCCGGGATGTTCTGGTCCGAGCTGGCGTACGCGCGGGGAGCGGACGCCACCCGGCGCTACCTGGTCGCCGAGGACGCGGTCCCTTCTCCGGAAGCGGGTCCGGCGGGCCGCCTCGTCGGCTACGGCGGCCTGGCGGCCGTCGGCGGCACGGGGGACATCCAGACCATCGGCGTGCTGCCCGGCCACCGGGGCACCGGCCTCGGCGCGCGGCTGCTGCGGGCGCTGTTGCAGGCCGCCACGGACTTCGAGTGCGCGGAGGTGCTGCTGGAGGTGCGGGTGGACAACGCGCCCGCGCAGCGCCTGTACGAGCGCTTCGGCTTCGTGCCCATCGGCATCCGGCGCGGTTACTACCAGCCCACCGGTACCGACGCGCTGGTGATGCGGCTGGCCGACCCCGCCGGGTATGCGGCCGCCGCCGACACCTCGGGGGACGCCCCCGCGAACACCCTTCCGCACCCGCATCCGCATCCGCATCCGCACCAAGGAACGAAGAGCCATGGCTGACGAACCGCTCGTTCTCGGCATCGAGACCTCCTGCGACGAGACCGGCGTCGGAATCGTGCGCGGCCACACGCTGCTGGCCGACGCCGTCGCCTCCAGCGTGGACACCCACGCGCGGTTCGGCGGCGTCGTCCCCGAGATCGCCAGCCGGGCGCACCTGGAGGCGATGGTGCCGACGATCGACCGCGCGCTGGAGCAGGCCGGGGTCGCCGCCACCGACCTGGACGGCATCGCGGTGACGGCGGGCCCGGGGCTCGCCGGGGCGCTGCTGGTCGGCGTCTCGGCGGCGAAGGCGTACGCGTACGCGCTGGGCAAGCCGCTCTACGGCGTCAACCACCTGGCCTCGCACATCTGCGTCGACCAGCTCGAACACGGCGCGCTGCCCGAGCCCACGATGGCGCTGCTGGTCTCCGGCGGCCACTCGTCGCTGCTGCTGGCGCCCGACATCACTTCCGACGTCCGGCCGCTGGGCTCCACCATCGACGACGCGGCGGGCGAGGCGTTCGACAAGGTCGCCCGGGTGCTCAACCTCGGCTTCCCCGGCGGCCCGGTGATCGACAAGTACGCCAAGGAGGGCGACCCGGCGGCCATCGCCTTCCCCCGCGGGCTGACCGGACCGCGCGACGCGCCCTACGACTTCTCCTTCTCCGGCCTCAAGACGGCCGTCGCCCGCTGGATCGAGGCGAAGCGGAACGCGGGCGAGGAGGTGCCCGTCGCCCACGTCGCCGCCTCCTTCCAGGAGGCCGTCACCGATGTGCTGACCCGCAAGGCCCTGCGCGCCTGCCGGGACGAGGGCGTGGACCACCTGATGATCGGCGGCGGGGTCGCGGCCAACTCCCGGCTGCGTGCCATGGCCGAGGAGCGGTGCGCCGAGGCGGGCATCACCCTCCGGGTCCCCCGGCCCAAGCTGTGCACCGACAACGGCGCCATGGTGGCAGCCCTCGGCGCCGAGATGGTGGCACGCAACCGCGCCGCCTCCGCCTGGGACCTGCCCGCGGACTCCTCGCTCCCGGTGACGGAACCGCACGTGCCGGACCCGTCGGCGGCCCCGGACCACGACCACGGCCATGACCACGACGACCACGACCACGTGCACGAACTGAGCAGGAAGAACCTCTACGCCTGATGCCGACCGTCGCCCTCATGTGGGAGGCCAAGGCCGCCCCCGGCCGCGGGGCCGAACTGCTCTCCTGGGTCCGCAGCCGGGAACTGCCCCCGGACGCCCGCTGCGAACGCCGCGAACACTTCACCGCACCGGGCGACCGGGTCCTGGTCATCACCTGCTGGGCGGGCGGATACGACGCGGACGTCCCCGAGCTGCCCGACCCCCCGCCGGAGCTGTCCGCCCGCCCGGTGCACCGGTGGCGGTTCGAGCGCGTGTGAGTCAGGGTGACGGGAGGCAGGGGGTGGGTATGAACGGAGACACAGGAGCCATGGTGGCCGAGTGCTGGGCACCTCGGGATGCAGATGAGGTACTCGACGCGCTGGGGCCCGGCGACTCCTGGCCCGTTCGAAGCGCACGTGCCGTCCTGCGGCCGGATCGGACGCTCGCTGTCGGCTGGACGCGCCGCTCCCGCGTGCTGCGTGACCGTGCAAGGGGCACCGTTGTGGGGCTGGTGGGTGTGTACGCCGCGGATGCGCATTCGTTGAGATGCGAGGGCCTGGTGGAGATCGCGCCCGAGTCGCGTCGCTGCGGTTACGGCGGCGAGGCGTTGATCGTGCTGCGAGAGCTGGCCGCAGCCGGGGGATTCGAGCGGCTGCGCGTATCCACCCCGAACGGTGGTGGCGGCCAGCGGTTCTTGCGAGCACATGGTTTCGACCAGGTGGGGTGGGTGAGGCAGTTCTCCTTGTCCGCGCTGCGACCGCGTCCGAGTGCCTTCGCATTGCCGACTCGTCGGACACGCACCTGTGGGACTTTCACGGCCGAGTACTACGCCGATGTACGTGAGGCGCCCGGCGCAGTGCTGACTGCCTGGCAGGACGCGATGTCCGACGCTGACGACGGGCACCGCATGAGTGCCGAGGAACTCCGGGAGACGGTGTTCCTCGCCGACGAATGGAACGAGGAAGACCAGCAGCCGCTGCTGGCCGTCTTGCGCCGGGACGGCGGCGTCGCCGGGGCCCTGCGGCTCGATGAGCCCTTCCACAACGACGAGCTGGAGCTTGAGGGCGGCCCGTGCGGTTCCGGGAGTCCCGCCGAGGCAGCTGATGTCGCACGTGTTCTTCTGCGCACGGTGCAGGAGTTGCTGCCCTACCACTCCTTCTGCTGCGAGCTGACCGAGCAGCAGAACGGCATGGCTGCCGCCTTGGCGGAACAGCAGGCGCGGCTGGTCTGGGATGTGGTGCGGCTGGAGGAGGCCGTTCACTCCATGGGTTGAGTCTCTTGGGCCTGCTGCACCCGCTCGGCTGGAGTCTGGGCTCCGTACTGGGTCGGCGGCTGGGAAACCCGCTCCGCGACGCGGACGAGCCACGCCGCTGGCGTGTACGGAGCCGGAGGGTCTACTTCCATACCGAGTTCCGTGACGGCCGTGGAGTACTCGATCTCTTCCAGATCCGATGCCAGCAACTCCCGCAGCTCACCACACAGCCGGGCGACGAGTCCTGGGTCGGTGGTGCTGAGGTAGTCGGCGAGTGCCTCATCGTGCTCGCCGAATTCGTCCGGCATCTCCTGTGAGAACCATCCGCCCAGAAGCTGTCCCAGTTCGGGGAAGCGCGCATGCCACTCCCAATGAGTCCGCGGCGGTCCGGGCGGCGGCGCGTCGCTGCTCTCGACGCTCGCCCGGATGTGCTGCGCGAGTTGCTGCAGCCACTCCTGGACGTCGCTCTCCGGGATTCCCACATCCGGTACGGGGTAGAACTCGCCCAGCTTGTGCCGCAGCCGTCCCGGCGGGTTCTGCGCGTACTCCCGCAGTTGTTGCTCCGCTGTGCCCAGCGCCCACGGCCGGTTCTGCCAGGTGTGGCGGAGGTAGGCGGTGAGCGCTTCGCTGCGCTCGTCGGCGGTGTCGTCCGCCGTCCGGCCCAGGTACGCGGTCAGGACCTGATCCAGTTCGCCGTACTTGCGGTCGTGGACGAGGGGCTTCATGGACATCCTGGAAGCTCCTAGAGGTAGACCGGGAACGAGGCGTGTACCGAGAAGCCGTTGTCCTGGGAGGGGTCTCTTCTCAGCACGACGCGAGCGGCTCGCACCTCGATCGCCCCGCGCCCCGCCAGCATCATCGCCTGCAGCAGCACCCGTCCTACCGGTTCCTGCCGCGAGGGCCACGCCGCCTCGATGGTCAGCCGCTGCCGCGTGCCCTGCGCCAACCAGCGGTGGATTTGCTGCTCGTTTCGGGTGACGACCTGCTGTGTGCACCACTGCGCGGTCGCACGGTCGGGATAGGTGGCAGCTCTGGTGGGGGAGGTCACGTTGGCACCTTAGCCTCGCGCTTTCACCACGGTGGCTGTCCGATGCTTGGTCGAAAAAGCGAGAAGTGCCCCTGACCTGCAACGATGGGACTTGTCTAGGGTCCTGT
>NZ_JBIAGB010000025.1:0-104970 GCF_042869575.1 Streptomyces sp. NPDC006925
CGGTCAACGTCGCGAAGGCGGCCGGACTGGCCGTTACGGCCTGTGGAGCGCAGGTAAGACCGGTACCCGTACCGGCGCAGCGCGTTGAAGCAGGAACCCACCGAGGCCCGCAGACGCGGGCAGTAGGAATCCCGGTCCTTTAGGGCCGGGAGGATGTCAATCGGTTGCGTACTCCTGTGGCCGGTCCGCGGCCGGACGACCGGGCTGCTGACCGGGCCGCGGGCCGGAGAGCCCGGCTGGCGACTTGGGCGCGGGCGGGGCGTTGCGGCGCGGCTGCTCAGGAGCAGGAGCAGGAGCAGGAGCAGGAGCGGAGGCAGGAGCGGGACCACCCGCCGGGGGCTCGGCTGACTCCGGTCTTCCGGTACTGGGGTGGCGGTGGTGCACGGGCGAGAAGTCCACCGCCTGCTCGGCTTCCTGCGTGAGTGCCTCGGCGGCCTGGCGTACGTCGCCGGGCACGTCACCGTGCTCCTCGATCAGGCTGCTGTAGATGGGCGGACCGGTGGCGCTGTCGGTCGTCATGCGGAGAATCTCCTGGTGAGGGTAAGGACAAACAACCGGCCATCCACATGGATGCAGATGGCCGGACGCCGACCTTACGCCCCCGGCCCGCGCCCACCTCCACGCGGGCCCGCCGCCGCTGCGTGCTCCGACCGTCCCGCACAGATCCGCACAAACTCCGTACCGACTCGTGCAGCCCCGGACGGTCTCAGGAACCCCGGACTGCCGTGGCCGCCTCTGTACCGGCGACCCGCGCCGCCACCGGATCCGGCGAGCAGTTCCGGGCCGCCGGTGAAGCAGTCCGAGAAAAACGGGTGTCCACCTGACAGGTTCGGGGTGTTTACCGGAGCCGGAGTCGGATACACGAGACCCCACGTGCTTGGGAGTACAGGCACATCGCGGGAGGAGACCCCTGGGTCCCCCGGGTGTGTCACCCGGGTCGTTTCTCCCGCGGTTGTCCACGTGTCAGCGACACCGGGAGGAGTTCGATCCCATGTGCCCCGTGAGGTACCGGCCCCAGCGCACCCGCCACAGCCACGACGACGCCCCCGACACCGCGGAGGACTTCGCGCGGCTGGCGGCGCTCCCCGAGGGCCCGGAGCGGGAGGAACTGAGCGGCCGCCTGGTGGAGGCGTGGCTGCCGATGGCGCATCGGCTGGCCGCCAAGTACCGCAACCGCGGCGAGTCGTTGGAGGATCTGGAGCAGGTCGCCGCGCTCGGTCTGGTCAAGGCGGTGGACCGGTACGACCCCGCGCAGGGGACGCCGTTCGTGCCGTTCGCGGTGCCGACCGTCACCGGTGAGATCCGTCGGCATTTCCGTGACCACACCTGGGACGTGCATGTCCCCAGGCGGGTGCAGGAACTGCGGAACAAGGTGCGGAACGCCGTGCGGGAGCTGACCGCGGGCCTGGAGGAAGGTCCGCCGTCAGTGGCGAGGATCGCCGAGCACACGGGCATGTCCGAGGAGGACGTGGCCGCGGGGCTGGAGGCGCTGGACAGCTTCCGCTCGCTGTCGCTGGACGCGTCCGTCGCGGGCAGTGCCGACGACGGCTTCTCGCTCGCCGACACACTCGGCGCCTCGGAGCCCGAGTACGACACGGTCGTGGCGCGGGAGGCGGTCAAGCCGTGCCTGCGTGAACTGCCCGAGCGCCAGCGGCAGGTGCTGTACCTGCGCTACTTCCGCGACATGACCCAGTCGCGGATCGGCGAGGAACTGGGCATCTCCCAGATGCATGTCTCCCGGCTGCTGTCCAAGAGCTGCGAGCGGGTCCGCCGCCAGGTCGAACACGAGCGCCGGGCCGCACGCCGCCCCGCGGAGACGGACTCCGGCCGCACCGGCAGGACCGGGCGCGCCGCTACCGGGCGCGGCAGCCGCCGCACGACCGGTGCCGGGCAGACCGCGCGCCGTACTCCGGCGGCCGCTTCCGGCGCCGCGGCAGCCGCCTGACGGCAACGTCGAGCACGCTCGGCACCGGACTCTCGGCGCCGGGCTCTCGACGCAGGACTCTCGGCCCCTGAACCTCACCGCCGGGGTGCCCGCACTGTGTGATTCCGGGCACCCCGGCGCGGGCTTGCCCGCGGGATGCCGCTGCGGCGTACGCGCACCACCGGCGGTTCGGCCCGACCGCCGCGGCCCCGACGTCCCGCACGACCACGGACGTCCGGGACGACCGGGGGCCTCAGGGGCCGGTCCGGGGCGTGCTGCCGACTGTCGGCTGATACGGAGCGGAGGCATCGGCCGACCGACCGTGCGGGCCCGCGGTGGGCCTCAGCCGGCCGTTGTCGCGTGCAGGGCCTCGGTCACCTCCGCGTCGGTGATCTGCGGGAAGTTCTGGTACCACAGGCCCACCGCCTCGAAGACGGCCGGCTGGTTCGGGCAGAGCACGGTGTCCGCCTCGCGGCTGAGGTCCCTGACGGCCTGCGGAGAACCGACCGGGACCGCCAGGACGAGCCGGGCCGGCCGCTGCCGCCTCAGATGCCGCAGCGCGGCCCGGGCCGTGACACCCGTGGCCAGCCCGTCGTCGACGACGAGGACGGTGCGGCCCTCGATCCGCGGTTCGGGGCGGTCGCCCCGGTAGAGGTCCTGGCGGCGGTGCATCTCGGTGCGCTCGTGCGCCACGGTCGAGGACAGCCGGTCGGCGGTGAGTCCGAGCATCTCCAGGGCCGTCGTGTCGTAGACCGGCGGATCCTCCCCGGCGATGGCTCCGACGCCGTACTCCGGCCGGCCCGGCAGCCCGATCTTGCGGGCGACGAGCACGTCCAGCGGCGCGTGCAGCGCATGTGCCACCTCGGCGGCGACGGGTACCCCGCCCCGCGGCAGCGCCAGCACAAGTGGGTCCCGCAACTCCTCGGTCCGCTGCAACCGGCTGACCTCCGCGGCGAGTTCGCGGCCCGCCTGGACGCGGTCTGCGAAACGCATCTCGGCTCCCTTCTCGCGACGTCCGGCCGACGTCGGGCCGACGCCCGACCGGCGTGCGGCCGGCTCCGGGCCGCACTCTCACTCGCCGTCCGTGGTGGGCGGGAGCGCGAACCATCCGGCCGCCACCCGCGCGACCTCCTCCAGGGTTCCGGGCTCCTCGAACAGATGGGTGGCGCCCGGGACGATGTGGATCCGGTGCGGGGCGCGCAGCCGCTCGGCGGCGGCCTCGTTCAGCCGCAGCACCTGGTGGTCGTCACCTCCGACGATCAGCAGCACCGGGGCCAGCACCTGCGGGAGGGTGTCGCCCGCCAGATCGGGCCGACCTCCGCGGGAGACCACCGCGTACACGGTGTCCGGCCGCTCGGCCGCGGCCGTCAGCGCCGCCGCCGCCCCGGTGCTCGCCCCGAACAGGCCGACCGGCAGCCCGGCCGTCCGCCCGTGGCGGGTCAGTTCGTCGACGGCTGCCACCAGACGGTGGCCGAGCAGCGGGATGTCGAACCGGTGCTCCGCTGTCGCGGCGTCGATCCGTTCCTCGTCCTCGGTCAGCAGATCCAGCAGCAGGGTGGCCAGCCCCTCCTCGCGCAGCGCGGCAGCGACCGCGCGGTTGCGGGGACTGAAGCGCGAGCTGCCGCTCCCGTGTGCGAACAGCACCGCGCCGGTCACTCGGTCCGGCACCTGGAGATCGCCGGTGAGCACCGTTCCGCCGCCGGTCCTGATGCGGACGGTTTCCATGGTTTCCGTAGGCACGCCCTCTCACTCCCCTCGCACCGCGTGCCCTCCCCGGGTGCCCAGCGCCGCCGCGTCCAACCAGGCCGGCGATGTCCCGGCTCGACGGCTCCGGCCCCGGGCCCGCCCGCGCCTGACCGGGACCCGCCGCAGCCGACCGGGCGCCGCCCCGGCCCGGGCCCGCGGGGTCGGGGCCCCGGAACCGGCCGCGGCCGCCCGCCGCCCGGGATCGCCGGTCACCCCGCGTGAGCTGGGGTTTCGCGCATATTGCTCGCGGATGACGCCCTTGTGACGGCGAGTCGGCGCTGCATACCGTCGGGCGACCGCAGGGCGCCGGGGCCCGTCGCAGGGCCGCCACCGGGCGCTCCGTCACCGGGCACCGGGCCCCCGCCGCGTCACGGCAGGGGCGCGGGCGGCTTCCCCCGCCGCGTCACGGCGGGCGAGAGATTGGTTTTTCCATGCTGACGATCCTCGGATTTGTCATGATCGCCACCTTCCTGGTGTTGATCATGGCCAAGAAGATGTCCCCCATCGCCGCGCTCGTGCTCATCCCCGCGCTCTTCTGCGTGCTGGTCGGTCAGGGCGCGCACCTGGGCGAGTACGTCCTCGACGGCGTCGGCGACCTCGCACCCACGGCCGCCATGCTGATGTTCGCCATCATCTACTTCGGCGTCATGATCGACGTCGGTCTCTTCGACCCGATCGTCCGCGGCATCCTGCGGTTCTGCCGAGCCGACCCGCTGCGGATCGTGATGGGCACGGCCCTGCTCGCCGCGATCGTCTCGCTGGACGGGGACGGCTCGACCACCTTCATGATCACGGTCTCCGCGCTGCTGCCGCTCTACCGGCGACTGGGGATGAGCGTCGTCGTGCTGACCGGTGTCGCCGCCACCGCCAACGGCGTCATGAACACCCTCCCCTGGGGCGGACCCACCGCGCGGGCCGCGACCGCGCTGCACGTGGACGCCGGCGACATCTTCGTCCCGATGATCCCCGCGCTCGCCGTCGGTCTGCTGTGCGTCCTGGTCCTCTCCTACGCCCTCGGCCTGCGGGAGCGCCGCCGCCTCGGCCTGCTGTCCGGGGCCGGTGCGTCCGGGGCCGGCGCGGACGAGCGGGACGAGCGCGGCCACGCCGACGCCGACGCCGACGCCGGGTCCGGGACCGGCGTCGAGGCGGAGACCGTACTGGTGGGCGCGGGAGCGGGGACCCGGGCGGGCGCCGGACGGGTCTCGCTGAGCAAGGTGCGGCCCGGCGGCGGCGCTGCGGGCCCCGGCGGCCCGGGCGACCGGCCCCGGGACGCGGACGGCGGCGCACACTCCGGTACGGGCAGCGGCGGCGCCGCGCACCCTGGCACCGGCGGCGATGCCGCACCCTCCGGCAGCGCGGCGGGCGGGGCCGCGGTGCTCGACCCGCACCGGTCCACGCTGCGCCCGAGGCTCTACTGGTTCAACGCGGCCCTCACCGTCGCCCTCCTGGCCCTGCTGATCACCCAGCTCCTCCCCATCCCCGTGCTGTTCCTGCTGGGTGCGGCGGTCGCGCTGACGGTCAACTTCCGGGACATGGCCGACCAGAAGGCCCGTATCGCGGCGCACTCCGAGAACGTGCTCAACGTGGCGGGCATGGTCTTCGCCGCGGCCGTCTTCACCGGCGTACTGACCGGTACCGGCATGGTGGACGAGATGGCGCGCACCGTGGTCGGCGCGATCCCCGACGCGCTGGGGCCGCACATGGCGGTGGTCACCGCGATCCTGAGCATCCCGTTCACCTACCTGATGTCGAACGACGGCTTCTACTTCGGCATCGTCCCGATCCTCTCCGAGGCCGGGGCCGCGCACGGGGTCAGTTCACTGGAGATCGCCCGCGCCTCGCTCGTCGGCCAGCCGCTGCACATGTCGAGCCCGCTGGTCCCGGCGGTCTACGTCCTGGTCGGGATGGCGAAGGTCGAGTTCGGGGAGCACACCCGGTTCACGATCAAGTGGGCGGTGCTGACCTCGCTGACGGTGCTGGGAGCGGGACTGCTCTTCGGGATCATGTAGCCGGGCTCTCCTGGACACCCCGCCGCGGTCGTCCTCTACCCTTCCTGGCAAGAAGTGTCCGGAAGAACCGATTCCGGACAGGACCGGCCGCGGCGGACGGACGGCTCGGGCCCTGCGGAACCGGCGCCGCGCCCTGCGGAGCCGGAGTCCGGGACCGGACGAGTACAGCGGGACCCGAGGGACGGGCCCGGCCGGGGAACCCGGTGGGTCCGGACGACCGGATCGGGCAGCCGGACCGGACGAACGGCCGACGGGACAGACCGGACGAGAGGAGGCGGGGCGGATGCGCGTCGGATCACCACGCCGCGTCTCCTCGCATGTGCTGACGGCCCAGCTCGCTCTCGTCGTCGGCGTGACCGCGCTGGTCAGCGGAGTGTTCCTGGCCCCGCTGAGCGATCAGCTCGATCATCAGGCCACCCGCCGCGCCCTCGCGATCGCCCAGACCACCGCGGCCCGGCCGGGGCTGGCCGACGAGCTGACCGCCGCAGCGCACGCCGCCGAGCGACCCAGCCCGCACGGCCCCCTGCAGACCGAGGCGGAACGCATCCGGCGCGCCACCGGCGCCGAGTATGTGGTGATCATGGACGAGCGCGGTATCCGCTGGTCCCACCCCTCGCCCTCGGCCCTCGGCCGGCACGTCTCCACCGACCCGGGACCGGTGCTGGCGGGCCGGGACGTCGCCCAGATCGACGAGGGAACCCTGGGCCGTACCGCACGCGGCAAGGCCCCGCTGCGGAACGCCGACGGCCGGATCATCGGCGCGGTCTCGGTCGGCATCGACTACGCGAACGTCCGCGAGAGCCTGCTGGCGCTCGTCCCCAAACTGCTGACGTACGCGGGCGGCGCACTGGCCGTGGGAGCGCTGGCCGCCTACCTCCTCGCCCGGCGGCTGAGGCGGCGCACCCACGCGCTCGCCTTCTCCGACATCTCGGCGCTGCTCGCCGAGCGCGAGGCGATGCTGCACGGCCTCGCCGAAGGCGTGGTGGCGCTGGACGCGGACGACCGGGTACGGCTCGTCAACGACGAGGCCCGGCGGCTCCTCGGCCTCGGTGACGACGCGCTCGGCCGCCCGGTGACCGAGGCCCTGGGTGCGGGCCGGACAGCCGACGTGCTCTCCGGCCGGGTGGCAGGCCGCGACCTGGTCACCGTGCGCGGCTCCCGCGTCCTGGTCGCCAACCGGATGCCCACCGCGGACGGCGGCGCCGTCGCCACCCTGCGGGACCGCACCGAACTCGAACGCCTCGGCCGCGAACTCGAAGGCACCCGCGGCCTGCTCGACGCCCTCCGGGCCCAGGACCACGAGCACGCCAACCGGCTGCACACCCTGCTCGGCCTGCTGGAACTCGGCCTGCACGAGGACGCCGCGCGGTACGTCACCGAGGCGCTGGGAGTGCACCGCGCCACGGCCGAAGAGGTCACCGAGCGCGTGCACGACCCCCTGGTGTCGGCGCTGCTGGTCGGCAAGGCGGCGGTGGCCGCCGAACGCGGCGTCGCGCTCCGCCTCCACCCCGACTCCCTCCTGCCCGACCGGCTGGCCGACCCGAGCGGCCTGGTCACGGTCGTCGGCAACCTGGTGGACAACGCGCTGGACGCCGCGGCGGGCAGCGCGGAACCGGCGGGCAGCGCGGAACCGGCGGTCGAGGTCGAGCTGCGCACCGAGGGCGATCGCACGGTGGTGCTCGCCGTACGCGACACCGGCCCGGGCGTCCCCGCCGCGCACCGGGAGCTGGTGTTCGAAGAGGGCTGGTCCACGAAGGCCCCCGCGGACGGCGGTGTGGACGGCGACGAGGAGAGCGGGGGCACGGCGCACCGAGGTCTCGGCCTGGCCCTGATCCGCCGGTTCGCGGAGCGCGCGGGCGGCGAGGTACGGGTCGGCGCCGCCGCGAACGACACGCGGGCCGGGGACGACACGCGGGCCGGGGGCGGCGCCGAGTTCCGCGTCGTCCTGCCGGAGGCATTGACGGACACCGCCCACGCGCCGCCGGGCTCCCCGGTCCGCGTCCACGGGGGCGCACCCGCGGAAGCCCTTGCCGTCCACCCCGCGGCCGGCTCGGCGGCAGCGGATCGGCTACCGCCGGAGGGCGACCCACCGGGGACCGCCGCGGAAGCCGACGCCCGCACCGGAGCCGAATCCGACCCGGGATCCCGGACATGATCGACGTGCTGGTCGTCGACGACGACCCGGACGTGGCCCGGATCAACGCCGCCTATGTGGCCAAGGTCCCGGGCTTCCGCGTCGCCGGAACCGCGCACAGCGCGGCCGCCGCGCTGCGCTTCCTGCGTCGGCATCCGGTGGACCTGGTGCTGCTCGACCACTACCTGCCGGACGAGTCCGGGCTCACCCTCCTCCGCCGCCTGCACGACTTCGGCGTGGAGACGGAGGTCATCATGGTGACCGCCGCCCGCGACACCGCGACCGTACGGGCGGCCCAACGGCACGGCGCACTGCAGTACGTGGTGAAGCCGTTCACCTTCGCCCATCTGCGCGGCAAGCTCGACAGCTACGCCGCTCTCCGCCACGAACTGGCGACGGCCCCGCGGTCCGGCGCCACCCAGGAGACGGTGGACCGCGTCTTCGGCGCCCCCACCCCGCCCGGCTCCGCGGAGACCCTGCCCAAGGGTCACTCCGTCCTGACGGCCGACCTGGTGCGGGAGGTGCTGCACAGCGCCCCGGACGCCCTCTCGGCCCAGGAAGTCGCCGACCGCGCCGGCCTCAGCCGCCAGACCGCACAGCGCTACCTCAAACTCCTGGAGAGCGCCGGGCTGGTCCGCCACCGCCTCAGACACGGCGAGACCGGCCGCCCGGTACACCTCTACCACTGGCGCGGCCCGGCCGGATGAGCGCGGGGGCGGCCCAGGCCGCCGGGGTACTCGACCTCCCCGCGAGGTCCCGCACCTGGAGCTCCACGTCGTCCAGCGGCAGGGGAAGCTTCGCCGGACTCAGCGAGGTGCCCGACGCGACAACGGTCGTCGGCCGGTCGGGCCGGGGCTCCGCGAATGCCCTGTCAGCGTCGGGCGGGGTCGTCGATGTCCACGGTGACCGCGACCCCGGCCGTCGAGGTGAACGTCGCCCCGCGCCCGACCAGCCGGATCTCCGTGAACGGATTGGACTCCGTGAGGAAGACCGCCCACACCAGGGTTCCGTCCTCGGCGAGGCGTGCGAAGAACCCCTGCGACCCCTGGTCACCCTCGCCGGCCCACAGGAGTCCCCCACCGGGCAGCTCCACCTCCCGCTGCCCGTCCACCCAGGAGACCCGCTCCGGGTCCTCGGCCAACTCCGCCGCGAGGTCGAAGGACTCCCCGACCGCCAGGCCCCCGGGCCGGTCGGAGTCGTACGAGACGCCATAGGCCCGCGCCTGCTCGCCCTGGCGCACATACAGGGCGTCACAGAACGGAAGGCAGTACTCCGCCCACAGGCTGTCCAGGGCCTCGACGCCTCGCATGCTCCTCTTCCGTGAACTCGGCGGTTCCGGAAATGCGAACAGGTACCGCTAATAATAGTCTTCTTGATCTCTCGTGTGACCTGTAGGTGATAGCTGACTGTAATTGAATTGAATTACTCGGTCGTAGTTGTCCAGCATCACGGCGTAGGACGGATGTGCGGCTGGGGTGCTATTTTCGGTGATTCCTAGAACTGCTCCGACAGAGCCCACGAGTTCGGGCCTCTCAGGGGAATCAATTACGCGCACCTCGGCGTAGAAATCAAGAAATTCTTCCACGGTGTGATCTATTGCGGGTCGAGTGAGGGGCTGTGTGGGGCCTCTCGATTCTATTTTTCCATTGCTTGTGGGTGATACGTTCAGGTGGCTTCCAAGTGCCCATCTGGCCTGGTGTGTTCTTTGCTCATGTGCGCCACATATTCAGGGCGTACGGGGAGGCCAATACATGCACGCGAAGAGCCAGGTCGACGTCGACACCGCTCTCACGAGAGCTGCCACCCCCGATACGTGCCCGTGGATGTGTGGATTGTGGCAGGGTGGCCTTCGTCGGTCATCCCGTTACCTCGAGCATGGGAGCGTTCATCAGCTGGGTCCGGTCTCAAGTTCGCTTGCCCGTGGATCCGGGAGAGCCGCCTCCCCTCACTCCTTTGCGCTCACCATGGGCATACCCGTGGGCAGCGCTTCCACAGCCACTCGGGTGGGCGCTTCGGCAGGGGATCCAGCCATTTTTCCAGTGCTCCTGCGCCGGTCTTCCCTGCCTCCTCGGTGCATTCCAGGAAATCCTGATCCAGGGAATCAAGCGTCTGGGTGAGCGTCTCCCCCTGAAGGGGGTGAAGTTCATCCAGCGCTTTCTCCAGTGCAGCTCTGCTCTCCAGTGCGTGCAGGTAGTCGTCGAGCAGCGGCCGCGCTTCCATGTTCCAGTCCGCCTCCATCGACACGACCATGATTTCCCATTCTCGCATCATGTGAAAAATGGAGTTCGCTGGGATGGTCATACGAGCAGCCACCTGCGGCGCTACTCTGCTCTTTTCGAGTCGCAGTCGGCCGTCGTCCCACTCCTTGATGGCGTTGAATTCTTCCTCGGTGAGGGAGGAGAGGGCGACCTCGGACCTGGTGGTATGAATCCTTTGCGGCACCTTTATCTTTCCCCTTTGGGCCGGGGCTTGAGGAAGTGTTCTCCTGGCTGCCTGCGGTTTGACTCGCTCCTGTAAAGGACTCCTTCCGGCAGGTCCGACACGAAGTCCACACCCGCCCCCGCGACCCCGTCACGGTCGGAGCCCTGCTGCACACCGGCACCCCAGTCGCACTGACTTGCGCGGCGGTGGCGCTGCGGAAGCCCGCGACATCAGCCTCTCGGCCCCTGCGCTGCCGTCCCGCTGACCCTGGGTCGCATCGGAGTGGAGGGAATGCCGTTCAGCGTCGCCCGCCATGCAGCCATTGCGCGCCTTTTTCCGTGTTTGCGAGCCACCACAGGCCACCCATAGGTCGCCAATTGAGAGATTCGCAACCCTCTTTGAATTTTGCGATGGCGTCGTCGGTGGATTCGCTCCACGCTTCGAAGCCACTTTCACCGAGATCGCCGATTTCCATGAGTCCATCGTCCAGCAACTCGCGCAGGAGTGCGACGGAAATTTCGCGGAAGTCGCCCCCGTTCGCATCGGCATGATCTTCGGAAACCCCGATGAGGAAGTCGACCATCACCCAGTCTTCTTCTCCTTCCCTGATCACTTCCTCTGCGAGATGTGTAATATTTTCCTGCATTTTACATCCTATTCCGGTGGGTCGATATGGACCCGTCTGGACTTACGACTCTCCGGGAATACCAGGTCTATTGTTTCACCGCCTGAAGTGGAGGAGGTCCGCCATTGGACCACGGTACCGTCCTCAAGTTTGTAGACCTCGGGAACTTTGGGGCCGCGGGGTGGTAGTTTCTCAGCTCCTTCTGTCCACTTGTCGAACAGTGCCCGTAGCTCTTCCGCGGAATCGACCAGCCCCGTGCGGTTCGTTGTGCCTTTTCGTAGGGTATTGAATTCCGATCTCACTTCTTTCGGGCATTTGGAAAGCCCGAGCGGGTCAGTCAATACGAAAGGATTGTCGACGAAAAGAAGGTCATTGGGTGCCGGAACCAGGCCCAACGGGTCGGGTGTGAGGTAGCGGGCTGTTTCGGGGTCGTAGTAGCGGAAGTAGTTGTAGTTGAGGCCGGTTTCGGGGTCGGCGTATTGGCCGGGGAAGCGGAGGGGGCAGTCCACTGTTGCGGCGGGGGAGGGGAGGGGGGTGCCCCAGAGGGTGGAGCGGGGTTGCCAGGCGAGGGTGCCGTCGGAGGCGAGGAGTTCGGTGGGGGTGCCCACGGTGTCGGTGATGATCGCGTGGAACTGCGGGGTTCTGACGAGTGGGTCGCCGGTGGTCTGGGCCACGGGGCGATGAGTGTCGGGGGTGTAGTCCCAGGTGGTGGTCGTGCCGTCCTCAGTGGTCTGTTCTGTTGTGCGGGTGCCGTCCCAGGTGAAGGTGGTGGAGCGTCCTTCGGGTCCGGTTTTGGTGAGGCGGCGGCCGAGTGGGTCGTAGGTGTAGTGCCAGGTCTCGCCGCTGGGGTTGGTTGCCGATATGAGGCGGTCGTGGTTGTTCCAGGTGTAGGTCCAGGTGCGGGTCTGGCCGTTGAGGAGTGTGCGGGTTTTGCGGGTGAGGCGGCCGGCGGTGTCGTGTTCGTAGGTGGTGCGGCCGGCTCGGCGGATGAGGGTGCCGTCGTGTTCGCGGTCGCCTGCTGCGGGGTGGGCCGGGGCTTGGGCGTGGGATTGGTTGCCGGCTGTGTCGTAGGCGTACTTCTCGGTCCAGCCGTGGGCTCGGACACCTGTTACGCGGCCCATTTTGTCGAGGTCGAAGCGACGGGTGCCGGACGTCAGTTCGCGGATCTCGGTGACGTAGCCGTCGGGGCGGTAGGTGTAGGCGCGGTGCTGGAGGATGTCGCCGTGCGCCGTCTGCACTGTCTGGCGGGTGAGGTGGTCGGTGGCGTCCCAGCCCTGGTGCAGTGTGATGCCCTCTGCCAGTTCACGGTGCGTCTCACGGCCCGCGGCGTCATATGTGAAGGTGAGCGTGCCGCCGTCCGTCATCAGCGATGTCGGGCGGTCCGTGGCGTCGTAGGTCCACTCGGAGGTGTGGCCGGACGGTGTCGTGCGGCCGATGCGGCGGCCCGCCGCGTCGTAGGTGTAGGACGTTCTGCGTCCGTTGACCGTCTCGGCCAGCAGTTGGCCCAGTGCGTCACGTTCCAGGGTGATGCTCGCCGCCGCGTTGGCGGTGTGGACGAGGGCGCCTGCCGGGTCGTACGCGTATGTGGTCACCTCGCCGCTGGTCTCGTCGTGTTGTTCGACGGGGCGGCCGAGGGGGTCGAGGGTGTAGGTCAGCCGCTCGCCCATGGCGTTCGTGCGTGCGAGGAGGTCGCCTGCGGCGTTCAGTTCGTAGGTCTGCCGTGCGTTGTTGAAGTCGGTCTCGGCGATCAGGCGGCCGACCGGGTCGTACTCGTAGCGCCACGACCTGCCCTGGGGATTGGTGACCTCGACCAGGCGCAGTTCGGTGTCGTAGGAGAACGCATACCGCGCCCCGTCGGGGTCGGTGCGGGTGACGGGCAGGTCGAAGTGGGTGTGGGTGTACTCCGTGGTGTGACCCGCTGTGTCGGTGTGGCAGACGAGGTTGCCCTCGCAGTCCCACTTCCACTCCTCCCAGGCGCCGTCGGCGTACTCCCGCCAGGCGGGTTTGCCTTCGATGGTCCAGCCGTGGCGGGTGGTGTGGCCCATCGGGTCGGTGAGGGTGGTGACGCGGCCGTGGGGGCCGCGGCGGATGTGGGTGGTGTGGCCCAGGGGGTCGGTCAATGCGGTGGGGAGGCCGGCCGGGTTCGGGGTGACGGTGGTGGTGTGGCCGAGGGGGTCGGTGACGGAGGTGAGGTGTCCGGCCTGGTTGTAGGTGTAGCGGGTGGTGGTGCCGGCCGGGTCGGTGGTGGAGGTGCGGTTGCCCTGGTCGTCCCAGGTGTGCCGCCACAGGCCGCCGTTGGGGTCGCGGATCTCCAGTGGGAGGCAGTCGTCGTCGTAGAGGGCGCTGGTGGTGCTGCCGTCGGGGCGCTGGATGCGGGTGAGGTTGCCCGCCTCGTCGTAGGTGTAGCGGGTGGTGCGGCCCAGCGGGTCGGTGACGGCCACCGGGTGGCGGTTGGCCGTATCCCACTCGGTGCGGGTGGTGTGGCCGAGAGTGTCGGTCTCGGCGACGATGCGGTGGGCCTCGTTGTGGACGTAGACGGACTGGTGGCCCAGGGAGTCGGTGTAGCGGGTGGTGCGGGCCGCCTGGTCGTAGTGGAAGCGGCCCGAGAAGGTGCCGTCGGGGCCGATGGTGCGCAGGACGCGGCCGCGGTGGTCGTAGACGTAGCCGAAGGCGGTGCCGTTGCGGTCCGTCCACGAGGTGATGCGGTGGGCCTCGTCGTAGCGGTAGCGCAGCGGCTGCCCGGTGGAGTTGAGGATCTCGGCGAGGTTCCCGGCCGGGTCGTAGCGGTAGGAGACCAGGAGGGTGCTGCGCTCCTCGTCGGATTGGTGCAGCATGCGCAGCGCGGTGATCCGCATCAGGTCAGGATCGGTGTCCACCGCGATCCGGTAGCCGCCCGAGTGGGTCACCCGCTGCGGTGCGCCGGTCTGGTCGTAGGTGATGTCGATGCGGTTGCCGGCCCGGTCGCTGATCGCGCGCAGCGCCAGTTCGCGTCCTCCGGCGGGCAGCGGGGCGAAGTGCAGGGTGCGGTTGCGCTCCGGTGCGGTGATCGTCATCGTGCCGTCCGGTTTGCCGTCCCAGCACAGCGGCCACCGGGGCCCGCTGACCGGCAGTGCCGGTACTTCCGCCTCGGGCACCGGATAGCTGAGCACCATCCCGTCGTCCGCGACGAAGACGATCCCCCGCTCGTCCAGCTCCACCCGCTGATCCAGCGTCCCCGCCCACGTCGGCCCGAACCAGCCCCCGCACGGATGCCCCGACACATAATGCCGCTCCAACAACAACGGCAGATCCCCGGGCAGAGCAACATCCGTGGCAGAGGTGAACATCTCACCCGTCGCCGCGTCGACAGGCTCGTTGAGCCCCTTCTTCTCGCCGCTGCTCACATCGCTCTGGTCCGGCCCGTCCGCCCGGTCCCGCGCACTGCCGTCCCGGCGCAGCGCCCGCTCCCGGCCGGCCAGCCGCTGGGCGGCGTTCTTGGCCGCCGAGCCGCCCTTGCGCAGCGCGCCCCCGCCGCCGGAGGCGAGCGCCAGCAGCAGATCCGGGGTCAGCTGCCCCGCCGCACGGGAGGGGTTGCGCTGCCACTCCTCCCAGTTGACGACCGCCTTGGCGAACTCCTTGGGATGGTGAGCCGCGTAGGCCGCGCCGTCCGCCATCCCCGCCAGCTGGAGGCTCGCCCCGTCCAGACCGTCCTCGGTCAGGTACTCGAACTGCTTCCACATCCCGTGGACGCTGTCGCCCGCGCCGCCGAAGAAATCCTTGGCACCCTTCTTGAAGCGGTTCCAGCCCTTCGGGGGATCGGGAGCCTTCTCCGCCGCCTTGTCCAGCTTGCTCTTGGAGTCGTCGACGACGCCCTGGAGCTCCTTCTCCAGCTTGTCCAGCCGGCTGTAGCAGGAGTCCAGCCCGGTGATGGGATCCTCGTCCGGCGGTCGCTCCGGAAGGGTCTCGTCACCCCGGTCCACGGCGTCGTTGTACGCCTTGACCTTCTTCCAGTGGGCTTTGGAGGCGGCCCGGATCTCGTCAGCGTCCTTGATGATCGGCTTGACCCGCTTGTGGACCGAGCGGAGTTTGTCCGCGTACGCGTCCAGTGCGCCGGCCGCCGACTTGAAGTACTTGCGAGCGGACTCCAGTTCCCTGGGCAGGCTCTTGCTCGCGTCCTCGAAGCTGCGCGAGCCGGCGCCGGTCCACGGCAGCAGGGACAGATCGGTCAGCTTGTCGTAGCCGTCCTTGAACGCACCCGCGTAGGCACGCAGCTTGACGACCAGATCATCGATCTTGTCCGGATCGCCGAGTATGACCTCGTCGGGCTTGGCATGCGGCGGCAGGCGTTCCGCTGTGCCGCCCTCCATGGCGTCCTTCTGCGTCATACGAGGGGGTCCTTTCCACCACCGCGTCCCGCGGGGAGTGTCCGAGGTCGATACGTCGGGCGGGCCCAGGTCATGCGATGGGCCCCTGTCCGCCGTCGACCACCCAGCCTTCGCCGCCCTCGCCCGCGACCCGATAGCGCGGGTTGGTGGGCAGATCACCCGTGACGGTCGTGCCGTCGCCGCCCGGTTTGCCGTCGTCCAGCCACGGCTCCTGGTAGATCTCCGGAGGCGGGTCGAAGTGCTTGCGGTCCGAGTCCTTCCACGCCCGCAGCCCGTGCTCCCCGAACGGCAGCTTGGCCATGTTGTCCTCGGTCGGCGAGAAATCCTTGACCCGCAGCAGATCGGCCAGCATGTAGGCGGCGATGACCTGCCGCAGCGTCTCGACGATCACATCGGTGTGCTCGGCGACCCGCCCCATCCCGAAGCCCCACTCCGAGAGCACTTCCTTGGCGGGCTTCTCGATCTCGATGGTGGCCGCGTTGTTGATCCCGCTGGCCATCGACTTCCAGTCGTCCTTGATCTTCCGAGCCGCGATGACCGACTCCTCCAGCGGCTTGAGGATCTTGCGGACACCCGCGATCTCGATCGCGTACCCGTCACCGGGTTTGGGGCCGTCGTACGCGCCCTTACCGTCCCCCGACATGCTCAGCCCCTCCGGGCGGCGTCGCCGTCCGCGGGTTCCGCGTTCGCGGTGTCCGCGGGTTCCGCGTTCGCGGTGTCCGCGGGTTCCGCATTCGCGGTGTCCGCGGGTTCCGCATTCGCGGTGTCCGCGGCCCCTTCGTCGGCGTCGGGCCCGGCCGTCTCCGGCGGGATCAGCCGGTCCGCGTCCAGCAGGAAGGGGTGCTCGCCCAGCGGGTCCACCAGTGCCCGGACGCCGTCGGGCAGCAGGTCCACCAAATCCTCCGCTGTGGTGGAAGCCCAGTCGCACACTCCGGCGAACAGGGCCAGTTGCTCCCAGGAGGTGAAGACCGGCACCACCGGACCGTCCACCGTCTCGGCCACCAGGAAGCCGGGGTTCTCAGGACGCTGGAAGTACAGACGTGCGGAGCGCAGTCGGTCCATCCGCTCGGACGTGGACATCCGCGCCACGGCGGTGTCATGGACGAGATCGCGCAACGACATGGGTCCCCCTCCCCCTTGCCCCGGCCGCGCGTCCGGCCGGACCGTACGGGGCGATATTCGCACATCCCTAGGACACCAGTGCAGTTCAGAAGGCTCCAGCATGCCGCTGTGACGGAGCCGTGACGGTGCCCTCGCGAACGTCGCGGGGCGCCCCGTTGGTGGGGGCACGCCCCCCTTGCGTCTTCGGCTGCCGCCGGTGAGGGGGTTCCCGCGTGGTGGGGGCACGCCCCCTCGCGTCTTCGGCTGCCGCCGACAGGCCGTGTCGGGGGGCTCCGCCCCCCAACGCCCCCCGCTAGGTGGCTTCGCCCCCTAGGACCCCCGGCCGCCCAGGGGCCACCGCTCTGAACACGTGTCAGCGGCGCGGAGGCCGGGTCCCCGATCCGGCCGGTGACAACCCTGCGGGTTGTTCTTGCAGGAGGACGAAGGGCAGGCTTCTTTCCCTCCGACGGCCCGCAGGGTTGTCACCGGCCCTACCCGGGGCGGAGGCACCTCGCGGGGTGCCCGGAGCCGGACGGTGCCGCAGATGCGGACGGGGGTTCTAGGGGGCGAAGCCCACTAGCGGGGGGCCGTCGGGGGGCGGAGCCCCCCGACACGACCTCTCGGCGGCAGCCGAAAACGCGAGGGGGCGTGCCCCCACAACACGGCACCCGCACCAGCGGCAACCGCACCGGCGGACGCTCAGAAGAGGCCGTCCCACATCTGCTCCAGCAGCACGGACCACCAGTTCTCCGGGGAGGCGAGTGCCGCGGCGTCCAGGGCGGCGAGCTGGGCCTGGAAGTCGACTGTCCAGCGCCCGGCCTGGTCCGGCGTCAGTCCGAACCGCAGCCGCCACATCCGCCCCAGCATGGCCATGCACCGCACGAACTCCGGCAGGCCCGTGTTCACGAACTGCGGGGGCGCGGGCTGCCCGCCGGGCCCCGCTTCCAGCGGCACGGCCACGATGTTCGCCGAGCCGTACTGCACGCACAGCTGCCGTCCGAAGTCGGTCCCCATCACCAGGTACGAGCCCGCGTCGGAGGCCGGCTGCACCCCGCGTTCCTGGGCCAGCTCGGCCAGTGTCGGCACCGGCCGGCCGGGCTGGGCCTGGCCCCAGAAGAACGGGCCCATGTCGATGGGCACACCGGCCCACACCAGGGTCTGGGCCACGATGTCGGGCACGCCCTGGCGGGAGACGGCCCGCTGGTCGAAGCGGAAGACGCCCTGCGGTCCGAACGCCTGCATCAGCTCCTGCCCGATGGCGTCGGGCGGGATGGGCGGCGCGGGCGGGATCTGGCCGGGCGGCGGCAGTGGTACCCGCTGCGGAGCGGGCCGCGCGGGCCCGTCGGCGACCTGGTGCAGCTCGCCCTGGTGCTCGACGAGGTGCCGCATGCCCTGCTGCCGCGAGGCGTGGTCGGTGCCGTAGGAGGCGGTGTGGCTGATCCGCACCTGCGGCCAGTTCTCGCGGACCATGCGGGCGCAGTAGCCGCCGGGCAGGTCGCAGGACTCCAGTTCGGTATGGAGCTCGACGACCTGCTGCGGGGGCACGTTCATGGCCCGCAGCTCGTGCAGCAGTTGCCACTCCGGGTGCGGGGTCCCCGGCGCGGAGCGGCGGATGAGCTGCTGCTCGGAGCCGTCGGGCGCGCGGTAGCGGAGCACGGCCATGTAGCCGGGCCCGACCGTGGGCGTGCCCGGCTGGGGCTGCGGGGCACCGGCCTGCGGAGCACCGGGCGGCGGTCCGCCGGGGCCGGGCCCCATGGCGGGAGCGCCGGGAGGCGCACCGGGGGCCGGCGCACCGGGAGGGCCGGGCGGTGTGGGGCCGCCGAGGGCGGGGCCGGCGAGCATCGTCGCCGCCTGGTGCACCCCGCCGCCGGGGCCGCCGCCGGGCGGCGGTGTCGCCGGATCACCGGGCGTGTCGGCCATCGGCTGCTGCCCGCTCTGGCTGATCTGCTCGGCCAGAGCGTCGGACGAGACCATCTGCGTGGGCACATAGCCGCCACCGGAGCCGCCCGGAGGACCGGGCGCGGAGGGTGGCGGCGGAGTCGCGGGCCCGCCGGAGCGGGCACCGGGAGCACCCGGAGCGCCCGGCGGCGGGGGCACCGAGGGACCCGTGCCGCGTGGCTGCTTGCCGGGGAAGGCGCCCTGCGGGGCGCGGCTCGTGGCGGCGTCCGCGATGTCGTCGGCTCCCGACGCCTCGGGAGCGCCCGGCATCCGGAGGCCGCCCTGGGAGGGGTCGGCCAGCATGGTCGCGGCATGGTGCACCCCGCCGGTGCCGCCACCGCCGGTGCCGCTGTCGGCACCCGCGTCGTTCCCGGCACCGTCGGGCGCACCGCCCTGCGGGGCCTGGTCCGGATACGGGGCCGCCGCCGGAGCCTGCGCCGGCTCCGGGCGGGGCCCGCCCGGAGCGGAGTACTGGTCGGCGGGCCCGTGACCGGGCTGCGGGCCGTACGGGTCCGCCAGCGCGGGGGACACCGTGGTCCTGGGCAGTGCGCTGCCCTCCGGCAGCAGCGCGGTACGCGCCTCCGAGCCGGACGGCGGCGGCGGGGTGTTCTCCTCGTCGCCGCCCGTCAGCGGCGGCGCGAACACGGTCGCCGGCGGCGCCTGCGCCTCGCCGCTGCCCGCACCGCCGGTGTCGGCGCCGTCCCAGGGGCTGGGCCCGGAGGGGGCGCCGCCCGAGGTGTCGCCGAAGGGAGCGGCGGGCGGGGCGGGCGCGGCGGGCGGTGGTGTGTGCGGCACGGCGGGCCCGGGCGTCCCCTGCGCGGGGGTGCCGTCCGCGTGCGCGGGGGTGCCGTCGGCACGCCGGTCCGGGATGCCCATCTTGTCGGCCGCCTGCTGGAGCCATTCGGGAGGCGTCAGCAGGAACGAGGTCGCCTCGAGGTCGAGCCGCTGCTGCGGCGGCGCGGCCGGGGCGGCCGGTTCCTCGCCGTACTCCTCCTCGTAGCGGCGGATGACCTCGCCCACCGGCAGCGCGGGCCACAGCGTGGTCTCCCCGCTGTCGCGGGCGATGACCAGCCGGACGTTGCCGCTGTCCGAGGCCGGTGCCCCCGCGCGGTCCTCGGCCCAGGCGACGAAGCCCAGGTCGAACTCGCGGACCCGCACCTCGCGCTGCTCGTAGGCGGGTACCTCACCGTTGACCCAGCGCTCGGCGCGCTCCTGGGCTTGCGCCAAGGTCACCATCGCGCTCTCACCTCTCCACAGGGACGGCGCGGGCGAAGCCGCCGTCCACCATCAGGTTGGCCACCGTCTCCAACTCCGGCGGGTTGCCCGCCAGCCGCAGCAGGAACTCGTCGAAGTCCGCGCCGCACGGCCGCAGCAGCCGCTCGACCCGCTCCTGCACCCGCAAGCCGTCGGCGTCCCGGGCGTCGTCGTAGGCGCAGAACCACACCGAACCGGGTGCCTCTCCCCTGACCTGCACCGCGACCAGCCCGCCCTGCACGAACCCCACCCCCAGGTAGTCCTTGGTGAGATGGTCGCGCAGGCACTTGTTCACGTAGACGAGGTCGTTGACGGCGGCGTCGTCGCGCACCGTGAGGAACGGTTGGTCCACCAGCAGTCCCAGCTCCGCGTCGAGCGCGACGCCCTGCGGTGCGCAGCCGCCCGCGACCTTCAGGAACGTGCGGTAGGCGCCGGGCAGCCGGTAGCCCAGCCGCTCCTCGACGTCCGCGACCTGCCGCTCGGTCACCGCCGGTTCGGCACCGTGCGGGACGGCGAAGTGCGCGGGCCGGGTCTCCTGGAGGGGGCGGGTACCGGTCTTGGCGTGGTCGACGGGGGCCGTCGCCAGCCCGCCGTGATGCCGCAGCAGCGCCTTGACCTCGACGGGGACGAGCTCCATCCGGCGGCTGTGGGGCACGTGGTGCCACGTCCAGCCGTGCGGGGTCGCGACGGACGGCAGGTCCGCCCACAGCTCGTGCTCCTCGCCGTGCAGCGCGGCGTTGGCCGACACGTAGTCCGTCAGGCGCAGTTCGTCGCCGCCGAAGCCCTCCGGGGGCTCCGCGATCTCCGCCGCCGCCCGCGCGTACGGGGAGAAGTCCGGAAATCCGCCGTGGTCGACGCGCACCCCCTGGGGGTAGCGGGCCGCTCTGACCGGATCCGGGAAGTACACGACCTGCCCGGCGTACGCCCGGTTCGGCGGTGCGGCGGCGTTCCCCTGGCCCTCGGGGCCGGTAGGCGCCCCCGCCCCGAGCCGACCTGTCGTCATCGCGTTGGCTCCCTGCTGCTTCCGACTGGTACCGAACAGCCTATGCGGTACGCCGCCGGGCAGACACCGCCCCCTGCGGGCCCCGGCGGACGGCGGCGGACCGGCCCTCCTCGGCGGCCCGTTCGCCGGACGCGCTCCTCGCCGGGGGCCCGCGCGGCCTTCACCCGACCCGGCAGCGTCCCGGCCCCACCCGCCCCTCCTTCACGCCGTCGCCACCACCGCCACAATTCCATGACATCGCCGCGGAATGATCGACTCGTACGCCACACTGCATACTTGGGCGAGCCCCGGCACAGAGGGGACACTCTGGGAGGAAGCTCCATTGCACACGGCACCACAGGCGCACACACCGCGGCAGCCGGAAGCGCCGCAGGCGCAGCACGGCTCGTACAGCGGCGGCGACCCGCGCATCGGCTGGATAGCCGCTGCCGACTCCCTGAGCGCCACCGCACCGGTCCTGCTCCAGCGCCGTGACGGCATCCTGCCCGCCGTCGCCGCCGCACTGTCGATCCGGGGCGAGACCCTCACCTGCACCGGCAGCAAGGGAGAACACGCGCCCGCACACCACCCGCTCGTGCAGGACTTCCTCGACACCCTCACCACGGAGCGGCGCTCCCGCCAGACCGGCCGCTGCCCCGAGGCGGTCCTCCTGTCGCGCTATCTGACCGCCGCCGAGGCGGCCCGCGCGGACAAGCGCCGCCGCCCCGCCAAGAGCAGCCGGACCGGCAAGGGCTCCCGCGTGCCCAAGGCACCCAAGCCCCTCACGCTCGGCGAGGCCAAACGCGCGCTCAAGCAGGCCAAACTCACCGCCCGCCGCATCCGCGAGGACGGCGACCCGCTGCACGGCAGCTACGCGCCTCCCTGCCGGTCCTGCCGGGCGCTGCTGGCCCACTTCGGGGTGCGGGCCGTGGACCCGGCGCGGGAGAGCGCGCAGTGACCACGCGTTTCCCTGTCGCCGTCGACGATCCGCTGCGCAACGCCGGGTGGCAGCCGGGCCGGTGGGACATCCGGCAGGCCGAGCAGTGGGCGGACGCGCTGCGCGGCCACCTCTCACCCGGCGGCCACCGGCACGCGGTCTTCCCTGCGGCCGTCGAGGTGTGGGCCGAGTTCGGCACGCTCCGCATCAGCCCCACCGGGCCCGGGCGCCACCTCGCCCCGTCGCCGGTGCACATCGACCCGCTCCCCGGGCTGCACGCGGCACGCACCTTCAACGACCTGGGCCGGGCGCTGGGCACCCAGGTCTGCCCGATCGGCACCGAGGGCGAGGACGAGGCGCTGCTGGCCATCGACGCCGAGCGCCGCGTCTACAGCATCGACGCGACCGGCGACTGGTATCTGGGCGCCGACTTCGACGCCGCGCTCTCGGCGCTGCTGATGGGGCTGGTGCCGGCCAAGCTGAGCGCCGGCCCGCCACCGGTCGTGCCCCCGCCGGAGAGCGCCGGGCCGGACGGGCTCACGGACACCCGTACGGGATGACAGTGCAGGGGATGACGGCGCAAGGGATGACGGCGCGAGAGGTGAGGGCGCAGGGGCCGTGGTGCGGGCGGCCGCTCAGGGACCCGCGTACGGGATGATCGCCGAGACCCGGAAGCCGCCCGCGTCCGTCGGCCCGGAGACGAAACCGCCGCCGAGTGCGGTCACCCGCTCCCGCATCCCCACCAGGCCGTTGCCGCCGCTGGGCAGCCCCGCGTCGGCCGCACCGTCGGCGGCCGGGTCGTTCTCGACCTGCAGCGCGACCTCCGCCACGCGGTGCGCGACCCGCACCCGGGTCGCGGCTCCGGCCGCATGCTTGTGCACGTTGGTCAGCGCCTCCTGCACCACCCGGTACGCGGTCTGCTGGACCGGCGGCGGGCAGGCTCCGTCGGGGCTGCCCTCGACGCTCAGTTCCACGGCCATCCCGGCGGCGCGCGACTGGCCGACCAGCGAGTCGAGATGGGCGAGCGAGGGAGGGCCGGAGTGCGGGGCTCCGTTGTCCGGTTGCGGCGCACCGGCCTGTGCCGCACCCCGCGCCGCCGCCGTCCTGGCGTCCGGGCCGCGCTCCGCGCTTCCGGCGCTCGGCTGTCCCGCCGCCTGTCCGGCGACGGCGGAGGCGAACGCGGCCAGCCGCGAGGGCGCCTCGGCCGCTGTGGCCCCGGCCACCGGCGACACCGAGCCGTGCCCGGCCGCGGCGGAGGCGCCCTGCGCAGCAGCCGGGCCGGGAGACGTGCCGGAGCCTGCAGGAGAGTCGGACGGAGCGGGGCCGGCGGCCTCGGCGGGTTCGGACCGCCCGGTTCTCTCCGGTCTCTCCGACTCACCGGAGCGCAGCACGCCCAGCATGGTGCGCAGCTCGTCGAGCGCCTGCCGCCCCATGTCGCCCACCAGCGCGGCATTCTTCGCCGCCTTGTCCGGGTCCTTGAGCGCCACCGCCTGCAGCGCCGCCGCGTGCACGACCATCAGACTCACCCGGTGGGCGACCACGTCGTGCATCTCCCGGGCGATCCGGGTGCGCTCCTCGTTCCGCGCCCACTCGGCGCGCTCCTCCGCCCGGTCCGCCAGCAGCGAGAGCTCGCGCTCCAGGCCGTCGGCGCGCTCGCGCAGCGACTCCACGAGCCGCCGCCGCGCTCCGACGTACAGTCCGAGCAGCACGGGCGGCGCCGTCACACCGATCGACATGAGGATCGAGACCAGCGGGACGAACCAGCCCTGGGGGTTGAAGTCGGGGTCCTGCCCGATGTTCTGGTCGAGCCGGAAGGCGGTCATCACCAGCATCCCGGCGGCGGCCATCCCGGCCAGCAGTCCGGTGATCCGGCGCGGTACATCGGTGGCGGCGAGCGTGTAGAGGCCGACGACGCCGAGGAAGGTGCCCATCTCCGCCGGTATGACGGCGATGGCGACCAGCACGACCGCTATCGGCCAGCGGCGGCGCAGCACCAGCGTGGCCCCCGCGACGGCACCCAGGAGCACCGCGAGAGCCCCCGGGATCCCCGTCTCCTCGGCGAAGCCCTGTCCCTGCAGGGCGCACTCCGCGGCGGAGGCCGCGGCCAGGGCGATGTCGAGCACCGCACTCCGTGGTTTCTCCCACCACCACGGCCCGCCCCGCGTACGGTTTTCCCCCGTCTCGGTCATACCGACCACCCTACGACCGCCCCCCGCCACCTTGCCCCGCCGATCCCCGGAACACCCCATTCCGGTCATCTGTCCGCGCCCGGACGGTTTCGTGAACGGCTCCGCCCCGGCCCGGCGGCCCCGCACCGGCAACCCCCGCGGACCGCCCGGAGCCCCGCCGACCGCCCGCGCCGAATGCCTGCCGGCGGCGGCCGGACACAGCACGTGACCGGACCTGCGGAGCCCGGTCCGCGGGGTGCCGCGGATCAGGACCGCCGCAGCTCTGCGGATCACGGCCGCCGCACCCCCGCGGACCGCGAATCCGGCGGACGAACGGACGTGAACCCACCGGACGAACGAAGCCGCGTCAGGTACGCTCTGAGCCACCTTCCCCCGTGGTGTAACGGGCAGCACCCTGGATTTTGGATCCAGTAGTCAAGGTTCAAATCCTTGCGGGGGAGCCCACAGCGCGCACGGCCCGGCCACCCCGGCACGCACGGTCCGGTCGTCACGACGCGCACGGTCCGGTCGTCACGACGCGCACGGCCCGGCCCTCTTCCGCCGCCCGAGGGCCCGCCCTCCCGGCACACGGCGAACCCCCCGGTATCCTGCGGGATGCACCCACCCCCGAAGCCGAAGGGCACACCCGTGAGCGTCACTCGCCCGGCAGCCGTCGTCGTTCTCGCAGCGGGTGAGGGCACCCGCATGAAGTCGGCGACCCCCAAGGTCCTGCACGAGATCTGCGGCCGCTCCCTGGTCGGCCATGTGGTGAGCGCCGCACGGGCGCTGGATCCGGAGCAGTTGGTCGTGGTCGTCGGGCACGCGCGGGAGCAGGTCACCGCGCACCTGTCGCAGCTGGACGCCGAGGTCCGCACCGCCGTGCAGCACGAGCAGAACGGCACCGGGCACGCCGTCCGGATGGCGCTGGCGGAGCTGGCCGACGGGGGACCCGCCGGGACGGTCCTGGTGACCTGCGGCGACACTCCGCTGCTGACCGGCCGGACGCTGCAGCAGCTGGCGGACACCCACGTCGCCGACGGCAACGCGGTCACCGTGCTGACCGCGGAGGTCCCGGACGCGACCGGCTACGGCCGCATCGTGCGCGAGAGCGGCGGCGGGGCGGTCACCGCGATCGTGGAGCACAAGGACGCGACCGAGGAGCAGCGCGCTCTCCGGGAGATCAACTCGGGGGTGTTCGCGTTCGACGGCCGGCTGCTGGCGCAGGCGCTGGCACAGGTCAGCACGGACAACAGCCAGGGCGAGGAGTACCTGACGGACGTGCTCGGCATCCTGCGGGAGGCCGGTCACCGGGTGGGTGCCGCGGTGGCGGGCGACCACCGGGAGATCGCGGGCATCAACAACCGCGTGCAGCTCTCCGAGGCCCGCCGGATGCTCAACGGCCGGCTGCTGGAGGACGCCATGCTGGCGGGGGTCACGGTCGTGGACCCGGCCACCACGTGGATGGACGTGGACGTGACCTACGAACCGGACGCCACGGTCCACCCGGGCACCCAGTTGCTCGGCGGCACACACCTGGGCCCCGCCAGCGAGGTCGGCCCGAACACCCGCCTGACCGACACCCGGGTGGGGGCGGGGGCCGCGGTCAGCAACACCGTCGCCCTGGGCGCGGAGATCGGCGAGCGGTGCGCGGTCGGCCCCTACACCTATCTGCGGCCCGGCACCCGGCTGGGCCCGAAGGTGAAGGCTGGCAGCTACGTCGAGATGAAGAACGCCGAGGTCGGCGAGGGCAGCAAGGTGCCGCACCTCTCCTACGTGGGCGACGCGGTGATCGGGGAGCACAGCAACATCGGTGCGGCGAGCGTCTTCGTGAACTACGACGGTGAGAGCAAACACACCACGACGGTCGGCTCGCACTGCCGGATGGGTGCGGACAACATGTACGTGGCTCCTGTCACGATCGGGGACGGCGCCTACAGCGCCGCCGGCTCCGTGATCACCAAGGATGTGCCGCCCGGCTCGCTGGCCGTGGCGCGCGGCCAGCAGCGCAACATCGAGGGCTGGGTGGCCCGCAAACGGCCGGGCAGCGCCTCGGCGCAGGCGGCGCAGGAGGTGGCGCAGGAGCCCGCCGGTCCGCCCTCGCGAGCCCCCGAGACGGCCGGGAACGCCCGTTCCGCGAACGGTGCGAGCGGGCAGGTTCCCGCAGAAGAGGGTTAAGACCGGGTATCCGGTTGTATGACGGGGGGCGTACGGTTATGGAGGCCTGATGGGCCATGCGGCTGAAAACCGACGCCGCCCCCGCCAACCGACGCCGCCCCCCACCGAGCCGCCGTGCGGCGCACACACAGGGAGACAACAGCAGTGACCGGGATCAAGACGACCGGCGAGAAGAAGCTCATGCTCTTCTCCGGCCGCGCCCACCCCGAACTCGCCGAGGAAGTCGCCAAGCAGCTCGGTATCGGCGTGGTCCCGACCAAGGCTTTCGACTTCGCGAACGGCGAGATCTACGTTCGCTTCCAGGAGTCGGCGCGCGGCGCCGACTGCTTCCTGGTCCAGAGCCACACCACGCCGATCAACAAGTGGATCATGGAACAGCTCATCATGATCGACGCGTTGAAGCGGGCGTCGGCACGGAGCATCACCGTGATCGTCCCGTTCTACGGCTACGCCCGGCAGGACAAGAAGCACCGCGGACGCGAGCCGATCTCGGCCCGGCTGATGGCGGACATGTTCCGCACCGCGGGTGCGGACCGCATCCTCACCGTCGACCTGCACACCGACCAGATCCAGGGCTTCTTCGACGGCCCGGTCGACCACCTGTTCGCGCTGCCGCTGCTGGCGGACTACGTGGCGGCCAGGACCGACCGCGACAAGCTCACGGTCGTCTCACCCGACGCGGGCCGCGTCCGGGTCGCCGACCGCTGGGCCGACCGGCTCGGCGCCCCGCTGGCCATCGTCCACAAGCGCCGCGACCCGGACGTGGCGAACCAGGTGACCGTGCACGAGGTCGTCGGCGACGTGAAGGACCGGGTCTGCGTCCTGGTCGACGACATGATCGACACCGGGGGCACCATCTGCGCGGCCGCCGACGCGCTGTTCGCCAACGGCGCCGAGGACGTCATCGTCACGGCCACGCACGGCGTACTGTCCGGACCGGCCGCCGACCGGCTCAAGAACTCCAAGGTCAGCGAGTTCATCTTCACCAACACGCTGCCCACCCCGAGCGAGCTCGAACTCGACAAGATCACGGTGCTGTCGATGGCGCCGACGATCGCCCGCGCCGTGCGCGAGGTGTTCGAGGACGGCTCGGTGACCAGCCTCTTCGACGAGCAGGCCTAGCCACCCGGCCCTCCCGGGCCCGCTCCGCTGATCGATTTCCGACCGGCCTCCCGCACCGCGTAGACTCCACGAGTCGCTCGGCGAGGGAGGCCGGTCCGCTTCATGGGGATCGCATACTCCGTTATCGACGCGCGCTCTTCGTAGCAGGTCCGTCGGGACCGAGTGGCACCGCAGACATCCGTACCACCGCTTACGAGGAGCGCAGCATGGCTGACGTCAACATCAGCGCCACCGTCCGCAGCGAGTTCGGCAAGGGCTCCGCCCGCCGTCTCCGCCGCGAGGAGAAGGTCCCGGCCGTCATCTACGGCCACGGCGCCGACCCCGTCCACGTGGCCCTGCCCAGCTACGACATGATGATGGCACTCAAGAGCTCGAACGTCCTGATCAACCTGGACATCGAGGGCAAGAAGCAGCTCGTCATCCCCAAGGCCGTCCAGCGCGAGGCCATCCGCCAGTTCCTCGTCCACGTCGACCTGCTGGTCGTCAAGAAGGGCGAGAAGGTCCAGGTCGAGGTTCCGATCCACATCGAGGGCGAGCTGGCCCCGGGCCAGAACCTGATCGAGCACGTGTACAACACGCTGCCGGTCGAGGCCGAGGCCACCCACATCCCCGAGTCGGTCACCGTCTCCGTCGAGGGCATGGACGTCGGCGACCAGGTCCTGGCCAAGGACATCGCGCTGCCGGGCAACACCACGCTGGCCATCGAGGGTGACGAGACCGTCATCTCCATCCTCGCCGCCCAGGCCGAGGAGCCCGCCGCCGAGGGCGAGGAAGGCGAGGGCGAGGAGGCCGCGGCGAGCGCCGAGTAAGCTCCCGCTCCCGCGACCCCGCGACCCCGCGGGGCTCATATCCAGCGGGTCGGGGGGGGGGGGGGGGGGGGGGGGGGGGGGGGGGGGGGGGGGGCGGGCCCCCGCCCCGCGCCCCCCCCCGCGCCCCCCCCGCCCCCGGCGCGCCCCGCCCCCCCCCCCCCCCCCCCCCCCCCCCCCCCCCCCCCCCCCCCCCCACCACCGGGCTCCCGGGCCTCTCCGGTGCCCGGCGGACATCCCACGACCGGAGGACCACGTATGCCGGCCACCACCCCGTGGCTCATCGCCGGACTCGGCAACCCGGGCCCCGACTACTCCGGCAACCGCCACAACGTGGGCTTCATGGTCGCCGACCTCCTCGCCGGGCGGACCGGCGGCAGATTCACGTCGCACAAGGCGGGCCGCGCCCAGGTCCTCGAAGGCCGCATCGGCATCCCCGGCACCACCAGCACCCGCGTGGTGCTCGCCAAACCGATGTCGTACATGAACGTCTCCGGCGGACCGGTCAAGGCGCTGCTGGACTTCTACGGCATCGGGACCGACCGGCTGCTCGTCGTCCACGACGAGCTCGACATCGACTACGGCGCCCTCCGCCTCAAGTTCGGCGGCGGCGACAACGGCCACAACGGCCTCAAGTCCCTCACCAAACTACTGGGCCGCGACTACTACCGCGTCCGCTTCGGCGTCGGCCGCCCCCCGGGCCGGATGCAGGTCGCCGACTACGTCCTGAAGGACTTCTCCAGCACGGAACGCAAAGAGCTCGACTACTTCGTCGACCGCGCCGCGGACGCCTGCGAGAGCCTGATCACCGACGGCCTGGAACACGCCCAGAGCACGTACAACACCTGAGGCCGCGGCCCGGGGCTCCTCCGCGAGCCGCCCTTTCGCGGGCCCGGCTCCTCGGCGGGACCGGCCTCTTCCGCGGGCCTGGCATTGTCGCGCCGCCCGCCCCCGGACGGGGCTCAGTCGCGGTTGACGGCCTGGATCTCCTTGACGGTGACGGCGACATCGCCGACGGACTCCCCCTCGGGCATGGGGTGCCGCGGCGTCCCGTCCGGGCCCGTGCCCTCGGTCCAGAAGACGCGCCATGTCAGAGCCGCCGTGAGGGTGTGCTGCGCTCCCTCGGCGGTGGCACGCCGATAGACGATGTTGCACCCGGCTTCCCCGGTGTTCACCGAGTACCTCCCACTGGCGGCCTTGACCAGGTCATACGTACACGAGTCCGGGTCCGCGTCCTCCGTACCCGCATCCAGCCGCAGCCGCACGGGCTCCGCGACCGTGGTCGCCGCCAGCTCCAGCCCCGCCTCGTCGACGGCGGCGGTCACCCAGACCCGGCCCAACGTCCTGGCGAAACGGACATGGGTGGCGAGATTCACCACCTGCCGACCGGCCTTCGGGGACAGCGTCAGCGGCGGAGCGGGCAGTCTGGCCTTCTGATACGCGAGCCCGGCGAGGATTTCGGCATCGAGAACGGGGGCGTCGGCGGGCGCCGGATGACCGGGCCCGATGAAGACGAACCCGTCCTGGTCAAGACACTCCTCAGGGGTGCCGCTCGTGGTGTCGGTGTTGTACCGCATCACATACCACTCGCCCTTGTCCCCGATATGCATGTCCGGGTACCTCGCCCGCACCCCACCCTCGCCGTTCGCCCCTTCCCCGTGCCGGACATCCACCTTGGTGGCGTACGCGGAGAACTCCTCCGGCGAGTACCGCGGTTCGTACCAGCAGGCCGGCGGCTCCCAACCCGCCCCCTGAACAGAACTCATCGCAGTCCCACCGGAGGACGGCGCACGATGGAAGGAGAACTGCACGCGGGAGGCGATGCGGTCGGGCTTTCCTTCGCTCGAGGGTGGCTCCGGCTCAGTCACGCCGCCCCATCCGCCGCCGTCCCCCGCCGACGCCGTGGACGCGGAGCACAAGAGCAGCGTCGCGGCGACCACTGCCGAAATCGCGGTTCTGCTGTCTACCGCGCGCACTCCTCGTCGCCCCCCTTTCCCGCCATGGAAATCACCACCCATGTACCACCGCGCTTCTCCATGATCGCCTTCCCGCTGGTGAAATCACTTTTGCTCGGCCTGGTGTGGACAACCTTCCCTGTGTCCACCATCTTGGCGAACGCATCTCGTTGACTCTCGCAGAAAGTGACGGCAGCAGCCTTCTTTCCGACGGTGACTTTGCGGTCGTAGTAGCGATACGTACCCGTACCTAATTTTCCCTCCGCGCGATACGCCTTGACGCGCGACTGCACTTGTTTCCCCGCGTCGTCCTGGAAGTAAGTGTGGACCACCGGAACATCCGGCTTTCCTGTTGAATAGGCAAGCGCCATGGCATTGACCGCGTCGGCGTGATCCCGTAGAATCTCATCCTTTTTTGGATCACCAGTCATGTCGTCACCGTCCAGAACGACGTGGACGCCCTCGGGAAGGTCGAACTTCGGCGCGTCCGGATCTCCTGACCCACTGGCGCTCGCACTCGGCGAAGCCGAGGCAGACTTCCGACCTTCCTTCGCCCCCTCGATATCCCCCTTCCCGGACCCGTCATCACCGCCTCCACATGCGCTCAACAGCACGAGACCGGACGCCGCCACCGTCGCCATCACCCCACGCATGAATATCTTCACCGGGTTCCTTCCCCCTTCTTGATAAGGACCGGCCCATCCGGCAATTTCTCGGCACCCTTGCACTTGTAGACCTTCTGCGCGAGAGTGCGGGCGGCGTAGCCGGTGAGGTCGGCGAGTTTCGAAGCATCTTCACTCGATCCCCCGCGCGCCGCCGTTGCTCCTACATGCAAGTACATTCTTCCGTTCGGCTCCTCAAGGGTCGGGCAGGGAACACGAAGGCTGATTGACCCTTTCTCCGCGCCGTACTCCCCGTATCCTTCACCAAACTCGGCCACATATTTACTCCCCTTTTCCACCTCACCTCTCGACTTCCCCCACCGCGTGTATTGGGCGCGAAAATTGACACTCATATTTCCGACACTCGTCTCGCAGACGACTCCAAGTCCACGCGCTTCCTCCAGCATCCCCGGAAAACCGCGGGCGGTATCCTCCTCAAATTCGCCGTGCGCTCGACCGTATGAAGGTTTCACTTGAGCGCCGGAGAAAGTATCGTTACACATGCGCGCGGGAATCCCAGAATCCCCTTGCGTTTTCAACTGAGGCCACCAGAAGACAGCGGAGCCGACGGCCACGACGAGCAGCCCACCCAATAAGAGAACCTGATTTTTGAATCGGGGATTCCACTTCCTCGATCCCACTCCGGCCCCTTTCTAGCGGTTAGAGAATCCGTCCTCTACATCCTTGTGGACCCTACTGGCTGTCCAAGCGAGTGAGTCCCCTTTCACTCCCGCATGCCTTCCGGCAGTCTTTGTGATCTCTTTCATGACATCCGCTTCATTCTTCTTCTCACCGGCGAGAAAATCCCTACGGCTCTCTGCCACCTCTTCTGCGATCTCTTCGGGATCTTTTCTGTAGTGATCGAATACCTGCTCCTGGACAACGCCGGCCACCTGCCCTGCCACCTCACCTCCGTAGGTGAGGTGACCGAGCCCCATATCCACGATCGAGCCGACCAATTCCTGTTTCTTGTCAAGAGATTCGTTGTAGCGCTCCGCAGCGCCCACTCTGTCCGCAGCCTTCTCGATCCCGTCAGCGCGCCCTTCAGCCGCCTGAGCCGCTACTGCGGCTCCTGGTTCTGCGCCCATGGAAGCGGCATCCCCCAGGTCATGCCCCTTCGGAGGATCGTGCAGCGCATTTCGCAGCGCTTCTGCCGAGACAGCATGAGAGGCATGGTTGATGGACGCATACCCATCGGGATCCTGTGAGGCTGTACGGAGGAAACGGCCAAGCTCATCGCCGTCGAAATCCAGATCTGCCGCCGCACCTTGCGGCGGGATGATCCCCTTTGGCGTATCCGTGACACCTCGCTGCACATCACGCATATAGTCGGCAGCCATCGCACCCATATGCGGTTGAAGTGCCTCGAGGTCTCCGCCTTGCTCGACCAGGGAAGCGTTCTTCTTATTGCCCAGTCGCTCCACCGCCCGGCTGAAGAGTTCGGCTTGCGGTCCACCGTGCTTCTTCTCCGGCGGGCCCTCGTCTCCCGCGGGCCGGCCCGTCGTTGCCGCTTCGAGGGCGCCGCCCAGGGCGTCCTTGCCGAAGGTGGCATCGTCGTCGTCGCCGTCGTGAGGCCAGTGGCGGGGTTCCTGGGGGTCCTTGGCGGCCTTGTCGCCGAAGAAGTAGTCGAAGTTGTCCAGTCTCTTCGGATGACCGTCCTCGTCGCCGGTGTAGGCGTTGAAGAACTCGGTGGCCGCTCCCGGGGTGTGGCTCAGGCCCGTCATCAGGCCCGCCATGGGGTCGAATCCGGTGCCGCCCTCGGGGTCGAGGTTCAGGACGGCGTCGCTGCGGGCGTTGTGGGGGTTGGGCCAGCCTCTCGGGCCGAACTCGTGCTTGCGCTCGGTCTCGACCATGTCGTTGCCGACCGAGGTGAGGAAGTCCTTGCCGTATTTGCCGTGCCGGAGCATGTTGCCCAGGACCTGGTAGCCGAGGACCTTCTGCTGGGGCATGGAGTTCTTGCCCCATTCGTTGCTCTGCGGATCGTGGAGGAGGATGGGCTCCTTGCCGGCTTTCTTCAGCTCCGTCACCCATGCGCTGTCCAGATGGGGGCCGTCGCCGCCTTTGCGGGTGGCCAGGGCGAGGCCGCTGTCCATCGAGTTCTGGATGGTGCGGGAGAGTGCGCGGCGGGTGTCGCCGCCGTCCGTGGAGGCGTCGATGCCCAACTGGCCGTGCAGCCGGAGGGCGTTCTTGGGTCCCAGTTCACGGTAGAAGCCGGTGGCGAACTCCGCGTCCTTGGCGTTGTACTTGGTCAGGTCGCGCAGCCGCTGCAGGTCGGGGGTGCTCAGTTCCTTGCCGTGCGCGGCCAGCTCCAGTTCCTTCTCACCGAGCCGGGCCGCCTCCTTCGCCTGTGCGTCGTCCAAGGAGGTGTATGTGGCGTGGCCGGCGTCGTGCTTGTCCTTGCCGCGGCTCTTGCCGATGTGCCGCGCGGCTGAGGTGTCGATTTCGCGCGCCTTGCCGATGAGGTAGTTGAGCCGCGACTCGATGGCGTCGCGGGCTTCGCGTTCCTTCGTGGTGCGTTTCTCTTCGGTGCCGCCCACGTAGTAGCCGCTGCCCGTGACGGCGTCGTCCGTTCCGTACCGGAAGCGGCACGCGACGGTGCCGTCGCCGTGGTCGGCGATGTGCACGTCCAGTTTGTGGGCTTTTTCCCGTTCGGCTTCCACGTCCTTCTGGATGTCCGCCAGCTCGCGGTGCGCGTCGTCCATCAGGTTCCAGATGCTCTCGGCTTCGCGCCGCAGGTCCTCGACCTCTTCCGCGATCTTCCGTACGAAGGGGCGGACCGCGTCGGCGTTCAGCCCCTCCCATCGGGCGTTCCGCGCCTTGGCGTTCATGTCGTTCTCGGCTTCGGTGGCGCGTGTCTTCAGTTCGCGCTGGATCTGCTTCCAGTCCGCGACCGCCGTTCCGAAGCTGGAGAAGTTCACCGCGACCAGGTCGCTGTAGGTGAGCTGAGACTCCTTCATCCCCCGCCCTCTCGTCTCGGCCCGATCGGCTCAGTGCAGCAGTCGGGAGATCTGCGAGGGCGGCAGTTCATTCCCGTCTTTGCCGAGCAGCTGCGCGCCGATCTTCCGGTCCTCCTCGCCCTGGTACTCCTTGGAGAAGTCCAGGTGGTTGGAGATGTGGGCGCACCCTTGCAGCACGGTGTTGACCTGCGATGTCCAGAACTTCGCCGTGCGGGCGAGTTCCGCCCCCAGCAGGAACGAGTGGGCCTTGAGTTGCGATGCGGCGCGTTCGGTCGCGCCGACGCCCTTGCCGCCCGCACCGCCGGAGAGGTCGGCTGACGTACGGAGCTTGCGCCAGAGTGTGTAGGCGGCGTGCCCCACGCGTCCGAGGTCGTCTCGTTCGAGGACCAGCCATCCGGATCCGTCCATCCGACTACCGCCCCCTGGGCCGGTGTCCGGTGAAGTGGCCTGGTTGAGTCGCATGGCGGTCGAGTCCGTGCCGCCCGCACTGCTCTTGAGGGCGCTCCACTCCTGCTCGAAGGACATTCCGTCGATGACTCCGTTCGACTCCGGGACAACAGGTGCTACCGAGGGTGTTTCTACCGTCACGCGACAGTGTGTGCGGCGAGGTTAGTGGAACCGCCACTCCATGGGGAGAGGAGTCGGGTACTCCGGGTGACGCGCGGGGCGGCGTCCACCGCGGCTCGAGCCCCGAGTGCGTGCGCAGGGGGCGCGGGCACCGGAAGCGCCCCGGCGCGGAATATGACGTTCCGAAAGGGTCACAAGGGCGGACAAGCCGTCCGGCGCAGGTTGACCGGCCACCGACACGTGGCCAAGGATCTCGGCCATGTCTTCCAGACCCGCCCGGGCGCCCGCCCGGACCTCTGTCCGGACGTCCGCCCGCAGTTCCGCCCGGACCAGGAGCAAGCGCGGCCGGATGCGGCGGCTCGGCGAGAGCGCCTTCGGGATGCTGCTGCTGGTGCGCGCCGGGCTGCTGGCGCTGGTCGCACTGGTGCTGGTGGTCGCCGGGGTGTGGACGTCGTGGGACACGGCGTCCACCGCCATGGCGGGGGACGAACGCGGCACCGTCACCGTGCGGTCGTGCGAGGACGACGAGTGCTCCGGGACGTTCCGGAACGAGAAGAGGTCGCGGTCCGAGCAGGTGACCGTCTCCGAGTTCGTCTCGGGAGGCGAGGGTCGGACGCTGGAGGTGGCCGTGCAGCCCGGTACGGACCATGTCATCCGGACCGGTCCCGCCGGGGTGCTGTACGCCTGGGTCCCGCTGGGCGGGGCGCTGCTGCTGGCGTCGCTGGTGATCGCCGGCGGCCTGCGGATGCGCAGGACCGCGGTGACGACCGGAGCCTGCGGGGCGCTGATCATGGGCGGGGCCTGGGCGCTGCTCACCTTCTGAGGGAGCGGCACCCAGGCCCCGGCCAGTCGGCGCCAGCCGGTCGGCCCCGGCCACCCGGGCTCCGGGCCCGGGGTCGTGCGCGGGCGGTCAGCCCGTGTTGCGCAGGCCCGCGGCGACGCCGTTGACGGTGAGCAGCAGTGCGCGGCTCAGGTTCTCGTCCGGCTCCTTGCCCTCGGCCGTGGCCTGCCGCTGGCGGTGCAGCAGGGAGACCTGGAGGTAGGAGATCGGGTCGAGGTAGGCGTCGCGGATCTTCAGCGTCTGCCGGAGGACCGGGTTGGCCTCCAGCAGCTCGCTCTCGCCTGTTATGCGCAGCACTTCCTCCACCGTGCGGGCGTGTTCGGCCTCGATGGTGGCGAACACGTGCCGCAGCTCCTGCGGGACGAGCGTCTCGATGTAGTGGCGGGCGATCCGCAGATCGGTCTTGGCCAGCGTCATCTCGACGTTGGCCAGGAAGTTGCGGAAGAAGTGCCAGTGCGTGTGCGCCTCTTCCAGCACGCTGTCGAGTCCGGCCTCGCGGGCGGCCTTCAGGCCCGTGCCGACGCCGAACCAGCCGGGGACGATCTGCCGCGACTGGGTCCAGCCGAACACCCACGGGATGGCGCGCAGCCCGTCCAGCCCCGCGCCGGTGTCGGGGCGGCGGGAGGGGCGGGAGCCCAGGTGGAGTTCGGCGAGCTGGTCGACGGGGGTGGAGGCGAAGAAGTACGCGGGCAGGTCCGGGTCCTCCACCAGGTCGCGGTAGGCGCGGTGGGCCGCGTCGGAGACGGTGTCCATCGCCGCGTCCCAGCGGGTGAGGGCCTCGTCGGACTGGCGGGGCGCGGTGTGCAGGGCCGACGCCTGGAGGGTGGCGGAGACGGTCAGCTCCAGGTTCTCCCGCGCGAGGGAGGGCACCAGGTACTTGTCGGAGATGACCTCGCCCTGCTCGGTGACCTTGATCTCGCCCTCCAGGGTGCCCCAGGGCTGGGCGAGGATCGCGTCGTGGGTGGGGCCGCCGCCGCGGCCGACGGTGCCGCCACGGCCGTGGAAGAGCCGCAGCCGTACGCCGTGCCGGTGCGCCACGTCGCGCAGCCGGCGCTGGGCGCGGTGGATCTCCCACTGGCTGGTGGTGATGCCGCCGAACTTGGAGGAGTCGCTGTAGCCCAGCATGACCTCCTGGAGGTCGCCGCGCAGCGAGACCAGCTTGCGGTAGGAGGGGTCCGAGAGCATCGCGTCGAGCAGTTCGTCGGCGATCTTCAGCTCGTCGGTGGTCTCCAGCAGCGGCACGATGCCGATCTCGGCCCAGCCGGCGTGCAGGTCGATCAGTCCGGCCTCGCGGGCGAGGACGGCGGCGGCGAACACGTCGTCGGCGCCCTGGCACATGGAGATGATGTACGACTCGACGACCTCGGGGCCGAAGGTCTCCAGCGCCTTGCGCACGGTCTCGAAGACGCCGAGGGTCTTGGCTCCGGCCGCGTCCAGCGGCGCGGGGCTGGGGGAGAGCGGGCGGCGCGAGCGCAGCTCCTTGGCCAGCAGCCGCTGCCGGTAGTCGCGCGGCATGTCGGCGTAGCGCCAGGACTCCTCGCCGAGCCGGTCGAAGAGCTGGCCGAGCGCGTGGTGGTGCGCCTCGGCGTGCTCGCGCACGTCCATCGTGGCCAGCTGGAGGCCGAAGGCGGCCATGGTGCGCATGGCGCGCTCCAGCCGGCCGTCGGCGACCAGGCCGCCGCGGTGCTCGCGCAGCGAGTCCTGGAGGAGGACGAGGTCGTCCAGCAGCTCGCCGGTGCCCAGGTAGTCCCAGCCTTCGGTGTGCGGGAGCTTCTCGGCCAGCCGGGTGCGGGTGTTGAGCAGCTTCTGCCGGATGCAGGTGGCCTTGAGCCGGTAGGGCTCCTCCGCGTTGAGCCGCTTGTAGCGGGGGCTGATCTCCGGCAGTCGCGCGAGGTCTCCTTCGAGTGAGTCCAGCAGCGGCTGGGTGGCACCGCAGTTGCGGATGGAGTTGGAGAGGGCGCCGCGCAGCTCGTCCACGTGTGCGAGCGCGTCGCTGATGCCGTGCTCGTGCTGGAGCAGCAGCACGTCCCAGGTGACCTGCGGCGTCACGTTGGGGTTGCCGTCGCGGTCGCCGCCGATCCAGGTGCCGAAGGTCAGCGGGCGGGTGCCGGGCGGCAGCGGTGCGCCGGCGCGCTCCAGCTCGGCCGCCAGGTCCTCCAGCACGTCGCCGACGGCGCCGCGGTGCAGCTCGTCGAGGTAGTAGATGGCGTTGCGCGCCTCGTCCGCGGGCTCGGGGCGGGCGACGCGCAGCTCGTCGGTCTGCCAGACCAGGTCGACGTTCTCGGCGAGCCGCAGATCGGTGCGGCGGCGCTCGGCTCCGCCCAGCTCTCCGTCCGACTCCTCCAGCAGCTCGGCGATCTTGCGCAGCTTGGTCAGCACCGAGCGGCGGGCCGCCTCGGTGGGGTGCGCGGTGAAGACGGGGCGTACGGAGAGGTGACGCGCGGTGTTCGCCAGGTGCGCGGGGTCGGCGTCCTTGAGCATGTCGGCGGTGCGGGCGAGCATCCCGCCGTCCCCGGCTCGGCGCTGGCGCAGTTCGCGGCCGCGGTGCACCTGCTCGGTGACGTTGGCGAGGTGGAAGTAGGTGGAGAAGGCGCGCACCAGCTTGGTGGCGGTCTCCAGGTCGGTCTCACCCAGCAGCTCGGCGGCTTCCTCGCCGTTGCTGCGGGTGAGGGCGCGTACCCGCTCGACGAGGTCGAGCAGTTCCGCGCCCTCCTGGCGGACGAGGGTCTCGCCCAGCAGGTCGCCCAGCCTGCGGATGTCGGCCCGCAGTGCGGAGGTGGACTCGGCGGCCTCGACGCTCTCGGTGCTGTCCGGGCTCACCGCGTCGGCGGCGGTGTGGGCGCCGGCTGGACTCTCGGGGGTGTCGGCGCTGCGGCCGCCCGGGGTCTCCGCGCCGGAGGGCTCCCTCGCGGAGCCGTTCCCCGCCGTCCCGGGGTCACCCGATCCGGGCGCGTTCCGGGGCGGCTGGGGGGTTCGCTGGTTGCTGTCGGCGCTGCTCACAGGTGCGGCTCCCTTGCAGGGTTGCTTCCCTTGCGGGGTTGCTTCGGGCAGGTGGCGGACCGCGCTGTCCGACGGGACCAGGATAGGTCGGCCGCCGAGCGGCACAGCACTGCCGTCCGGGGGATGGGCACGGCGGCGCGTCCCGCCCCGGCGTGCACCCCCCTTGTCCCATGACTTACGGCTGCCATACTTACGACGCCGTAGGTTACGGAGCCGTAGCCAAGCCGAGGTCCAATGAGGGACATCTATGACGACAAGCCCGGACGTGCTCGACAGTTCGCCACAGCCCGCCCCCGCCGACTCGCCGGAGGCCGCGTCGGCCTCCCCCGCCACCGGACCGCAGACAGGCAGCACCGCTTCCGCACCGCTGCCGTCCGCGACGCTGGGCGGCGAGAAGCGGCGCTCGGCCGAACAGATCGCACTGCTGCTGTTCATCACCGTTCCGTTCATCGGACTGGTGGCCGCGGTGCCGCTGGCCTGGGGATGGGGGGTGAGCTGGCTGGATCTGGGGCTGATGGTCGCGATGTACTACATCGGCTGCCACGGCATCACCATCGGTTTCCACCGCTACTTCACGCACGGTTCGTTCAAGGCCAAGCGGCCGCTGCGGATCGCGCTCGCCGTGATGGGCTCGCTCGCCGTCGAGGGCCCGCTGGTGCGCTGGGTCGCCGACCACCGCAAGCACCACAAGTTCTCCGACGCCGAGGGTGACCCGCACTCGCCGTGGCGGTACGGGGAGACGATCCCCGCGCTGATGAAGGGCCTGTGGTGGGCCCACGTCGCATGGATGTTCGACGAGGAGCAGACGCCGCAGTACAAGTACGCGCCCGACCTGGTCAAGGACCCCGCGCTGCGCGCCGTCTCCCGGCAGTTCGTACTGTGGACGGCCGTCTCGCTGCTGATCCCGCCGGTGGTCGGCGGACTGGCCACCTGGTCGTGGCAGGGCGCGGTGACCGCGTTCTTCTGGGGCTCGCTGGTGCGCGTCGCACTGCTGCACCACGTGACGTGGTCGATCAACTCCATCTGCCACGCGGTGGGCAAGCGCCCCTTCAAGTCCCGGGACCGGTCCGGCAACGTGTGGTGGCTCGCCGTGCTCTCCTGCGGCGAGTCCTGGCACAATCTGCACCACGCCGATCCCACCTGCGCCCGGCACGGCGTCGAGCGCGGACAGATCGACTCCAGCGCCCGCATCATCCGCTGGTTCGAGAAGGCCGGCTGGGCGTACGACGTGCGCTGGCCGAAGCGCGACCGGCTGGACGCGAAGCGCGGCACCGACGGCCCGCGGCGCCGGAAGCCGGAGCAGAGCGTTCCGCAGGGCCCGGAGCAGGACCCGGCGCCGGAGGGCACCGCCGGCTCGGACTCCCGCCGTCCGGAGCAGCCGGTCAGGGCGGCATGATGCTGTGCTGACCCAGGGGCCACTCCAGGCCCATGGGGCCCCAGCCAGCCAGCCGACAGGGAAGGCCCCTCCCGTGCCGACCGACGAGACGACGCCGCCGTCCAGCGGCAGCCCCAAGAAGCGCGCCCGCCGCCGGATGACCGGCAAGGAGCGCCGCGAGCAGTTGCTGGACATCGGCCGCACCCTCTTCGCCGATCGCGGCTTCGAGGGCACGTCCGTCGAGGAGATCGCGCACAAGGCCGGGGTGTCCAAACCGGTGGTCTACGAGCACTTCGGCGGCAAGGAAGGTCTGTACGCGGTCGTCGTCGACCGGGAGATGCGGCGCCTGCTGGACATGGTGACCGGAGCGCTCACCGGGGGCCACCCCCGCGAGCTGCTGGAGCAGGCCGCGTTCGCGCTGCTCGACTACATCGAGCAGTACACCGACGGCTTCCGCATCCTGGTGCGGGACTCGCCGCTCCCCCAGTCCACCGGCACCTTCGCCTCGCTGATCTCCGACATCGCCACCCAGGTCGAGGACATCCTCGGCCGCGAGTTCAAGAACCGCGGCTTCGACGCCAAGCTCTCCCCGCTCTACGCCCAGGCCCTCGTCGGCATGGTGGCCCTGACGGGACAGTGGTGGCTCAACGTCCGCAAACCGAAGAAGGCCGAGGTGGCGGCGCATCTGGTCAATCTCGCCTGGCACGGCCTCGACGGCCTGGAGCAGAAGCCCCGCCTGATAGGCCACCGCCGGTCCTGACCTCCGGCGACGCGGGCGTCCGCTGCCGGGGCCCGGCAGCGCGCGGCCGGCGCCGAGGGGCGCCGGCCGCCGCGCGGGTGGGCGCCCCTCGGCGGGGAAGCCGCTCCGGCGCGGAGCAGCGCTCGGAAATCCGTTCGGGCCGGGGCGGGAGATGTGCGAAGCTCCGTTCGCGGTGTGCCCAGGGGGGCGCACACGGGAACGTGGAGGACGGCGATGTTCGGAATACCGCTGGATGACGACGGCACCGAGCTGGGCCCGCTCGAACCGTGGCAGGCCGAGGAGTTCCTGGCCCACATCGAGCGCGGGCGGGAGTTCATCGGCCGGCACGTCGGGCTGGCGGACGCGAACCGGGACCTGGAGTCGACCCGCGCCTTCCTCACGGCGTACGCGCAGAAGGCCGCCACCGACACCGGGCGGATCCTCGGCATCCGGACAGCGGAGGGCACGCTGGTCGGCGGGGTGCTCTTCCGCACGATGGACGTGGCGCAGGGCACCGCGGAGGCGGGCTGCTGGCTGGAGCCTGCCGCGGTGGGCCGGGGCCTGGTGACCCGGGCTGTGCGGGTCCTGATCGACTGGGCGGTCGAGGAGCGCGGCATCCACCGCGTGGAGTGGCAGGTGCCCTCGGCGAACGAGCCCAGCATCGCGGTGGCCCGGCGCCTGGGCATGACGAAGGAGGGCGTGCTGCGGGAGATGTTCCGGTACCGGGGCGAGCGGAGCGACATCGAGGTCTGGTCGGTCCTGGCCCCGGAGTGGCGGGCCGCCCGGGCCGCCGGACGGGCGGCCGGGTCCGACCGCCGCGGCACCGGCCCGGAATCGGTGGACGCGGCCCCCGTCGGCGCTTGACGGCGCTGCGTCCCCGTCGTGCGCTTGACGGAGCTGTGTCCCCGTCAGCGCTTGACGGCGACGACGAAGACGCGGCGGAAGGGGAACGCCGTGGTCCCGTCGGCGCCGCGCGGATACGCCTGGCGGAGCGCCGCCGCGTATTCGGCGAGGAAGTCGTCCCGTGCGGCGGGATCGTCGGCCAGCGCGGCGAGCACGGGACGGAGGGCGGTGCCCTTGGTCCATTCGAGCACCGGATCGGTGCCGGTCAGCCGGTGCAGGTAGGTGGTCTCCCAGGCGTCGACGGCGCAGCCGCCGGGGCCGAGCGGGGCGAGCAGATCCGCGTACCGGGCCGGGGTGAGCACCGAGCCGGAGCGGGGCTGCGCACCGATCCGGTCGCGCCAGCGCGCGGAGTTGCGCAGTGCGCTCAGCAGGGTGTGGCTGGGCGCGTCGAAGTTGCCGGGCACCTGGAAGGCCAGGGTGCCGCCGGACGGCAGGGCCGCGAGCCAGTCGGGGAAGGCGTGCTGGTGTCCGGGCACCCACTGGAGGGCCGCGTTGGAGAAGAGCAGCCCGAAGTGCTCGGCGGGGTCGGGGCGCCAGTGGGCGAGGTCGGCGTGGGCGAAGTCGAGGCGGCCGGGGCGGGTGTGTCTGCCGGCTTCCCGTAGCATCTCGGGAGCGTTGTCGTATCCGGTGATGTGCGCCTCGGGCCAGCGTTCGACCAGCGGGAGGCTGGGGCCGCCGGGGCCGCAGCCGAGATCGGCGATCCTGGCGTGTGGCTGCCCCGGCAACCGCTCGGGTACCTGCGCCAGGAGATCGCGGACGGGGCGCAGCCGCGGCCCGGCGTGCCGGAGATACTGCTCGGGGTCCCACATGGCAGCAGGGTGCCCCCAGCCGTATCTTGACGTCAAGAGACTTCACGTCGACACAACCTCTACACTGATCCCATGGAGGACGAGGTCGACCGTTTGGTGGCAGCTTGGCGCCGGGAGCGCCCTGACCTCGACGTTGAGCCGCTCGAGGTGCTCAGCCGGGTCAGCAGACTGGCCCGGCACCTGGATCGCGCCCGGCGCATCGCCTTCTCCGAGCACGGCCTGGAGCCGTGGGAGTTCGACGTGCTGACCGCGCTGCGCCGGGCGGGCACCCCCTACCAGCTCTCCCCCGGTCAACTGCTCACCCAGACCCTGGTCACTTCGGGCACGATGACCAACCGCATCGACCGCCTCGCCAAGAAGGGGCTCGTCGAACGGCTGCCCGACCCCAGTGACCGGCGCGGCGTCCTGGTCCGGCTCACCGCCGAGGGGCAGGACCGGGCCGACAGCGCCCTGGCCGGACTGCTCGACCAGGAGCGCGCCATCCTCGTCGAGCTCTCCCCCCTGCAGCGCGGCGAACTCGCATCGCTGCTGCGGCAGCTGACGGCTCCGTTCGACAACATCCCCGGCTGAGCACACTCCCGAGCGCCCTACCCCGGCGGGTACCCGGCCCGTACGATCACGCGCATGGCCATGGGCGCGCGGTTCGAGGGACGTACGGTCGTCATCTCCGGAGGCGGCCGCGGCATCGGTGCCGCGACGGCACACCGGCTGTCCGACGAGGGAGCGGCAGTGGTCCTCCTCGACAAGGAGGAGGCCGGAGCACACCGCACCGCGCGGGAGATCACGGCCTCCGGCGGGCGGGCCGCGTTCGTCCTCGGAGACGTCACGGACGAACCGGCCTGGCAGCGCGCCGTGGAGACGGCGCACGCGGGCTTCGGTCCGGTGGACGGGCTCGTGTGCAACGCGTCGCTGCTGCACGAGGGCGCCGCCGACCGGATCTCCGTGCCCGTGTGGGAGGCCCAGCTCGGGGTGAACCTGACCGGAGCCTTCCTCGGGGTGCGCGCCTGCCTCCCGGACCTGCGAGAACAGGCCGGCACGGTGGTGCTGACCTCCTCCGTGCAGGCCCTCGCCGGACTGCCCGGACGACCCGCGTACGCCGCCGCCAAGGCGGGGCTGACCGGACTCGGCCGCCAGCTCGCCGCGGAGTTCGGCCCCCGGGTGCGGGTCAACTCCGTGCTGCCCGGCCCGGTCATGACGCCCGCCTGGGACGGAGTCGAGGAGGAGGACCGGCGGCAGGCCGCCGGGGAGACGGTACTCGGCCGGCACGGGCGTCCCGACGAGGTCGCCGCCGCCATCGCCTTCCTGCTCTCGGCGGACGCGTCCTTCGTGACCGGCGCCGAGTTGGTGGTGGACGGGGGGTGGAGCGCCGCCAGGAACGCGGAGTGAGTGACGGGGCGCTCAGCCCGTCGGCCCCGGCGCCGCAATCCGGGAGCGCACAGGCCCGCAGCCCCGCCGTCGTCCCCCTCGGTTCACCGCCCGCGGTCCCTCAGTCGGCGACGCCCGCGAAGGCGACGGCCCGCTCGACGCGGGCCCGCACCAGATACTCGCCCGGGACGGCGTTGCGCCTGCCGTACTCGTCCGCGCGGTCGGCGCCCATGTAGCGGCTGCCGAGCCGGGTGGCCCAGGAGCGCATCATCTCGAGGTCGTCGAGGAACTCGGCCGCCACGCACTCCAGCATCACGAAGCTGTACGGCGGCTCCTGGTCGTCCACACAGAGGGAGAAGCGGGGGTCCCGGCGCAGGGAGCGGTACTTGAGCGAGGCGCTGTCCACCGTGAACAGCAGCCGGCCCGCGTCGTCCAGCAGGAACCACACCGGGGTGACATGCGGGCGGCCGTCCCTGCGGGTGGTCGCCAGCTTGCCGGTGCGGGTGCCGGTCAGGACGAAGGCCCGCCACTGGGCCTCGGTCATCCGCTGCATTCTTCCGTCCTCCACAGCCGTCCGTCGGTCTCGGGTGAGCGAACGTCAGCCTAGGGCGGGGCACCGACAGCGGCCCGCCACTCGCATACCCGGCGGGGCGGGGCGGCGCGGCGGCCGGGTCAGCGCGCCCCCACGGGCTCCAGTTCGGCCGGGCCCACCCCGGCGCGCCGGGCCAGGGCCACCGCCTGCAGCGTGGAGTGGACGCCCAGCTTGCCCAGGACGTTCTGCATATGGGTGCGGACCGTGTGCGGCGACAGATACAGCCGCTCGGCGACGGCCTTCCGGCCCAGGCCCGCCACCATGCACCGCAGCACCTCGCGCTCGCGCGGGGTCAGCGACTCCACGAGGCGTTCGCTCTCGGTGCGGTGCTTGCGGCTGGCCGTCAACTCCCGGAGGACACCGGTGAGGAGGGCGGGCGGCAGGTGGGTCTCGTCCTTGAGGACGCCCCGGATCACCTGCAGGAGCCGGGAGAGCGAACAGTCCTTGGCGACCCAGCCGCCCGCGCCCGCCTGGAGCGCCGCAGCGGCGTGCCGGGGGTCGTCGCGCTCGGCCAGGACGACGGTGCGCACCGCCGGGTAGTCGGCCCGGACGCGTGCCACCAGGGGTAACCCGCCCACGGTGGCCGCCGGGGACGGCGGGTCCGCGGCGCCACCGGGGGCGGCGCCCGGGGCGCCGGCCGGTACCGGCGGAGCTTCGTCCGGGGCACCGAGCGGGGCGCCGGAGGCGGGCTTCTCGCCGTTGGTCCGCGCCGGGCCCGGCCCGAGCGGGCCGGCCTGGGCCGGGATCGGCACCGGAGCGGGCAGCGTTCCGTTCCCGGGCTGCGCCGACCCGTTCAGCGGTGCGCCCAGATCGGCGTCCACGAGCAGGATGTCGAACCGGCGGCCCTCGGCGGCGCCGCGCTCCAGATGGCGCAGCGCGGCCGGCCCGCTGCCCGCCGCGCCGACTTCGACATCCTGTTCGGCCGCGAGCGCGGCGGCCAAGGACTCGGCGAAAATGCGGTGGTCGTCGACCACCAGCACGCGAATACGTTGCATGGAACCCCCTGGCAGTGCGGGCACGGCGCCCATGCGCGGGAAAACGCGCCATCGACACGGCCGCCGCCGTGTTCGCTGTCTACCCCGCCCCCGGACGTCGTACCCGGCTGACTCGCCCCCTGATCAGCACCGGCCCCCACCGGTGCTGTGCACAAGGTTCAGAGTACGGGCGAGCTGTGACAACGGAAGGCAATTGACAAAAGTCGTTGTACTCGTATCCCCCTGGGGGCGCCAGGGCGCGTGGGGAGCGCATCCGTGCGGCCGCGCCGCACACGCGGATCCGGCCCGCTGGTCGACCGGGCGCGGCCGTCTCCGACCGGGAGGGGCTGCCGTCTCCGACCGGGAGGGGCTGCCGTCTCCGACCGGGAGGGGCTGCCGTCTCACAGACGGCGCGCGCCCGCGCTCGGCACCGCCTCGAACAGGTGCGGCACCGCATGGCCCGCCGCCTCGAACGCGGCGGTCACGGCCTCCCCGACCGCGCCGCTGCGGGAGTCCTCGGCCAGGACGATCGCCGAGCCGCCGAAGCCGCCGCCGGTCATCCGGGCGCCGAGCGCTCCGGCCGCGAGCGCGCTGTCGACCACCAGGTCCAGCTCCTCGCAGGAGACCCGGAAGTCGTCCCGCAGGGAGGCGTGTCCGGCGGTCAGCACCGGGCCCACCGCACGCGGGTCGCCCTGTTCCAGCAGCGCGACCACCTCCTCGACCCGCCGGTTCTCGGTGACGACGTGCCGGACGCAGGTGCGCACCCCGGGGTCGGGCAGCCGGGCGAGCGCGGCGCCCAGTTCCCCGTGCGGAATGTCGCGCAGTGCCCGTACGCCGAGGGCCGCGGCGCCCGCCTCGCACGCCCGGCGGCGTTCCGCGTAGGCGCCGTCGGCCAGGGTGTGCTTGACCCGGGTGTCGACGACGAGCAGCCGCAGCCCCTCGGCGGTGAGGTCGAAGGGTATCTGCCGCCGGTCCTGCTCACGGGTGTCCAGGTGCAGCACATGGCCCTCGGTGCAGCAGGCCGAGGCCGTCTGGTCCATGATTCCGCAGGGCATGCCCACGAAGTCGTTCTCGGCCCGCTGGCACAGCCGCGCCAACTGCTGCCGGGACAGCTCCAGCCCGTACAGCTCGGTCAGCGCGAGCCCGGTGACCACCTCCAGGGCTGCCGACGAGGAGAGCCCGGCGCCGGTCGGCACGGTGCTGGTCAGGTGCACGTCCGCGCCGCCGACCGGCAGTCCCGCCTCCCGCAGCGCCCAGCCGACGCCGGCCGGATAGGCGGCCCAGCCACCGTCGGCGCCGGGCCGCAACTCATCCAGCCGGAGCCGGTAGGCGGCGCCGGGCACATCGGCCGAGTGGAGCCGCAGGACGCCGTCGTCGCGCCGCGCGGCGGCCGCGTGCACGGTGTGCGGGAGGGCGAGCGGCATCACGAAGCCGTCGTTGTAGTCCGTGTGTTCGCCGATGAGGTTGACCCGGCCCGGTGCCGCCCAGGCGCCCTCGGGTGCGGCGCCGTAGATCTCCCGGAACCCGTCCCGCACGTCCCGGGTGTGCTGCCCGGTGTCACCGCTCACGCCGTGGCCTCCGGGGCGCGCTCCCGCTCGGTGTGCCGCGCGAACCGCCAGGCGTCGGACACGATCTCCGCCAGCCCGGTACGCCGGGGCTGCCAGCCCAGTTCCCGGCGGGCCCGCTCGGCGGAGGCGACGAGCACGGCCGGGTCGCCGCCGCGGCGCGGCGCGACCTGCTCGGTGACCTCGTGCCCGGTGACCTTGCGGACGGTCTGGACGACCTCGCGGACGGAGAAGCCGCTGCCGTTGCCGAGGTTGCAGACCAGGTGCTCGCCCGGGGCGGCCCGGTCGAGGGCCAGCAGATGCGCGTCGGCGAGGTCGGCGACGTGGATGTAGTCGCGCACGCAGGTGCCGTCGGGGGTGGGGTAGTCGTCGCCGTACACCGAGATCGCCGGGCGGCGCCCCTGCGCGACCTGGAGCACCAGCGGGATCAGATGCGACTCGGGGTCGTGGCGCTCGCCGTAGGGGGTGCCGTCGGCGGCGAAGTAGGCGCCCGCGACGTTGAAGTAGCGCAGCGAGACCGCGGCCAGGCCGTGTGCCCGGCACTCGCCGGCGATCATGTGGTCGACGGCCAGCTTGGACGCGCCGTAGGGGCTGGTGGGCGCCGCGGGGTCGGTCTCGGTGATCGGGGTGCTCTCGGGTTCGCCGTAGACGGCGGCGGTGGAGGAGAAGACGAGGGTGCGCACGCCGGCCGCGCGCATGGCGGCCAGCAGTTCGACGGTGCCGCCGACGTTGTTGCGCCAGTACTTCTCGGGCTGCTCGACCGACTCGCCCACCCGGGAGTGCGCGGCGAAGTGCAGGACGCCGTCGTAGGAGGAGTCCAGCACCCGGGCCGCGTCGCCCAGGCCGCCGCCGGCGAACTCGGCGCCGCCGGGGACGGCCCGCGCGAAGCCGGTGTCGAGGTCGTCCAGGACGGTGACGGTGTGCCCCGCCTCCAGCAGGTGGGCCGCCACGACGCTGCCCACATATCCGGCCCCGCCGGTCACCAGGTACTTAGCCATTGCGCCTGTCCTTTGCTCGGGTCGCTTCCGCGCGCACGCGGGCGCCGGGTGCGCCGGGTGCACCGCACACGAAACCACCTCTCGCTGTGCGCTTCACGACGCCACCTCGCGGAGCCGCTCGGCCGCCGCCTCCGGCGGCACGTCGTTGATGAACACGTCCATCCCGGATTCGGACCCGGCGAGGAACTTCAGCTTCCCCGGGGCCCGGCGGATGGTGAACAGCTCCAGGTGGAGGGCGAACTCCTCGCGGCTCGCGAGGCCCGCATCCGGGCCGGTGCCGAACGGTGCCTGGTGCCAGGCGGCGATGTAGGGGGTGCGGGCCGCGGGTTCGCCGAAGAGGCGGTCGAAGCGGCGCAGCAGTTCCAGGTAGATCCCGGGGAACTCGGCGCGGGCCGGCTCGCTCAGCCCGAGCAGGTCGGGCACCCGGGAGGTGGGGTGCAGGTGCACCTCGTAGGGCCAGCGCGCGGCGTGCGGGACGAAGGCGATCCAGTGCTCGCCCTCCAGGACGATCCGCTCCCCGGCGGTGCGTTCGGCGGCGACCAGGCTCTCGAAGAGGTTGCCGCCGGGGCCCGCGGCGTGTGCGGCCAGGGAACGCAGCATCCGGGCGGTCCGCGGGGTGGTGAACGGGTAGCCGTAGATCTGGCCGTGCGGGTGGGAGAGGGTCACCCCGATCTCCTCGCCGCGATTCTCGAAGCAGTACACCTGCTCGACGCCCGGCACGTGGGACAGCTCGGCGGTGCGGTCGGTCCACACGTCCAGGACGAGGCGGGCCTGCTCCTCGTCCAGGTCGGCGAAGGAGGCGCGGTGGTCGGAGGTGAAGCTGACGACCTCGCAGCGGCCGGCGCCCGGCATCTGCCGGAAGACCCCGGCGGAGCCGTGGGCCTGCTGCGGGCCGGGCGCCCCGTGGAAGGAGGGGAAGCGGTTCTCGAAGACGGCGACGTCGTAGTCGGACTCCGGGATCTCGCTCATCCGCCCGTCGCGGGAGGGGCACAGCGGGCACTCGTCGGCCGGGGGGTGGTAGGTGCGGGCGTTGCGGTGCGCGGTGACGCCCACCCATTCGTCCAGCAGCGGATCGTGCCGGGCCTGCGCGTGCGCTTCCATGGCGGGCATCGGGCGCCGGTCGGCGGCGGTGCGGACGGCGTCGTCGTGGAGGTCGTAGTAAACGATCTCGCGGCCGTCGGCCAGACGGCCTGAGGTCTTCTTCACCGGGTGGCTCCTCGCTCCTGGACCTCAAACATAATCACACACAAGGAACCACGAGCCAACAGAGTCTTCAACAGGGGGCAGCGCCGGATCCCGACCCCTCACGGCGGGGAACAGGACGGGCGAAACCAGACAAAACGATGAGGTCAACCGTCGACATTCATCACAATCAAACAAACTCCCGCAACAGGACCTTTCAAAAACTGAAACCTCGGCGGTACGTTCACGTGCGTTCCGATCGCGCAATGAAGCGAGTGACCCATGTTGCACTTGGCCGAAGGGCTACGGCTCCCCACCAACGGACTCGACTACACACTCCTCGGCATCTACTTCGCCGTCGTGCTCGGGATCGGCTTCGCCGCCCGGCGCAGTGTGAAGACCAGTCTCGACTTCTTCCTCTCCGGCCGGTCGCTCCCCGCGTGGATCACCGGCCTCGCCTTCGTGGCGGCCAACCTCGGCGCCACCGAGATCCTCGGCATGGCCGCCAACGGCGCCCAGTACGGCGTCTACACCGTGCACTGGTACTGGATCGGCGCCATCCCGGCCATGGTCTTCCTCGGCCTGGTGATGATGCCGTTCTACTACGGCTCCAAGGTCCGCTCGGTGCCCGAGTTCCTGCTGCACCGATTCGGCCCCTCCTCCCACCTGCTCAGCTCGATCATCTTCGCCGTCTCCTCGGTGCTGATCGCGGGCGTGAACCTCTACGCGCTCGCACTCGTGCTGAAGGCGCTGCTGGGCTGGGAGCTGTGGATCTCCATCGTGGTGGCGGGCTTCTTCGTGCTCGCCTACATCACGCTCGGCGGTCTCTCCTCGGCGATCTACACCGAGGTGCTGCAGTTCTTCGTCATCCTCGCCGCGCTGATCCCGCTCACCGTCGTGGGTCTCAAGCGGGTCGGCGGCTGGGGCGGCATCAGCGACACCCTCTCCGGCGAGAAGGGCGGCGCCTTCATGACCGCCTGGGACGGCACCGGCATCGGCTCCGCCAACCCGCTGGGCGCCAACTGGCTGACCATCGTGCTGGGCCTCGGCTTCGTGATGAGCTTCGGCTACTGGACGACCAACTTCGCCGAGGTGCAGCGCGCACTGTCCGCCAAGAACCTCTCGGCCGCCAAGCGCACCCCGCTGATCGCCGCCTTCCCCAAGATCTTCATCCCGGCGGTCGTGGTCATACCCGGCCTGATCGCACTCGTGATGGAGCCGACCCTGGGCAAGCACGAGGACGGGCTGCAGTACAACGACGCCATCCCGGTGCTGATGCGCGACCTGCTGCCCAACGGTGTGCTGGGCATCGCGGTCACCGGTCTGCTGGCGGCGTTCATGGCCGGCATGGCGGCCAACATCTCCTCCTTCAACACCGTCTTCACCAACGACATCTGGGCCGCGTACCTGAAGAAGGACCAGCCGGACGCGTACTACGTCAGGACGGCCCGCTGGGTCACCGCCGTCGGCGTGCTGATCGGCATGGGGACCGCGTTCATCGCCTCCTCGTTCAGCAACATCATGAACTACCTGCAGACGCTGTTCTCCTTCTTCAACGTGCCGCTGTTCGTCGTGTTCATCATCGGCATGTTCTGGAAGAAGACCACGCCGGCCGCCGGTTTCTGGGGCCTGCTGAGCGGCACCGCCGGCGCGATGGTGAACTACTTCTGGTTCTACAAGCACGGCGTCATCGACATCCCCAGCGACCAGGGCGCCAACTTCGTCTCCTCGATCGTCGCCTTCGTGCTGGGCGCCGCGGTGATGGTGGTCGTCACGCTGTTCACCCGGTCCAAGCCGGTCGAGGAGCTCGCGGGGCTGGTGTACGGCACCCGGTCGCCCGGCGCGGAGGAGCCGCCCGGCGAGGGCGACGACGCGTGGTACCGCAGGCCCGCGCTGCTGGGCTGGGGCGCGGTGATCCTCGCGGCCCTCTGCTACATCCCCTTCTCCTTCTGAGCCCCGACGCGAAGGACACTGAACCGCAATGAACGACAACAGCACCGAAAAGCCCGCCGCCCGGCAGGTGGCCGACGACGTCGAGGAGCTGGAGCGGCGCTCCCGTACCGCGGCCCGCCTCTTCGACGTACGGCGCATCATCGGCGGCCTGTTCGTGGTCTACGGCGTGCTCGTCACCCTCGCGGGGGTCTTCGCCTCGGACGAGGACCTGAAGAAGGCCCAGGACATCAACATCAACCTGTGGACCGGACTCGCCATGCTGGTCCTGGGCCTGGGCTTCCTGCTGTGGCTCCGCCTCAGCCCCACGATCCCGCCGCCGGCGCCGGAGGACGAGGAGTAGGCGGCTCCCGGTCCCGTCCGCGGCGACCGGAGCCGCGGAGACCGGAGCCGTCGGCCGCCGGAGTGCGGACTGCACCTGGACCCGGCGTGCGCGGCGCGCGCCGGGCTCAGCCGCCCGCGCCGCCGACCCGCTCCAGCAGTCCGGTGCGGGCGGCGAGCGCGGCCGCCTCCAGGCGCGAACCGACCCCCAGCTTCATCAGCACCCGCTGCACGTGAGTGCGTGCCGTGCTGGGGGCGATCCGCATCCCGGCCGCGATCAGCCGGGTGTCCTCGCCCTCGGCGACCCGCACCAGCACCTCCACCTCCCGCGGGGTGAGCATCTGCAGCAGCCGGGCCCCCTCGTCGTCGGGCTCGGCGGCCGGATTGAGCAGCTCGGCGAAGGACTGGCTGAGCAACTGCGGCGCGACGGCCGCCTCACCGGCCCGCGCCTTGACCATGGCCCGCTCGACGCCCTCGATCCGCTCGTCGTGCCGCACATAGCCGGACGCCCCCGCCGCGAAGGCGGAGGCGATCCCGCGCGGGCTCGGTACCGGACCGAGCACCACCACCGCGATCTGCGGCTTCTCTCTCTTGATCCGCACCACCGGATCGAAGACGCCCGGCTCGGCGGGCGTCGCCGTGCCCAGCAGGCACACCTCCGGTGCTCTGCTGATGACCAGTTCGGCCGCGCCACCGCTGGGCGCGGCCGCTGCGAGCACGCGGTGCCCGCGCAGCTTCAGTGCCGAGGCAAGGGCCTCGGCGAGCAGGCGGTGGTCGTCGACCACCATGAGCCGCACGCTCATCAAGCTCGCTCCCCCCACACACGCTACGGATGGCCCCGCACCCCCCTGCGCAGCCCGTCTCTTGTTCCCCGGGAAGCTACACGCTCACTCGGCGTTCCGCGCCCCTTACGGGCTGAAATCCCCGAGGGAGGGCTTGAAGACGGCCCCCGGAACGGCCGACGGCCCGCCACGGCGTGCCGTGGCGGGCCGTCGGGGGCCGTCGGGGGCGATCAGGACGGAGACGGTTCCCCGGCCCCGCGCCGCGGCTGCGCCGCCGCGCGGGGGTCCGGCGGGCTCACTGCGGTCCGAAACCGGCCGCCAGCTTGTCGAACGGGTCGTCGTAGTCGCTGTCGGGCTTGGAGACGGTCGAGGAGTTCAGGAAGAGCTTGCCGTTCTGGAAGCGCAGCGGCTCCCGCAGACTGCTCGCACTGATGTTGAACGCCTGCTCGCCCTCGCCCTGCTCGACCTGCGGCATCTTCAGCAGCAGCGTCTGCTTCCCCTTGCCGGGCTCGATGCTGACGACCTCGCCGCCCGCGTCGTAGTCCGGCAGCTTGTAGGCGAGGAGGTTGGGGCCGTCCATCCGGATCGGCACGAAGCTGCGCTTCTCCCCGGCCTCGGCCTTCCACTTGGTGTTCCCGCTGTCGAAGTCGAACGCCATGATCTCGTTCGTCCGGCCGTACTCGGCCTTGCCGCTGTGCTCCTCCGTCGCGAGGTAGACGGTGTCCTTGCCCACCGCGATGTTGTAGCAGCTGTCGACCTCGACGCCACAGGGGCGGACGTAGTTGTCGTCGATCGAGATCCGGGCCTTGAGCTTCTTGTCCGCACCGACCGTCATGACGTCGCTGGTGAGTTCGCTCCCGGCGCCGACCACCAGGACGAGCGGGTCGGTGGAGGCGATCCGCACGTTCTTCGCGCCCTTGGGCACGTCGAACTTCCAGGTGGCCTTGCCCTTGTTCTTCGGGTCGAGCCGCTGCACGCTGATCTGCGGCTTGGAGAAGCTGCCGCACTCGGTGACCGCGTACAGCTCCTTGCCGCCCGAGTAGCCCTCGTCGCGGCAGGTGCTCGACTTGCTCTTCCACAGCTGCTTGCCCGAGGGGATGTCGTAGGCGGCGGAGCCGCCGATCCACGCGGTGGCCACGGTGTCGCCGCTGATGGCCACGTTGTCGTTGGACGACTCGTCCTTGGCGCTGGACATCTTCTCGTCCATGACGATCTTCCCGGTGTCCAGGTCGACCGCGACCATCCGGTTGCAGGACGCGTTGCTGGAGATCGTCTCGCGCACGACCATGGCCACCTCGTGGCGCTTCGTCATGCCGTTCGAGGCGCTGCACACCTCGCCCTTCAGCGAGACGGGGGACTTCTGCTCGTTGGTCTTGAGGTCCACGATCAGGAGTTCCTTGACGGACACCTTGGCGAACACCTTGTCCGTGGCCCAGGATCCGGGAACCTTGGTGTAGTCCTTGACCTTGGGGTCCTCGATGTTGAACAGCTCGCCGCCCTTGGTGCTCTTGGGCTTGGTCTCCAGGCCGTTGCCCTTGGACTTCTGCGAACTGCCCTTGGACTCGTCCTTCTTCCCGCTCTCGTCATCACCGCGGGTGAACAGGAACACGCCCGCACCGGCGATCAGCACCACCGCGACGGCAGCCGCGATCAGGGCGATGAGCTTGGTGTTCTTCTTGCCGCCCCCGGGGCCTCCGGGTACGCCGGGCCCCCCGGGCCCCTGGTATCCGGGCGGCGGCTGCTGACCGTAGGGGCCGGGTTGGCCGTAGGGCGCAGCCGGCTGGCCGTAGGCCATGGTGGGCGCGCCGTGCTGGCCGTCGGCCGGCGGACCGGCAGGTCCGGGCGGGCCGGGCGGCGGTCCGGGCGGACCCGGCGGCGGTCCCGGAGGACCGGGCGGGCCCGGCTGCTGCGGATAGCCGTAGCCGCCCGGCGGTGGCGACTGCGGGGGCTGCGGCGGCTGCTGAGGCGGCTGTCCGGGCTGCTGCGGATAGCCGTAGGCCGGCTGCCCCTGCGGATCACGCGGGGGCTCCTGCGGTGCGCCGAAGCCCCCGGACGGCGGCTGGCTCGGTGGCGGAGGCGGCTGCGACATGACATTCCCTTGGTACGGGCAGACCGCGCGCCCGGCGCCTCAAACCCCCGTAGGGCCGAGCGAATCGGACATCATGGCCCACCATCGGCAGACTTCTGAGCGGACATTCTTTCTACCACCGGACTCCCGGGACCCGGATCCCGGTTCCGTCACCGTCCGGTACCGAACCCCATGGCCATCGGAGCCTTCTCCTTGGCATCGGTGTCGTTCTTCCCGTACAGCAGGCTCCGTTGCAGGAAGAGCCGGCCGTCCACGTAGAGCGCGGGGGCGCTCCTGCTCATCGTCGGCACCCGGAAGCGGCTCTGCTGCTCGGCGGTCTCGTCCGGCAGCCGCAGCAGCCCGTGCTGCTCCCCGTTCCCCGGGGACACGCTGACGACCTGGCCGCCCCTGTCGTAGGTGGGGGTCACGTACGCGATCGCCTTGTCGTCCTGGGTCCCGATGGGGAACACCGTGCGGCCCTCGCCCGCGCTGGACTTCCACTTCGGCTCGCCGCTGTGGAAGCCGAAGCCCATGACCTCGTTGGTGCGGGAGAGGGAGTCGTCGCTCTTGCCCGAGTGCTCCTTGGTCGCGATGTAGACCATGTCCTCGGTCGCCACGACGTTGAAGCACGCCTCACTGCCCAGATTGCCGATGCCGCAGCCCGGTTCGTAACGGTCGCCGAGGCTGAAGGTGGCGGCGATCGAACCGTTGTCGTCGATCGTCATGACCTCCGACTCCGTTTCGTCCCCGGTGCCCAGCACCAGCACGATGGGATCGGTGTCCACCACGCGGACGGCGCGCCCGTCCTTCAGGTTGTGCGGCAGCCGCATGTCCCAGGTGGAGTGGCCGGTCTTCGGATCGAGCTGGTTGAGCGTCAGCGAGTCGTCGCACTCCAGGACCACCAGCAGCCGGGCACCGCCGCCGTACCGGCTGTGCTCGCAGGTCTCCCCGGTCTCCTTGCTCTTCCACAGCGGGTCGCCGCCCTCGATCGGGAAGGCGGCGAAGCCGCCGATCCAGGAGAGCGCGACCGTGTCCTGGGCGACGGTCAGGTTCATGTCGCCGCCGCCGAAGATGGTGTCACCTATGGGAATGGGCTGATCCCACAGTTTCTTGCCGGTGTCGAGGTCGAAGACGGCGACGGCGTTGCAGCCGCCGCTCCCCTTCTCGAAGGCGACGGCCGTGCGGTGGTCGTCGGTCATGTGCGGTGACGCCGCGCAGATCGGGCCGCCCAGCGGGATGCGCCAGGCACGTTTGCCGTTCATGCGGTATCCCTCGATCGCGTTGATCGAGGACTTGGCGTAGATCTTCGCTGTGACCCAACTCCCGTCGGCACCCTGGGCGTCCTTGACGTGCGTGTTCGGCTGTTCGAGAGAGAAGAGCTGCTTCGCGTGGCTGCCGCCCGGGACGCCCGCCTGGGAGCCCCCGCCGCCCTTGTCGTCCTCGCCGCCGAGGGAGAACAGCCATATGCCGCCCGCGACCAGCACCACGGCGATCACCGCCGCGAGGATGCGGACCGCCTTGGGGCTGCGGCCGCGCGGCGCGAACGGTCCGCCGGCCCCCGGTGGCGGGGGCGGTTGCTGCGGGCCGGCCGGGTGACCGCCGTACGGCGCCTGGCCGAAGCCCGGTCCGGACGGCGGCGACGCGGGCGGCGCGGCGGGAGGTGCCGGCGGCTGCTGCGGTGCCGACGGCTGCTGCGGGACCTGCTGCGGTGACACGTGCTGCTGTGGGGGTGCCTGCGGTGGGGGCGGCTGCGCGGGTGGATTCCAGCCACCCTGGGGAGGCTGACCTGGCGGTGGGGGCGGCGGCTGTGTCATCGCAGTTCCTCAGGAAGGAGCAGGGCGCCCCTTTCTACCACCACCCCCGAAAGGGTTGTCATGCACCCTCGGTATCGGCCAGTTCCAGCCAGCGCATCTCCAACTCCTCGCGCTTCTCGCGCACCTCGCGCAGCTCGCCGTCCAGCCCCGCCACCCGCTCGAAGTCGGTCGCGTGCTCGGCCATTTCGGCGTGCAGGGCCGCCTCGCGCTGCTCGGTCTTCTCCAGTTGTCGCTCGATCCGCTGCATCTCCTTGTGCGCCGCGCGGGAGAACGCCGCGGACTTGGCGGGCTCCTTGGCCGACCGGTCCGGCCCGCCCGCGGACCGGCCCGGCGCGGCGGCGGGCGCCGACGCGGCGGCCGTGGCCTCCATCCGGGCCCGGCGCTCCAGATACTCGTCGATGCCCCGCGGCAGCATCCGCAAGGTGGCGTCGCCCAGCAGCGCGTAGACGCGGTCGGTGGTGCGCTCGACGAAGTACCGGTCGTGCGAGATGACCACCAGCGAGCCCGGCCAGCCGTCCAGCAGGTCCTCGAGCTGGGTGAGGGTCTCGATGTCCAGGTCGTTGGTCGGCTCGTCCAGGAAGAGGACGTTGGGCTCGTCCATCAGCAGCCGCAGGATCTGCAGCCGCCGCCGTTCACCGCCGGAGAGGTCGCCCACCGGCGTCCACTGCTTCTCCTTGGCGAAGCCGAACCGCTCGCACAGCTGCGAGGCCGTCATCTCCCGTCCCTTGCCCAGGTCGATGCGGGAGCGGACGGCTTCCACGGCCTCCAGGACCCGCAGTGCCGGGTCCAGTTCGGCGACCTCCTGGGAGAGGTAGGCCAGCTTCACCGTCCTGCCGACCTTGATCCGCCCCTCGGTCACCAGCGGTGAGGGCTGTTCGCCTCCGGTGGCGGCGGTGTCGGCCAGGGCGCGCAGCAGCGAGGTCTTGCCCGCGCCGTTGACGCCCACCAGGCCGATCCGGTCGCCGGGGCCCAGTTGCCAGGTGAGCTGTTTGAGCAAGAGCTTCGGCCCGGCCTGCACGCTGACGCCCTCCAGGTCGAAGACGGACTTGCCCAGCCGGGAGTTCGCGAAGCGCATCAGCTCCTGGCTGTCCCGGGGCGGCGGCTCGCCCTCGATCAGCGCGTTCGCCGCCTCGATCCGGAAGCGCGGCTTGCTGGTGCGGGCCGGGGCGCCGCGTCGCAGCCAGGCCAGCTCCTTGCGCATCAGGTTCTGCCGCTTGGACTCCTCCTGCGCGGCGATGCGCTCCCGCTCGGCGCGGGCGAAGACGTAGTCGGAGTAGCCGCCCTCGTACTCGTGCACCGCACCGCGCTGCACGTCCCACATGCGGGTGGCGACCTGGTCGAGGAACCAGCGGTCGTGGGTGACGCACACCAGCGCGGAGCGGCGGGCACGCAGATGCCCGGCGAGCCAGGAGATGCCCTCCACGTCGAGGTGGTTGGTCGGCTCGTCCAGCACGATCAGGTCCTGCTCGGCGATGAGCAGCTTGGCGAGCGCGATCCGGCGGCGCTCGCCGCCGGAGAGCGGGCCGATCACGGTGTCCAGGCCCTGCGGGAAGCCGGGCAGGTCCAGGCCGCCGAACAGCCCGGTGAGCACGTCGCGGATGCGCGGGACGCCCGCCCACTCGTGGTCGGCGAGGTCGCCGACCACCTCGTGCCGGACAGTGGCCTGCGGATCGAGGGAGTCGTGCTGCGTCAGCACGCCGACACGCAGCCCTCCCGCATGGGTGACCCGGCCCGCGTCCGGTTCCTCCTCGCGGGCCAGCACCTTGATCAGAGTGGTCTTGCCGTCGCCGTTGCGGCCCACGACTCCGATCTTGTCCGCCTCGTTGACGCCCAGCGAGACGGTGTCGAGGAGGGCGCGGGTGCCGTGCACCTTGTCGACGGTTTCCATGTTGACGAGGTTGACGCGGTTGCCAGCCATCTCTCTCCTGTTGGGGGCCGACCCCCAGGGTAGCTCTGCCCCGGCAGCCGTCGGCCAGCGGCCGGGTCCCCCGCGGGCGGACCGCCGGGTACGGACCCGCGCGACGTCCCCCGGGAGGCTCAGGTGCCGTGCAGCATCAGCGCTATGCCACCCACCATCAGCACGCTCGCGGCGGTCCTGGGCCAGCCGAACCGCTCCTTGAAGAAGAGAGCGCCTATCGCGGCTCCGGCGATGATCGAGGACTCCCGCAGCGCCGCCACCGGTGCCAGCGGTGCCCGGGTCTGCGCCCACAGCACCAGCCCGTAGGCCAGCACCGACAGCGCCCCGCCCAGCAGCCCGCGCAGGGCCACCGGGCGCAGCTCCGCGGCCAGGGCGCGACGGCGGGTGAGCAGGGCCCAGACCGGGATCGCCAGCCCCTCCAGCAGCATCAGCCAGGCGATGTAGCCCAGCGGGCTGCCCGCGGCCCGCACGCCCACCCCGTCCACGACGGTGTACGACGCGATGGCCAGGCCCGTGCACACCGCGGCGGTCAGCGCGGGCCACTGCGGACCGGTACCCGAGCCGGAGCCGGAGGGCACGCCGCCGGAGCCGGAGACGGCATCGCCGGAGCCGGAGACCGCGTCGCCGGAGTCGGAAGCCGCTCCGCCGGAGTCGGCGGCCGAGCCGGACCCCGCGTGCGGAGAGCGCCCCGCGCCGCGCAGTCCCCACAGCGCCACCCCGACCAGTCCGGCGGAGGCCAGCAGCACCCCCGCGAGCTGCCACCCGTCGGGCATCTCGTGCACGAAGACGGCCGCCAGCACCGTCACCACCAGCGGCGCCGTGCCCCGCGCGATGGGGTACATCTGCCCGAACTCGCCCATCCGGAAGGAGCGCATCAGCAGCGCCTGGTAGACGACGTGCAGCGCCGCCGAGAACAGCAGCGGCGGCCAGGCCCCGGCGGCCGGGAGCGGGGCGAAGCAGGCCAGCGCGGCGCCGCACAGCGCGCCGCCGCTGCCGACCAGGGTGAAGGCGAGCACCTGGTCGCGGATGCCGTGCGCCAGCGCGTTCCAGGTGGCGTGGGTGAGCGCCGCGGCCAGCACCGCGGCGACGACTATCGGGGTCACCCTGCGCTGCCGCGGGCGGCGCGGTCACGGAGTCGATGCGTCATGCACAGGACGCTACCGCCGCGTTGATCAGCGCTTTTACCGGGGTCCGGGCCGGCGACGGCAGTGCCGCACGGGCCCGGGCGTCGGCGATGACGGGTCGTACCGGCCGTCGGCGTGCCCCGCCGGCCGGTACGACGGTGCCGTACCGGCCGGGGCGGACGCGCGGCCTCAGCCGCGGGCGGCGTCCAGCACCTTGCGCACGATCGGGCCGGCGTTCTCGTTGCCGTGCCCGGAGGCGGGCACGACGGCGGCCGCGGCGGCGTCACCGGAGTAGGCGGTGAACCAGGCGTTCGGCTTCTTCTGCCCGTCGACCTCGGCGGAGCCGGTCTTCGCTCCGAAGTCCCCGCTCATCCCGGACATCGGCTGGGCCGCGGTGCCGCCGGTGGCGGTGACGTTCATCAGCGACTTGAGGTCCTTCTGCACGCCGGGCTTCATGGTGCGCGGCGCCTTGGCGAGGGTGCGGTCGTCGACCGACGGGGGCACGACGTACGGCTGCCGGAAGGTGCCGTTCTGCACGGTGGCGGAGACGGACGCCATGTTGAGCGGGTTCATCCGCACGCCACCCTGGCCCATGAGCGAGGCGGCCATCTGGGCGTCGGACTGGACCGGGACGCGGCCGTCGAAGGTGGTGGTGCCGGTCTTCCAGTTGAGGCCGATGCCGAAGACGTCCCGGGCCTCCTTGGTGAGGTCGTCGTCCTTCAGCTCGGGCGCCTGGCTGATGAAGGCGGTGTTGCAGGAGCGGGCGAAGCTCTGCGCGAAGGTGCCGTGCTTGATCTCGAAGTTGTCGTCGTTGTGGAACTTCCAGCCGCCGTACGTGAAGTTCTTGGGGCACGGGTGGGTCTTGCCGGGCGAGGCGAGGCCCTTGTCGAGCAGCATGGCGCTGGAGACGACCTTCATGGTGGAGCCGGGGGCCAGCGAGCCCTGCAGTGCGCTGTTGAAGCCCTTGGCGGGGGAGTTGGCGATGGCCAGGATCTCGCCGGTGCTGGGCTTGACGGCGACCACGGAGGCCTTCTTCTTGCCCTTGACGGCGGCCTCGGCCGCGCGCTGCGCCCCGGCGTCGATGGTCGTCTTCAGCTTTCCGGGCGTGGGCTCGGAGAGCTGGCGCAGCACGGTGTCGGTCTTGCCCTTGGCGTCGACGATGCGCGTCTGCACGCCCGGGGAGCCCTCGGTCTTGTCGCCGTAGCGCTTGCCGATGTCGCGGATCACCCCGGCGAGGGCCGGGTGGTCGTCGGCGCTGAGCGGCGAGCCGTCCCGGTCCACGGCGGTGACGGGCGGGGTGCCCGACTCGTCGGTGACGATGGCCCGGCCGTCCTTGAGCTTGGGGTGCAGCACGGACGGCTTCCACTCGACCACGGGCTCGCCGGTCTTCGCGGCCCGGACGATCTTCAGTGCCGAGTCGTACTTCCAGGCGGCGTCCTTCTTGCCGTAGGCGACCCGCGCGGTGACGTCGAAGGGCACCTTCTCGCCGTCGGCCGCCTCGGGGGTGGCCGTGACCTTGGAGATGTGGGCCTTGCTGCGGAAGGCGCCGAGGGCCTTGGCGGCCGCTGCGGAGTCGTCGGTCAGCGCGGCGGCCTTCTTGGCGTCGCCCTCGGCCCAGGCGCCCAGAAAGTCCTTGGCGGCGGTGCGCACTTCGGCCGCACTGAGCGGGCCCTTCTTGGCCTCGGCCGCCTTGCTGTCCGCGGCGACGGTGTTCTGGGCCTCCTCCCCATCGCTGCCGACGAGGGCGTAGACACCGACGCCGGCGAGCCCGACGACGGCGGCGGCGACCCCGCCGATCACGGCCATCTTCTGTGTGTCGCGCATCCGCGTTCTGCCCCTCCACCCGCCTTGGCCCGGTCTGCCGGCCGAAGTCCTGACGCGAGGCACCCTAGAGCACGTCCATGACAGGACGTGCCCGCGTATGCCCGTTCAGCCCCTTCTGCCGGTGTTCTGCTCCCCCGTGTGGCCCGGATTCCGCCGGTTCCCGGCGGTCCGGACCGGGGAACGGAACCGCCGCCCCCCGCGGCCGCGCTGCCGCGGCCCCTGGGGCAGACGAGCAGCGCGGGGCGATCGGTTCCGTATCACGGCCCTGTGTCCGAATCGCGATCTTCGCTGAGCGTTTTCGTGATCTGCCAGTTCACTCGGCAGGCATTTCCGGTCGGAAAACGCACACTTCAGGTCAGATCCAGGAGTCCAGCCACATCCGGTGCCGCCACTCGCCCAGCGGAATCGTCTGCCCGGTGTAGATGGGCCAGAAGTAGACGAAGTTCCACACGATCAGCAGCCCGACCACGCCCACCCCGACCACGCCCAGGGTGCGCCGTCTGTCGTCCGTACCCGGCGGCCCGGTCAGCGCCCCGGCCGCCATCGCCAGGCCGAGGCACAGGAAGGGGAGGAACACCACGGCGTAGAACAGGAAGATGGTGCGCTCCTGGTAGAGGAACCAGGGCAGGTAGCCGGCGGCGACGCCGCACAGGATCGCGCCCGCCCGCCAGTCGCGGCGCAGCAGCCAGCGGTAGCCGACGTACAGGAGCGCAGCGCAGGCGGCCCACCACAGCACCGGGGTGCCCAACGCCAGGACTTCGCGGGCGCAGCCCTCGGCCTTGTCGGTGCAGCCGTCGGAGCCCGCCTTGGGCGACTCGTAGAAGTAGGAGACGGGACGGCCCAGGACCAGCCAGCTCCAGGGGTTCGACTGGTAGGTGTGCCCGGAGGTGAGGTTGACGTGGAAGTCGTAGACCTCGCTCTCGTAGTGCCACAGACTGCGCAGCGGTCCCGGCAGCCAGCCCCACGGACCGGCCGCGCCCTGCTCGTCCGCCCAGTTCCGGAAGTAGCCCCCGGAGGTGGCGAACCAGCCCGTCCAGGAGGCGACGTAGGTGGCCACCGCGACGCAGGGCAGGGAGAGGAAAGCGGGCCCCGCGTCCCTGGCGAGCATCGCCGGCACCGGGCGGGAGGCGCCCGCGGTACGGCGCGCCCCCACATCCCACAGAACGGTCAGCAGCCCGAACGCGGCCAGCACGTACAGGCCGTTCCACTTGGTGGCGCAGGCCAGCCCCAGACACACTCCGGCCGCCAGCCGCCACGGCCGCCAGCCCAGTCGCGTCCGATCCCCCACGACCGCGTCGGGCAGCGGAGCGCCGCCGCCGACGCCCGCGTCGGTACCGGCCCGCGGCAACCGGGCCGCGAGCCGCTCCCTGGACCTGTCGCGGTCGACGAGCAGGCAGCCGAACGCGGCCAGCACCCAGAACATCACCACCAGGTCCAGCAGCGCGACCCGGCTCATCACGAAGTGCAGCCCGTCCACGGCCATCAGGGCGCCCGCCAGGCAGCCCAGCGCCGTGGAGCGGAACAGCCGGCGCCCGATGCGGCACAGCATCAGCACCGAGAGGGTGCCCAGCAGCGCCGTCATGAACCGCCAGCCGAACGGGTCGAGCCCGAAGACGGCCTCGCCGAGCCCGATCACCCACTTCCCGACGGTCGGGTGGACGACGTAGGAGCCCTCCGGAGAGAGCGGGATGCGCTGCGGATCGCCCAGGATGCGCTCGTTGGCGTTGTCCGGCCAGGTCCCCTCGTACCCGAGGTGGATCAGCGACCAGGCGTCCTTGGCGTAGTACGTCTCGTCGAATATGACGGCGTGCGGCGAGCCGAGCTGCCAGAACCGCAGGGCTCCCGCGAGGAGCGCGACCAGCAGCGGCCCGCCCCAGGCCGCGCAGCGCGCCAGCCGCAGCGACACCTCGGGGCCCAGCCCGAAGACCGCGCCCAGCCGCGGATCCGGCGCCGGGAACGGCGGGGTGAGGCGTTCGCGGACACCGGCGCGGAGCCGGGCCGCGTAGCCGAAGCGGCGCAGCCGCGTCTGCCACCGGGGGAGCGGCGGCGGGCCGTCCTCCTCCCCGGCGCTGCCCTCGCAGCCCGGGCTGCCGGGCCCGTCCTGCCTGCGGTCGGCGTCCCCCACGGTGTCACTGGTCGTCACGCGGGCCATCGTAGGGACCGCGGGGACGGCATGTGCCGCCGCGTCACCGCTGCGGGATCGGACGGGTGACGCTGCGAGGATGGACGGGTGACTGGAACGCTCGTCCTCGCCGGGACCCCCATCGGCGACCCTTCCGACGCCCCGCCGCGCCTCGCGGCCGAGCTGACCGCCGCCGACATCGTCGCCGCCGAGGACACCCGGCGGCTGCGCAGGCTGACCCAGGCGCTCGGGGTGGCGCCGGGCGGGCGGATCGTCTCCTACTTCGAGGGCAACGAGGCCGCCCGCACGCCGGAGCTGGCCGAGGCGCTGGCGGGCGGCGCCCGGGTGGTGCTGGTGACCGACGCGGGGATGCCCTCGGTGTCCGACCCGGGCTACCGGCTGGTGGCCGCGGCCGTGCAGCACGGGGTGCGGGTGACCGCCGTCCCCGGCCCCTCCGCGGTGCTGACGGCGCTGGCGGTCTCGGGGCTGCCGGTGGACCGGTTCTGTTTCGAGGGGTTCCTGCCCCGCAAGCCCGGCGAGCGGCGCGGCAGGCTGCGCGAGGCGGCCGAGGAGCGCCGCACCCTGGTGTACTTCGAGGCGCCGCACCGGCTGCAGGCCACGCTCACCGCCATGGCCGAGGTGTTCGGCGCGGAGCGGGAGGCCGCGGTGTGCCGGGAGCTGACCAAGACCTACGAGCAGGTGCGGCGCGGCCCCCTGGCGGAGCTGGCCGAGTGGGCCGCGGAGGGTGTGCGCGGGGAGATCACGATCGTGGTCCGGGGGGCCGAGCCGCCCGCGGCGGGCGAGGCGGACGCGGCGGAGCTGGCGCGCCGGGTCGCGGAGCGCGAGGCCGCGGGCCAGCCGCGCAAGGAGGCCATCGCGGAGGTGGCCCGCGGCGCCGGGGTGCCCAAGCGGGAGGTCTTCGACGCGGTGGTCGCCGCGAAGAACGCCGGACCGCGCGGATAGCGCGCGGACGGCTCGCCCCTGCCACGGCGGGGGCGAGCGGCGGAGGCGGACACGGCGCCGGGCGGGACACGGCGCCGGGCGAGTCGGCGGCTCCGGCCCGCCCGGACGGGCGGCGGGCCCGCGCGTCGGCCCGCATCGGGTGGTGCGGCGACCGCGTCGGCCGGGCAGCATCGGGGAGCGCGCCGGGGCGCGGAGGCACGCGCGCCGGGCGTGCAAAAGGGCGCCGAATTGTCGATGAGCGCGGCCGGAGCCGGGCTGGGCGCGCGGGTGAGCACGGGAATCCGCGATTGAGCGGTAAATATGAGTAAAGGACTTTTGCGGATACGCAAAGGAAATGCCCATGGAAGCCCTTCACCTTGACGCCCGGCCAAAATCTCCACAAACGAAGAGAAAGGACCCCCGGTCCCGCCTTTCGGACGGCGGTCGCGAGGAGTGCACTGGCTGTGGGCGTATCCGCCCGAAGGAAGGAGCTGCCATGAAGCACGAGAGCGGCAACCGCCCGGACCCGGCCGACCAGCCGCGGGAGACGGTGCACGAGGCATACTCGTTCGCCTGCATGAAGTGCGGGCACGGGTGGGAGCAGGACTACGAGATACAGCACCTCGAGTACACCGACGGCAGGCCCTTGGTCGTGTATTACGCGGACGGCAAGCGCGTCCCCTCGCCGCTCACCAAGCCCACGTGCCGCTTTTGTGACGCACATGTGGTCCGCATCATGCGCTCGGGGCGGGTCTCCAAGGCCGAGGCGGCGCGGCCGCACCACTGAGGGCGTGCGCCGCGGGTCGCGGGCCGGGGCGCCCGCCGGGCTCCGCCTCGGTGCGGACCGGAGGGACGGCGGGTTCTATCATCGCCGGTATGTCCCCCTCCGCGACCCCTGACGACGCAGCGCACCCCGCGGCCGGGACCGCGGCCACGAACGCCGCGAAGGCTCGGGCGGCACAGGCGCCACCGCCGCCGCCCGAGCCGCTCGCGTTCCCGGTCGCGGACTCCCACACCCACCTGGACATGCAGGAGCCGGCCGTCGCCGACGCGCTCACCGCGGCCGCCGCCGTGGGCGTCACCACTGTCGTCCAGGTCGGCTGCGACCTGGAGCGCTCCCGCTGGGCCGCCGAGACGGCCGCCGCATGGCAGAACGTGTGGGCCGCCGTCGCGCTCCACCCGAACGAGGCCCCCCGGTTGAGCGCCGAGGGCGGCGAGGAAGCGCTGGACGAGGCGCTCACCGGGATCGAGAAGCTCGCCGCGCTCCCCCAGGTGCTGGCGGTCGGCGAGACCGGCCTGGACTACTTCCGCACCGGCCCGGAGGGCGTCGCCGCCCAGCAGCGCTCGTTCCGCGCCCACATCGAACTCGCCAAGCGGCTGGACAAGGCGCTGGTCATCCACGACCGCGAGGCGCACGCGGACGTGCTGCGCATCCTGGAGGAGGAGGGCGCCCCCGAGCGGACCGTCTTCCACTGCTTCTCCGGGGACGCGGAGATGGCGAAGCTGTGCGCCGCCAGGGGCTGGTTCATGTCCTTCGCCGGGAACATCACCTTCAAGAACGCCCAGCCGCTGCGCGACGCCCTCGCGGTGGTGCCGCCCGAACTGCTGCTGGTCGAGACGGACGCGCCGTTCCTGACCCCCGCGCCCTACCGCGGCCGCCCCAACGCGCCCTACCTCATCCCGGTGACGCTCCGCGCCATGGCGCGGACCAAGGAACTGGACGAGGAGCGACTGGCCCGCCACGTGGCCGCGAACACGGCCCGCGCCTTCGGCTACTGAGCCCCGGGGCACGAGCGGTGCACCCGGGCCGCCGGGCGGGCCGCCTCGACGGCGCCGGGGGCCGCCCCTGCGCGAGCGGATCGCACGGGACGGGTCACCCCCCGGCGTCGCTCCCCCGCGGCCCTCGGCGCGGCGTCCCGGCCGACTCTCAGTACAGCGTCTTGAGCGCCTCCCCGCTGGGAGAGGTGATGTCCGCGGCCTTTCCGGTCAGGGTCTTGACGGCCCACTCGGGATCGGCGAGGAGCGCACGGCCGACCGCTACGAGGTCGAACTCGTCCCGCTCCATACGGTCGAGGAGTTGATCGATGCCGGTCGCGCCGGAGCTCTTGCCCCGGAAGATGTTGAAGAAGTCGCTGTCCAGGCCGACCGAGCCGACCGTGACGGTCGGCCTGCCGCTGATCTTCTTCACCCATCCGGCGAAGTTGAGGTCGGAGCCGTCGAACTCCGGCAGCCAGTAGCGGCGAGTGGACGCGTGGAAGGCGTCGACTCCGGCCGCGACCAGCGGAGTGAGCAGCGTGTCCAGCTCCGCGGCCGTTCCGGCCAGCCTGGCCTCGTAGTTGTCCATCTTCCACTGGGACAGCCGGAAGAAGAGGGGGAAGGAGTCGGACACCGCGCTGCGGCACGCGGCCACGATCTCGGCGGCGAAGCGGGTCCGCGAGGCGATGTCGCCCCCGTAGGCGTCGGTGCGGCGGTTGGTGGAGGACCAGAGGAACTGGTCGATGAGATAGCCGTGGGCGCCGTGCAGTTCCACGCCGTCGAACCCGAGGCGCTCGGCGTCCGCCGCGGCGGTGGCGAACGCGGCGACGACATCGTCGAGGTCCTGCTGCGTCATGGCGCGGCCCTTGGGCTCGCCCTGCAGGGACAGCCCCGAAGGGCTCATCGGCTCGGCGTCCGGCACGGGAGGAGCGCCCGGGGTCCGGGTGACGCCCACGTGCCACAGCTGCGGCATGATCTTTCCGCCCGCCCGGTGCACGGCTTCCACCACGTCCGACCAGCCGGCGAGCGCGTCGTCGCCGTGGAACCGCGGCACCTCGTCGCTGGTGCCCGCGGAGGCGTGGTCCACGTACGTGCCCTCCGTGACGATCAGCCCGACGCCGGCGGCGGCCCGTCGGGCGTAGTACTGCGCCACATCGGGCCCCGGGACCCCGCCCGGGGAGAACTGCCGGGTCATGGGAGCCATCACGATCCGGTTGGGCACGTGGAGTCCGCGCACCCCGAACGGACGCGAAAGGCTGTGGGCGGCACGGTCGGTTTCCTGATGAGTCATGTCATGTCCTCCGGTGTGGTGAGTGGGGTTGCCAAAGGCCGCATCGGGCCTCGTCAGCGGGCCAGCGGTCGCCCGGCGTCCGTTTCCGGCACGCTCACGGCGTCCGGCTCCGGCACGCTCACGGCGCCCGGCTCCGGCACGCTCACGGCGCCCGGCTCCGGCACGCTCACGGCGTCCGCGCCGGAGACGCTGTGGGCGTCCTGCGCGCTCGTGCGGCGTGCCGCCAGCCCGACCAGGGCGACGACCGCCACGAGGAGGAACGCTCCCCCGGCGAGCGCGAAGCTCAGCGTGAACTGGCTCTCCTCAGGCAGCGGGGGCGTCCCGGCCGGCAGGTGCTGGATGGTCTTCGAGGCGAGCAGGGAGGTGATGACCGCGCTGGCGACGGCGCTGCCGACGGACCGGGAGATGGAGTTGATGCCGTTCGCGATGCCGCTCTGGTGGTGCGGGACGCCTGCCGCGATGAGGGCGGGCATCGCCGCGTAGCCGAAGCTGATGGCGACGCCGACGACCATCCCCGCGACAATGACGGCAGGGGTGCTGTCGTGCTGGAGGATCAGCCAGGTGAAGCCGGTGACGCCGAACGCGGCACCCGCGACGAGGGTGAGCCGCGCCCCGATCCGGCTCACCAGCATGCCGCCGAACTGGGCGGCGACGAGCGAGACGAGTGTGGTGGGCAGCAGGTACTCGACGGAGGCGCGGAGCACGGAGGCCCCGAAGCCGTACCCGGTCAGCTCCTCGGGCATCTGCACCAGGTACGACACCCCGAGGAACTGCGCGAACATCGCGAAGCCGACCAGCAGTCCGGCGATGTTGGTGAAGAGCACCGGCGGGTGGACGAACATCCGCATGTCGACCATGGGCTCGCGGACCCGGCGTTCGATCAGGACCCACAGCCCGCCGGTCACGGCGGAGCCCGCGAACAGCCCGAGCGTACGGCCGGAGGTCCAGCCCCACTCGTGCCCCTGGGAGATGGGCAGCAGCAGGAGCACCAGCATCGCGGCGAGGGCGACGGCACCGAGCCAGTCGGTACGTCCGCCGGTCCGGTGCCGCGAGGTGGGCACGACGAGCAGAACCCCGACCAGGGCGAGCACGGCGAGTCCGCAGGCCAGCCAGAAGACGCGGTGGTAGTCGGGGTGCGCACCCTGCGTCAGCAGGCCCGCACCGACCAGCGCCAGGCCGCTGCCGAACGCGAGCGTTCCACTGACCAGGGCCATCGCGGTGTGCAGCCGCTCGTGCGGGACCTCCTCGCGGAGCACGGACAGCGCGAGCGGGAAGATGGCGGTGGCCGCGCCCTGCATCACGCGCGCCACGATCAGCAAGGTCAGCGATTCGGTCGTCGCGGCCAGCACGGAGCCCGCGACCAGCAGCACCAGGACGCCTACGAGGGTCGGCTTCTTGCCGTGCTGGTCACCGAAGCGGCCGAGCAGCGGGGTGAAGACGGCGGCGGAGAGGAGGGTGGCGGTGGTGACCCAGCTGACACCGGCGGTGCTGGTGCCGAGATCGCTCTGGATGACGCCGAGGATGGGCACCACCAGCGTCTGCATCATCGAAACGACCATGGCGGCGAGGCCCAGGACGAGGATGAGCCCGAATCCGCCCGAGGGGCGCGCGGGTGGCGGAGAGGATGTGGAGGTCATGGGTGTTCCCAGGGGTGAGGCCGGTACCTGTACATGGAGAGGGGTGCTTGATTAACTACATGCTTGAGAAATTCAAGTAAGTGCGAAGGTAGCCTCAGGCAATTGAGATAGTCAAGCTTTGCGGAGTAGTGTGGCCACATGCCGGACGCCACAGGTGCCCCCGGACCCGGTCCCGCGCACCCCACCAAGACCCAGCTCATCGAGTTGCTCGCGCACGTACTCAGCGCGCACGTCGCCGACTTCACGGCCGCGGCCGCCGCGTCGGACCTCACCGCCAGCCAGGCCAAGACACTGGGTGCGCTGCGCCGCTCCCCCGCCCCGATGCGCTCCCTGGCCGCGAGCCTGGCCTGTGACGCATCCAACATCACGGGCATCGTGGACCGCCTGGAGAAGCGGGCGCTCGTGCGGCGGGAGGTGAACCCCGAGGACCGGCGGGTCAAGAACGTCGTCCTCACGGAAGAGGGCGAGCGGACCATCGACACCGTCCGCGAGACGATGCACCGCACCCAGCAGGCGCTGGACAAGCTCTCGGGCGAGGACCGCGCGGAGCTGTACCGACTGCTGGGAACGGTCTTCCCCGAATAGCGGCGCTCCCGGAGCGACGGCACCCTCACCGGCCGCGAACACGGCCCGCGCCTTCGGCTGCTGAGCCCGCGGCTGCCCGCGCCCGCCCGCGCCCGCCCGCCGCGGGCCGCGGCACCGCCCGGCGGCCCGGCGCATCCCGCACGGCCGTAAACTGGCGCGGTGAGCGCTGCCCCTTCCGACCCGTCCACCACGCCCGACGCCTCCGGCAGCGGGGTGCTGCTCGGCCCCGCAGAAGTGCGGGAACTGGCGGAGACCCTCGGGGTACGGCCCACCAAGCAGCGCGGGCAGAACTTCGTCATCGACCCGAACACGGTGCGCCGCATCGTGCGCACCGCCGGGGTCCGCGCGGACGACGTCGTGCTGGAGATCGGGCCCGGGCTCGGCTCGCTCACCCTGGCGCTGCTGGAGACGGCGGCGGCGGTGACCGCCGTGGAGATCGACGACGCGCTGGCCGCGGCGCTGCCCACGACCGTGCGGACCCGGCTGCCCGAGCGGACCGCGGACTTCCGCCTGGTGCACGAGGACGCGCTGCGGATCGAGGAACTGCCCGGCCCGGCCCCGACCGCGCTGGTGGCCAACCTCCCCTACAACGTGGCCGTCCCGGTCCTGCTGCACCTGCTGGCCGCTTTCCCGAGCATCGAGCGGACCCTGGTGATGGTGCAGGCGGAAGTCGCCGACCGGCTCGCCGCGCCGCCCGGCTCGAAGGTGTACGGCGTACCGTCGGTCAAGGCCGCCTGGTACTGCGAGGTCAAGCGGGCCGGGGCGATCGGTCGGAACGTCTTCTGGCCCGCGCCCAACGTCGACTCCGGGCTGGTCTCGCTGGTGCGGCGCCCGCACCCGCCGACGACCGGCGTACCGCGCGCGGAGGTGTTCGCCGTGGTGGACGCGGCGTTCGCCCAGCGCCGCAAGACGCTGCGGGCCGCGCTCTCCGGATGGGCGGGCTCCGGCGCCGCCGCCGAGGAGGCGCTCCGCGCGGCCGGAGTGTCCCCGCAGGCGCGCGGCGAGTCGCTGACCGTCGCCGAGTTCGCCGCCGTCGCCGCGCACGGCCCGCGCCGCGACGGCCCACCGCAGCGGCCCGCCGAAACCCCCGGCGACCGGAACCCGCACGAGGAGCGCAGCACGTGACCCAGCCAGCAGCCAGCAGCGCCGACACGGTCACGGTCCGCGTCCCGGCCAAGGTCAATGTGCAGCTCTCGGTCGGCGGAGTGCGCCCCGACGGCTTCCACGGCCTGGCCAACGTGTTCCTTGCCGTCGGCCTGTACGACTCGGTCAGCGCCACCCGCGCCGACGCGCCGCTGCTCACCGTCTCCGGGCCGGACGCAGCGCTGGTGCCGCAGGACCGCACCAATCTGGCGGCTCGCGCGGCGGCGCTGCTGGCCGCACGGCACGGGCTGGCCCCCGATGTGCACCTGCACATCGCCAAGGACATCCCCGTCGCGGGCGGGATGGCGGGCGGCAGCGCGGACGCCGCGGGCGCCCTGCTGGCCTGCGACCGGCTGTGGGGGCTGGACAGCCCGCGCGAGGAACTGCTGGAACTCTGCGCCGAGCTGGGCTCGGACGTGCCGTTCAGCTTCGCGGGCGGCGCCGCGCTCGGGGAGGGGCGTGGCGAGGTGCTGACCCCACTGGAGGTCGGCGGCGCCTTCCACTGGGTGTTCGCGGTCGCGGACGGCGGGCTGTCGACCCCGGCCGTCTACCGGGAGTGCGACCGGCTGCGGGAGACCGCCGGGACGGGCTCCTCGGCCGCCGACGTACCCGAACCGGCCGTCTCCCAGGAACTGCTTGCGGCGCTGCGGGCCGGCGACGCCGCGGCGCTCGCCGGGGCGCTGCGCAACGATCTCCAGCCGGCCGCGCTCTCGCTGCGCCCCTCGCTGGCCGAGACCCTGGAGACCGGGCTGGCCGCGGGCGCGCTGGCGGCGCTGGTCTCCGGCTCCGGCCCCACCTGCGCGTTCCTGGTGGCCGACCCCGACTCGGGGACCCGCATCGCACAGGCCCTCGCCGCTTCCGGCACCTGCCGCGGGGCGCGCGCCACCACGGGCCCGGCGCCGGGCGCCGGTCTCGTGTGAGCCGACGGGCCCACCGCTCTGCGGCCCCGCGCCCTGCGGCAGCGGGTGGCCGGGACCGACGAACCGCGTCAGCCGACGCCGACGGGCTCCCGGGGCGGGGCGGTCACCGTGGTCGGGCCGGAACGGTCATCGCGGCGGGGTCCGGGCGGGCACGTCGAGCACGGCGGTCATGACCGTCACGCCCGTCCCACCGGTCACGGCTGTGCGACGACCGTGCGCAGCGCGCGGATCAGGGCCTGCGGACGGGGATCGCTGGTGACCGAGCGGTGCAGGGTACCGGTGGTGTAGCCGAAGGAGGTGGCCGTCTCCGGATCGGCGAAGCCGAGCGAGCCGCCGCGCCCGGGGTGGCCGAACGAGCCGGGCCCCAGCAGCGGGCAGGCCGATCCGTGCAGCATGTATCCCAGCCCGAACCGGGTGTTGACCACCAGCACCCGGTCGGGCCCGTCCGCGTCCAGGGCGCGGGCCTGGGCCAGCGTCGCGGGCGTGAACAGACCCCGCCGGGCCGCGCGGGAGCGCTGCTCGGCGGCGCCCCCGTCCAGCGGGCCCAGCAGCGCCGCGTAGAAGGCGGACAGGGAACGGGCCGTGGCGATGCCGTTCGCGGCGGGGAGTTCGGCGGCGCGGTAGGCCGGGTCGTTCTCGTCCGGCTTCGGAGCCAGGGCGCCGAAGGCGCGGCGGGTGAGGGAGTCCGGATCGGCGTAGGCGGCGGTGACCGCGCGCTTGGGCCGGGTGCGCAGCGCGCCCGGCTCCGGCGCGGGTGCTTCCTGTTCGGCGACCCGGGCCACCCGGCTGTCGGCCGCCACCTGCTCGGGCAGCCCGATCCACAGGTCGAGCCCGAGGGGGGCGGCCACCTCGTCGGCGAACCAGCGTCCCAGGCTGCGGCCTCCGCTGGCGCGCGCCACCAGTTCCCCCAGCAGCCAGCCGAAGGTGTGCGGGTGGTAGCCGTGTGCGGCTCCTGGCTCCCACTCGGGGGTCTGCGCGGCGAGCGCGCGCGCCGCACGGCCCGGCTCCAGCGCCTCCTGCGGGGTGAGCGGAGTGTCGAGCGCGGGCAGTCCGGCGCGGTGCGTCAACAGGTGGCGGACCAGGAGCCGTTCCTTGCCTGCCGTCTTGAACTGCGGCCAGTACGCGCCCACCGGCGCGTCCAGGTCGAGCTGTCCGCGCTGGTGCAGCAGGTGCGGGACGGCCGCCGCCGGCCCCTTGGTGGCCGACCGGACGAGGACGGCGGTGTCCCGTTCCCAGGGTGCGGCGGCCGGATCGGCCGGATCGGTGCTGCCGCCCCACAGATCGACGACCGTGCGGCCCTCGCGGTGCACGGCCAGCGCCGCGCCGCGTTCGCCGCGCCGCTCGAAGTTGCGTACGAAGGCGTCCCGGACGGGCTCGTACCCGTCCGCCACCGTGCCGTGCACCGCCACCTCCGCGCCGTGCTCGGCCACCGCTGTGTGAACGACCTCTGCCACGTTTCCTTCGCTCCTGTCGCCTGGGGGCGCTTTTGTGGCGCCGCGCCCCCCATGGTCCTACGCGCCGCACGGTGCCGTGCGCCGGGGGCGGCCTCGGCGGTGCGGCCCGCCCCGGGGGGCCCGGGGCGGTCGGGCGGGCGGCGCGGGACCGCTCAGGCGACCGGCGCCGTCACCGAGCGCGGGTCGAAGCCGAAGGGGAGTTCGAGGCGATGGGCGCGCATCAGCTCGGCGTCGGAGAGCAGCTCCTGAGTGGTGCCGTCGGCCACCAGTACCCCGTCGCTGAGCACCACCGAGCGGGGGCACAGCTCCAGCGCGTAGGGCAGGTCGTGGGTGACCATCAGCACCGTCAGGTCCAGCGAGCGGATCAGGTCGGCCAGCTCGCGGCGGGCCGCCGGGTCGAGGTTGGAGGACGGCTCGTCCAGCACCAGGATCTCCGGACGGCCGGCCAGCACGGTGGCGACCGCGACGCGGCGCCGCTGGCCGAACGAGAGGTGGTGCGGCGCCCGGTGGGCGTGCTCGGCCATCCCGACGCGCTCCAGCGCCTCCTGCACCCTGGCCTCCAGTTCGGCGCCGCGCAGTCCCGCGGCGGCCGGGCCGAAGGCCACGTCCTCGCGGACCGTCGGCATGAAGAGCTGGTCGTCCGGGTCCTGGAAGACGATGCCGACCCGGCGCCGGATCTCCGCCAGATGGGCGCGTTCGGCGCGCAGCCCGGCCACGGTGACCGAACCGGCGCCGGGCGTCAGGATGCCGTTCAGATGCAGTACCAGCGTGGTCTTGCCCGCGCCGTTGGGGCCCAGCAGCGCGACCCGCTGCCCGCGCGGGACGCTCAGATCGACGCCGAACAGCGCCTGGTGGCCGTCGGGGTAGGCGTAGGCCAGGCCGCTCACCTGGAGCGAGGGCACCGGCGCCGCGCCGTCGGCGGCCGCCGCGGCGCTCGGGCCGGCGGCCGTCCCGGCGCTCGGGTCGGCGTTCGGGTCGGTGGAGGAAGTCACAGCACCCATCCCAGGAGGCAGATCGCGAGGGCGGTCATCGGCAGCGCGGCCGAGCGGGCCCACTCCGCGCGCGCGGCGGGACCCGCGCCGAGAGCGGGCGGCATGCTGCCGGCGTAGCCGCGGCTGAGCATCGCCAGATGCACCCGCTCGCCCCGCTCGTAGGAGCGGATGAACAGCGAACCGGCCGACTTGGCCAGCACCCCCCAGTGGCGGGGCCCGCGGGCCTCGAAGCCGCGCGAGAGGCGCGCGGTGCGCATCCGGCGCATCTCCTCGCTGATGACATCGGCGTAGCGCACCATGAACGTGGCGATCTGGCACAGCAGCGCGGGCATCCGCAGCCGCGCGAGGCCCAGCAGCAGGTCGTTCAGCCCGGTCGTGGAGGCGAGCAGTACCGAAGCGGCCACTCCGAGGGTGCCCTTGGCCAGGACGTTCCACGCGCCCCAGATGCCGGGTTCGGACAGCGAGAGCCCCCAGACGGTGATCCGCTCGCCCTCCGCGACGAACGGCAGCAGCACCGCGAAGGCCACGAACGGCACCTCGATCGCCATCCGGGTCAGCAGATGGCGCGGCGGCACCCGGGAGACGGCGGCGACCGCGGCCAGCAGCACCGCGTACGCGCCGAACGCCCACACGGCCTCCCGTGGGGTGGCGACGACCAGCAGGACGAAGCAGAAGACCGCCGCCAGTTTGCAGTGCGCGGGCAGCGCGTGCACGGGCGAGTGGCCGTGCTTGTAGAGCTTGTGCGCGTGTCCGGCACCCATGTCGGCCCTCCCTAGCGCTCGGTCGCGGGCGGGCCGGACGCGGTGGACGCGCCGGCTTCGAGGGGGGTGCCGCCGCTGTTGCGGCGGCGCACGGCGACGAAGACGCCCGAGCCGACGACGAGGGTGGCGCCCACGCCGATGACGCCCGCCAGGCCGCCGGACAGCCGGGAGTCGGCGATGTCCTCGACGCCGTAGTCGGCCAGCGGGGAGTCCTCCGCCGCGTGGTCCTCCGCCTGCTTGTCGATGCCGTTGTCGGCGGCGACCTTCTCCAGCCCGTCGGGGTCGGAGGACGCGTAGAAGCTGAGCCCGCCCGCGCAGGCCAGGGTGACGACCAGCCCGGCGATCCACAGCGGGCGCACCGAACGGCGCCGCCCGGCGGCAGCGGCCGGGGCGGTGTCGGCCGGGGCGGTGTCGGCCGGGGCGGCGGCCGGGGTGTCGGCCGGGCGCGGCTCGGCACCCGTGGAGTCGGCGTCCGACAGCGGCGAGGGCCGCAGTTCCAGTGGTGCGGCCAGCCGGTCGCGTGCCCCGTGGACCAGGTCGGGGCGGACGGCGACGACGGCGCCGACCGTCGCGGCGGTGATCGCGGCCTCGCCGATGCCGATGAGCACGTGCACCCCGACCATCGCGCCGAAGACCTTGCCCAGCGAGACGTCGGTCGTCCCACCGAGCGCGTAGATCGCGGTGAAGGCGACCGCGGCCGCCGGTACCGAGACGAGCGCCGCGACGAAGGAGGCGCCGGTCACCACCGAGCGGCGGCGCGGCAGCACCCGCAGCAGCCCGCGGAAGACGGCGTAGGCGACCAGGACGGTCACCACGCCCATGTCCGTGATGTTGGTGCCCAGCGCGGTCAGTCCGCCGTCCGCGAAGAGCACGCCTTGCAGGAGCAGTACGACGGAGACGCACAGCACGCCCGTGTACGGCCCCACGAGTATCGCGGCCAGGGCACCGCCCAGCAGATGGCCGCTGGTGCCGGCGGCCACCGGGAAGTTGAGCATCTGCACGGCGAAGATGAACGCCGCCACCAGTCCGGCCAGCGGCGCCGTCCGCTCCCCGGCTCCGCCGGGGCCGCCGCCCAACTCGCGCCGTGCCCCGCGCAGCGAGACGGCGAGGGCCGCGGCGGCCACGACTCCCGTACCGGCCGAAACGGGGGCATCGATGAATCCATCAGGTACGTGCATCGGGGGCACTCCGCTTTCTCACGGCTTCTCACAACGGCCCGGCAATGGCCTGGCAGCGGCCGTCTCCAGCCTTTTGAGAATAGCGGTCAGATGCAAACTCTTCGCAAGAGGGCGTCGGAGGCGCCCGGAATGGGCGGGGACGCCCCCCTGTTCTCCGGCCTGTGGCAGAACTCACCAGGCGATTCGGGTGTCCGGGCGGCGCCGCTGCGCGTCTGACAGGGCGAAGGGGCAACCCGGCCGGAGCGATGAGCGCGCCGGGAACCCCCGATCCGGAGGAGCAGAAGTGTCGAAGGTCATCACCCGTACCGTGCAGGCCCAGCTGATCGTCCGGCCGCCGGCGGCCCGGCCGCTGACCCCCGCGCTCCGCTACGAGACGGACGATCCGCTGGCGGTGCGGATCGTCTTCCCCGCCGCGATCTCCCTCGACGGCGCGGAGGTCGCCTGGGCCTTCTCCCGCGACCTGCTCGCCGAGGGGCTGCGCGGAGCCGCGGGCGAGGGCGACGTGCACGTCCGGCCCGACGGGCAGGAGCGGACGGTGGTCGAGTTGCACGCGGGCGAGGGGGTCGCGGTGCTGGAGTTCCGCACCGCCGACCTGGAGCGCTTCCTGCGGCACAGCTACGAACTGGTGCCCGCCGGCGCCGAGCGGGCGCTGCTGGATCTGGAGGAGGGTTTCGCGGCGCTGCTGCGCGGAGTCTGACTCCGAGGGGTTCCCGACCGCGAGTCCGACTCGCGGGTTCCCGGCCGCGCAGCCCCTGCCGGTGCGGCCCCCGCGGCCGGCGGGTCCGGGCGCTGATCGGACAGCCCCGCGAGCGGGGTCCCGCCACCGGCGAGGCCCTTGAGGAGCGCGCCCGCCCACGGAAGCGCCCGCCCACCCGGTCCCCGGAGGGGAAACGGATGGGCGGGCGAGGACATGCGCCGGTCCCACGAGGGGCGGGCCCGGGGCGTGCGCCCCGGGCGAGGGTCACACGCCGGTGCGCTCCGGTTCGCGGGGCGGGGGAACGGTGGCGGCCGGCGCCTTGTCGAGGTTCAGCTCCTTGCGGAGGCCCTCACCCTCGACGTCGACGTTGGGCAGCAGCCGGTCCAGCCAGCGCGGCAGCCACCAGGCGCGCTCCCCCAGCAGGGCGAGCACCGCGGGCACGATGGCCATCCGCACCACGAAGGCGTCGAAGAGGATCGCGACGGCGAGCCCGAAGCCCATCATCTTGATCATGGCTTCGGAGGATCCGATGAACCCGGCGAACACGCTGATCATGATGACGCCCGCGGCGGTCACCACGCGTGCGCCCAGCCGGAAGCCGGTGACGATGGCCTGGCCGGGGCCCTCCCCGTGGACGTGCGCCTCGCGCATCCGCGTCACCAGGAAGACCTCGTAGTCCATCGCGAGGCCGAAGATCACACCGATCATGAAGATCGGCATCATGCTCATGATCGGCCCGGTCTGCTCGACCCCGATCAGTCCGGCCAGCCAGCCCCACTGGAAGACGGCCACCACGGAACCCAGCGCCGCCAGCACCGAGAGCAGGAAGCCCAGGGCCGCCTTGAGCGGCACCAGCACCGAGCGGAAGACGAGCATCAGCAGCACGAAGGCCAGGCCCACCACCAGCGCCAGATAGGGCACCAGGGCGTCGTTCATGACCTGCGAGAAGTCGATGGCGACCGCCGTCGCGCCGGTGACCAACAGCGTGGCACCGGTCTTCTGCTCGATCGTGTCCGACTGGTCCCGGATGTCGTGCACGATCGTCTCGGTGCGCTCGTCGCTGGGACCGTACTTCGGGACGGCCGTCAGGGTGGCGGTGTCGCCGCTCTTGTTGAGCTGCGGGGGGCTGACGGCGACCACGCCGTCCACCTTCTGCAGCCGCTTCTGCACCTCGGTGGCCGCGGCCTTCGGGTCGTCGACGCCCTTGAGGTCGACCACGCCCATCAGCGTGCCGTTGAAGCCCGCGCCGAAACCGTCGGAGAGCAGGTCGTAGGCCTTGCGCTGGGTGGTGCTCTCCGGCTGGTTGCCCTCGTCGGGCAGCCCGAGCTGCATGGAGCCGACGGGCAGCGCCAGGGCGCCGAGCGCCAGCACGGCCGTGACCAGCACCAGGACGGGGCGGCGGAGCACGAAGCCCGCCCAGCGGGCACCGGCCTTGGGGCGCTGGCCCTCCGCGTCGGCGGCGGGCGGCACCCCGGTGGCGGGGTTGGCCTTGCGCACCCGGCGGCCGAAGATCCGCTTGCCGACCAGGCCGAGCGCGGCGGGCACCAGCGTCAGCGCCACCAGGACGGCGATGACCACGGTGCCCGCGGCCGCCATACCCATCTTGGTGAGGACCGGGATGTTGACGACGGAGAGCCCGACGAGTGCGATCACCACGGTGAGCCCGGCGAAGACCACGGCGGACCCGGCGGTTCCGACCGCGCGTCCGACCGCCTCCTCGCGTTCCCGGCCCTCGGTCAGCTCCGCGCGGTAGCGGGAGGCGATGAAGAGCGCGTAGTCGATGCCGACCGCCAGGCCGATCATCATCGCCAGCGTCGTGGTGTTGGCCGACAGGCCGAGGGTGGCGCCCAGCGCGGTGATCGAGGAGATGCCGATCATCACTCCGATCAGCGCGGTGACCAGCGGCAGCCCGGCCGCGATCAGCGAGCCGAAGGTGAGGATGAGCACGACGGCCGCGATGCCGATGCCGATGACCTCGGCGTTGCCCATCTCGGGCTCGACCAGCAGTGCGTCACCGCCGGTCTCCACGGTCAGCCCGGTCTTGCGGGCCTCCTTCGCGGTGTCCGCCAGGCCTTCCCGGGTCTTGTCGGTGATCTCCTGGGCCGGGACCTTGTACTGGACGGAGGCGTAGGCGATGCTGCCGTCCTTGCTGACGGCGCCGCTGCCCTTGTCGAAGGGGTCGGTGACGCCGGCCGCCTGCCCGCCGCTCAGCTCCTCGCGGGCCTTCTCGACGGCGGCCTTGTTGGGTCCGGCGGTGATCTTCTCGCCGGTCGGGGCGCGGAAGACCATACGGGCCGTCGCGCCTTCGGCGTTGGCTTCCGGAACGCGTTCTTCCAGCAGGTCGAAGGCCTTCTGGGCCTGCGTGCCGGGCAGTGCGAAGTCGTCGTCGGGCGGAGTCGATGCGGTGGACGCGCCGACGCCGGCCGCGACCAGCAGCGCCACCCATATCAGGGCGACGATGCGGCGCCGCCGGAAGGCGAGTCTGCCGAGCTTGTACAGGAAGGTGGCCACGAGAGAGGTTCTCCGGTCTCGAGGTCGGACAGTGGGACGGTGCGGTGGAGCAGGGACGGCAGGGCCGACCGAGCCGAAGGTGCACGGCGGGGAGGCGCCGCGAGCCGACTATGAGAGCTCATGTCAATCGACGCTCGCTCGCACCCGCAGGATGAGTCCGCACCGGGACATGTGGGGCACATCACAACTTGCCCGGCCGCAAATCCCCCCGAACCATGGGAAAGGTGACCGACGACGGCGCGTATCTCCGCTATCCGCATCTGCACGGCGAGCTGCTCTGCTTCACCACCGAGGACGACCTGTGGGCGGTCCGGCTCCCGGAGCCGGGGGCACCCTCGGGGCGGGCCCGGCGACTGACGGTGGACCGCACCCGGATCAGCCACCCCCGCTTCTGCCCTGCCGGGGAGCGCATCGCCTACGTCAGCTGGCGCAGCCTGGACCCGGAGATCCACCTGGTCTCCGTCCGCGGGGGCGCGTCCCGGCGGCTGACGTACTGGGGGGCGACCGACACCCGGGTGCGGGGCTGGACCCCGGAGGGCGACGTCCTGGCGGTGGCCTCGCACGGGGAGCCCTTCGCGCACCGGGCCTGGGCCTACCGGGTCCCGGTCGACGGCCCGGACGGACCGCCCGCGGGCCGACCGGACTCCTCCTGCCCCGGCAGCAGACTGCCGTGGGGACCGGTGTCGGACATCGCGGTGGCCGAGCAGCGCGGCGAGCGCCGCACGCTGCTGCTGACCGGGACGCCGCCGCACGAGCCCGCGAGCTGGAAGCGGTACCGGGGCGGCGCGACGGGACGGCTGTGGCTCCAGGGGGAGCGACTGCTGCCCGGCCTCGACGGACACCTGGACTCGGTACTGCTCGTCGGGGACCGGATCGCCTTCCTCTCCGACCACGAGGGCGTCGGCAACCTCTACTCCTGCCGCCCGGACGGCACCGACCTGCGGCGGCACACCGATCACGACGCCTTCTACGCCCGGCACGCGGCCACCGACGGACGGCGGGTGGTCTACCAGTGCGCGGGGGAGCTGTGGCTGGTCGACGACTTCGCCCACGCGGCCCGGCCCCGCCGCCTCGACGTCCGCACCGGCAGCCAGCGCGCCGGCCGCCGCCCCTACCAGGTGCCCGCGGGCGCGCATGTCACCTCGCTGGCCGTCGACCCCACCGGCCGGGCGGGCGCGGTCGGGGTACGCGGCAGCCTGTACTGGCTCACCCACCGCGACGGCCCGGCCCGGGCCCTCGCGGACGCCCCCGGGGTACGGGTGCGGCTGCCCACCATGCTGGGCGACACGGGGCGGATCGCCTACGTCACCGACGCGGAGGGCGAGGACGCGATCGAGATCGCCGATCTGCCCCGCGCCTCCCGCCCCCGGCCCGCCTACCGGATCGCGGCCGGACGGCTGGGGCGGGTGCGGGAGCTGGTCGCCGCGCCGTCCGCCGAGCGGCTGGCCGTCGCCACGCACGACGGGCGGCTGCTGCTGGTCGACGTGCCCGGCCCGGAGGAGACCCCGGAGGCCGCCACGGAGCCCCCGGAGGCCGCCGGGGACGGCACGGCAGCCCCCGGCGCGGACGGGGCGGTCCCGGACGCGGCGGTCCCGGAGCCCGCGATCAGCGAGGTCGTGCGGTCCGCCAACGGCCCGGTGCACGATCCGGCCTTCTCCCCCGACTCCCGCTGGCTGGCCTGGGCGCACCCGGGGGTGGGCCGCTCGCTGTCCTGCATCCGGCTCACGAAGGTCGCCGAACGGGACGGCGCCGCAGCGGGCGAGTGCCCGATCCTGGACGTCACGGACGGACGGTTCGAGGACGAGCAGCCCGTCTTCACCCGCGACGGCCGCTACCTGGCATTCCTGTCCTGGCGCGGCTTCGACCCGGTCTACGACGTGCACACCGGCGACCTCTCCTTCCCGCTGGGCTGCCGTCCGTACCTGGTGCCGCTCTCGTCCGCGACGCTCTCCCCCTTCGCGCTGACCCCGGAGGGGCGCCCGGCCGCGGGCGGGCTGGACCCGCAGGACCGGCAGGACGGCGAGGAGGAGGGCGGCGGGACCCCGGTACTGGTGGAGGCGGAGGGGCTGGCCAACCGCGTCACGCCGTTCCCGGTGACGGCCTCGAAGTACGGGGCGCTGTGCCCGGTGGCCGGGGGCGGGCTGATCTGGCTGCGCTACCCGATCTCCGGCGCGCTCGGCGAGACCTTCGCCAACCCGGCCGACACCTCCGGCCGCCCGACGCTGGAGCACTTCGACCTGACCACCGCCAAGCGCACCGAACTCACCAGCGACATCGACTGGTTCGCACCCAGCGGCGACGGCACCCGGCTGGTCGTCAACGACGAGGGACTGCTGCGGGTGGTCCCCGCCGACCAGCGGGCCGACGCGGACACCACCACCTTCATCGACCTGCGCCGCATCCTGCACGACGTCGATCCCGCGGCCGAGTGGCGGCAGGCGTACGCGGAGGCGGGACGGCTGGTGCGGGCCTACTTCTGGGATCCGGGGATGAGCGGCGTCGACTGGACGGCCGTCCTGGAGCAGTACCGGCCGCTGATCGAACGCGTCGCCACCCCGGACGAGTTCGCCGACCTGCTGCGCGAGGTGCTGGGCGAACTGGGCACCTCGCACGCCTACGTCACCCCGGCGCGGCGCGACGAGGGGCCGCCGCACTACCAGCGCCCCCTCGGCTTCCTGGGCGCCGATCTGATCCACACCCCGGAGGGCGACTGGCAGCTCGCCCGGATCCTGCCCGGCGACTCCTCCGACTCCCGGGCCCGCTCCCCGCTGGCCGGCTCCCCGGTGCGGGAGGGCGCGGTGCTCACCCACGTCGACGCGCGCCCCGTCGACCCGGTGGCCGGCCCCGCACCGCTGCTGGCCGCGGCCGGCGGCACCACCGTCGAGCTGACGCTCCGGCAGGCGGGGCCGCGGCGGGTCGCGGCCGTCCCGCTGATCGACGAGCGTCCGCTGCGCTACCAGGACTGGGTGGCCCGGCGCCGGGACGTCGTCCGCGAGCTGAGCGACGGCGCCTGCGGCTATCTGCACATCCCCGACATGGGCGGCTCCGGCTGGGCGCAGTTCAACCGGGATCTGCGGCTGGAGGTCTCCCGGCCCGGGCTCATCGTGGACGTCCGGGGCAACGCGGGCGGGCACATCAGTGAGCTCGTGCTGGAGAAGCTCACCCGCACCATCCTGGGCTGGGACCTCACCCGCGACGCGCAGCCGGTCACCTACACCGGCGACGCGCCGCGCGGCCCGGTGGTCGCCGTGGCGGACGAGGCGACCGCCTCCGACGGCGACATGATCATCGCCGCGTTCCGGCTGCTGGGCCTGGGTCCGGTCGTCGGGGCCCGCACCTGGGGCGGCGTCGTCGGGATGACGGGCCGGCACCGGCTCGGCGACGGCACCGTGATCACGGTGCCGATGAACGCCGCATGGTTCGAGGGGTACGGATGGTCGGTGGAGAACCGCGGGGTCGAGCCGGACATCGAGGTCCTGCGCACTCCGCTGGACTGGGCCGAGGGCCGCAGCTCCGTGCTGGGCACCGCCGTACGCACCGCCCTCGACCTGCTGGAGAGGCACCCCGCCCGGACCCCGCCCGGATACGGGGACGCCCCCGACCGCTCCCGCCCCCCGCTCCCGCCGCGCCCCTGACCGACAGGATCGGATGTCGTTTTTGTGTGCCATGCGGCTTATGGGATCGCGTGGCAGGGTGGAGAGTGCCCGTGCGTACACACGTCCGAAGGAGTGACGATGGGTCTCGCAGACCAGTTCAAGTCCAAGGCCGAGCAGCTCCGGCACAAGAGCGACAAGTCCTCGTCCGGCGACCGCAAGCACGGCGGCGGCCACAAGCACGGCGGCGACCGCAAGCACGGCGGCGACCGCAAGCAGAGCAGCGGCCAGGACGCCACCGACAAGGCGCAGGAGCTGAAGGACAAGGCCCAGCAGCGCGCCCAGGAGTGGAAGGACAAGAACCACTGAGACAGCGGGCGGCCCACCCCCGCCCGGCGGAAAGCTCTCCGCGGGCCCGGTGGTGCACTGCCCCGGCCGCCGCCTCGGCGTCCCGCGGCTTCCTGCCCCCGCGACGGCGGCAGGAAGCCGCGGCACGTCGGAGTGCCGGTACGGCCCGGCCCGTCAGCCGGGCGCCGACCCCGGCCTCCACCCCGGCAGGACAGCCACCCGCACCCCGGACAGGCGGCGGCCCCGCGGGCCGCCCCCGCCCCGCCGGGGCAGCGGAGCCGAGCCCGTCAGCGCCCCACGCGGCCTCGCGTCAGCGCCCCGCGCGGGCCTTCTCGTCCGCCTCCCCGCCCGCGCCGACGAGCCCGGTGGCCACCCCGCCGGAGGACTCCAGCCGGGCGGCGACAGCCTTCATCTCGCGCTGTCCGAGCGGGCCGCCGATCAGCGGGGCCAGATAGCCGCGGATGCCCTGCATCCCGCGCAGCCACCACTGCCCGTACACGTGCGGGGAGCGGCGCTCGATGCCCGCGACGAGCCGGTCGACGGCCGGGCCCAGCGGGTAGGTCTTGTTGGTGGGCCACGGCAGCCGCTGCCGTACGTCGCGCATCACCTCGTCCGCGTCCGCGCCGCGCACCATGTCGGTGTCGGTCCAGCTCAGATAGCCGACGCCGACCCCCACTCCCTTGTGCCCGACCTCGGCGCGCAGACTGTGCGCGAACGCCTCCACGCCGGACTTGGAGGCGCAGTACGCCGTCATCATCGGCGCCGGGGTGATCGCCGCGAGCGAGGCGATCTGCAGGAAGTAGCCGCGCGACTCCTGCAGTACGGGCAGGAAGGCCCGGCCGGTGACGGCGCCGCCGATGAGGTTCACCTCGATGACCCGGCGCCAGGCGACCGGGTCGGAGTCCATGAACGGACCGCCCGCCGCCACCCCGGCGTTGGCGACGACGATGTCGACCTTCCCGAAGTGCGCCTTGACCTCGCGTGCGACCCGGGCCATCGCCTCGTGGTCGGTGACGTCGGCGTGCCAGTGCGCCGATTCGGTGTGCAGGGACGCGTTCACCCGCTCCAGTTCGTCCGGCTCCAGCCCGACGAGGGCGATCCTGGCGCCGCGTGCCGCCATCTTCCGTGCGAGCAGTGCCCCCACGCCGCGTGCCGCGCCCGTGATGACGGCGACCTGCCCCTCCAGTGCGACCCTGCTCATGCGCTCTTCTCCTTCTTCTTCGACGGCTTCGCCGTGCGCCCGGCGGTGGCGAGGTGGTCCCGGGCGAGCCCGGCCAGGACCGCGGCGACCGTCCCGGGCTCCTCCAGCGGCGTCATGTGCCCGCGCCCTTCGAGCTGGTGCACGCCCGTGCAGTCCGGCAGCAGAGCCGCCATCCGGTGGGCGTGCGGGAGCGGGGTGAGGCGGTCGTGGGTACCGACGACGACGGCGGTGGGCGCGGCCAGGTGCGGGACCTTGGCCGACAGGTCGAGCCCGGCCAGCACCCTGCCCCACGCCGACCGCACCCGGGTGGGGCAGGCGTGCGCGATGCGGGCGGTCGCCTCGACGGCGTCCCGCTCGGCGCGTGGCCCGAGCGTGCCGTAGGCGAGGGCCTTGCGGGTCAGCGGGGTGACGGGCCCCAGCGGCGCGGACGAGCCCAGCAGCGCGCGGTGCGCGACCGCACGCACCCGCTCCGAGCGGAACGGCAGCACCCGGGCCTGCCCTGTCAGATGCTGCGCTCCGGTGCTGCACAGCAGCAGCGCGGCGCCGTGCTCGCGCAGCCGCTGCCGGTCCGCCGCTGCCATGATCGTCATGCCGCCCATCGAGTGACCGCCGATGACGGCGCGCTCCCCCGGCTCCAGCGCCGTCTCCAGGACGGCGCACAGGTCGTCGGCGAGCATGGCGGTGCTGCACGCCATCGGGGTCGCCGGCGCCGGGCTGCGGCCGTGCCCGCGCTGGTCGTAGACCACGACGCGGTGGCCGCTCGCTGTCAGGTCCCGGATGACCGGTGCCCAGAACAGTGTCGAGCAGGTCCAGCCGTGGGCGAGGACGACCGCGGGGTCGCCGGCCCGGCCGTGCACCTCGACGGGGAAGCGCACCCCGTCCCCGGAGCGCGCCGTCAGCTCGCGTGCCGGCGCGGGCGGCGCGTAGCGCCCGGTGAGTCCCTTCAGAATGCTGCTCATCGCACGTCCTCCGCAGTGTCGCGGCGGGTCGCGGCGGCGCTGCCGCTCCGCGCCGCAGTGGGCAGGTCCTCCGCCGCGTGGAAGGCGCCGGTGGCCGCGCCCCGGCTCGTGCTCCCCGCGAGCAGCGGCGCCTTGCGGCGGGCCGCACCCCCGCCGCCGGGGCGCAGCACTTCGTACTCCTCCAGCCACACCTCCCGGGTGGCCTTGCGGAACTCGGCCGTGGTGCCGGGCCACACGGCCACCGGGCGGCCCTGCGCGTCCAGATACCAGCTCGTGCAGCCGGTCTCCCACACGCTGGAGGCGATACGTTCGCGCAGCTTGGCGTTGTAGGTGTGCTGCGCGATCGGCCGGACGTCCAGTGCGGCCTTGTCGCCGCCGCCGAGGGTGTCCAGCTTCCGCACGTAGTCGACCAGGTAGTTCAGCTGCGCCTCGATGATCAGCACCATCGAGCTGGTGCCCAGGCCGGTGTTCGGCCCGATGACGAACAGGAAGTTGGGGAAGCCGGCCACGGTCGTCCCGCGCAGCGCGTTCATCCCGTCCTCGGCCCAGGCCTCGGCGAGCGTCTCCCCGTCGGCGCCCTTGACCAGGTGGGCGAGCGGCATGTCGGAGACATGGAAGCCGCTGCAGAAGACCACCGCGTCGACCTCCACCTCGCGGCCGTCCGAGGAGACCAGCGTGTTGCCGCGGACCTCCTTGAGGCCCGAGTCGACGACGTGCGTGTTGGGCTGCGCGAGCGCCGGGTAGTAGTCGTCGGACAGCAGCGTGCGCTTGCAGCCGACGCGGTAGTCCGGCGACAGCTTGCGGCGCAGCTCGGGGTCCTTGACGGCGCGCTTCATGTGCAGCTTGGAGATCTTCTCCACGGCGGGCAGCAGATTCGGGTAGTTGGCGAAGACCTGCGTCTCCAGCTCCCGTACGCCCCACAGCGCGAAGCGGCGCAGCTTCTGGGTGGCGGGGAAGCGGGCGTGCAGTTTCCGCTCGGTGGCGCTGATGCGGCGGTCGTTGCGCGGCAGCACCCAGGCCGGGGTGCGCTGGAAGACGGTCAGCTCGTCGACGACCGGCTGGATGGCGGGGATGATCTGGATCGCCGAGGCGCCGGTGCCGATCACCGCCACCCGCTTGCCCCGCAGGTCGTAGTCGTGGTCCCAGGTGGCCGAGTGGAAGACCTTCCCCTCGAAGGAGTCCAGGCCGGGGATGTCGGGCAGCTTGGGCTCGGAGAGCGGGCCGGTGGCGGAGACGACCAGGTCGGCCGTCAGTGTGCCCGTCGGAGTCTCCACCCGCCAGTGCAGCTCCTCCGCGTCCCAGCTCAGCTGCTGCACCTCGGTGTTGAAGCGGATGTGCTGGCGCAGCCCGAAGGTGTCGGCGACCTGCTCCAGGTAGGCGCGGATGTCCGGCTGGGGCGAGAAGCTGCGCGGCCAGTCGGCGTTGGGCGCGAAGGAGAAGGAGTACAGGTGCGAGGGGATGTCGCACGCGCATCCGGGATAGGTGTTGTCGTGCCAGGTGCCGCCGACGGCTTCCCGGCGCTCCAGGACGACGAAGTCCGTCACCCCCGCGCGGCGCAACCGCACGGCGGCGCCCAGGCCGCCGAACCCCGTGCCGATCACCGCCACCCGTACGTGCTCCTGCTCGTGCTCGGCCGCCATGCCGCCGCCTCCCGGATCTGTCGCGTGCTGCGTCGTGGGTGTCGCGTCCTGCCGCGCTCGCGCACTGCGGACCCCAAACCATGCCAGTAATCACTGGCATGGTCTCCGAGAGTAGGGCAGTCGCATACTCATGGGTAGGGGTCGGCGCGAGGAAAGTTACCGGCGGTCGCACCGAGGCGGCCGTCCCCGGCGTCCGCCTAGGCTGGGGGACGTGGCGAGCGCGAACGAGCAACACACGACGGACGGAGCCGGCCAACCCGCCGGGGACCCGGCCGGTGGGCCGACCGCCGGGCAGCGGGAGTTCCGCGCACACCAACTGGCGGAAGCCGCCGGAATCACCACCCGCACCCTGCGCTTCTACCGCGAACGCAAACTCCTCCCGCCACCCCGCCGCGAGGGCCGCATCGCCTGGTACGACGAGCACCACCTCGCGCGGCTGCGCAGCATCACCGCACTGCTGGCCCGCGGCCACACCCTCGGCGGCATCGCCGACCTCCTCGACGCCTTCGAGAAGGGCCGCGACGTCCGCACCGCCGCCGAGGTCATGGGCCTGGAGAGCGCAGTGGTCACCCCCTTCTCCGAGGAGATCCCGGTCCGGCTCACCCCGGAGGAACTCGCCGACCGCTTCCAGGGCGAGGTCACCCCCGAGAATCTGGCCGACTCCCTGGACCTCGGGTACGTCGCCGTCGACGGCGACGAGTTCGTCCACACCAGCCGCCGTCTGCTGGACGGCTCCGCCGAACTGGTCGCCAAGGGCATCCCGCTGGCCGACGTACTGGCCGCGGCCCGCGAACTGCGCACCCAGACCGACGAGATCGCCGCCACCTTCGCCCGCCTCTTCCGCACCCACCTGCTGCCCCGGCAGCAGTCCACCGACCCGGCCGAACTGAACGACCTGCTCACCCAGTTGGCACCGACCGCCAAACAGATCGTCGAGGCGGAACTGGGCCTGGCCATGGACCGGCGGGTACGCGCCGAGCTGGAGGACTGGCTAGGCACCGGAGAGCCGGACCGGAAGCGCCTTGATCCCGTGGATGAAGTTGGAGACTAGCCGGCGCACCTGCCCGGCCCCCTCCCCCTGCGGCAGCAGCTCGTACGGCGGCAGCAGCCGCGCCGCCTCCTGGTGCAGAACACGCAGCTGGAGGCGCGCGAAATGGGCACCCATGCACACGTGCGGACCCGCACCGAACGCCACGTGCGGATTGTGCGCACGGGCCAGATCCAGTGTGTGCGGCGCTTCGAAGACCCGCTCGTCATAGTGGGCGGACCCGTGGAAGACCACCACCTTCTCGCCCGCTCCGACCCGCTGCCCCGACAGTTCGAGATCCCGGACCGCGGTGCGCCGGAAACTGAGCACCGGGGTGTGCCAGCGCAGCAGCTCCTCCACCGCCACCGCCTGCGCCCGCACCTGCCCGGCTCGCACCAGCTCCCGCAGGGTGCGCTGGGCACGCGGATGCTCCGCCAGTGCGAGCAATCCGCCCGGGGCGGCACTGCGGACCGTGTCGTTGCCCGCGACCGTCAGCAGGAAGAAGAACATCTCCAGCTCGGCACCCGTCAACTCGTGTGCCAGCGCGGTCATGACATCGTCCGCCGGATGCGCCCGCTTGTGGGACGCCAGCCGGCGCGCGTAGTCGAACATCTCCTGGAGCATGGCCGGCGACCGCGGATCGGCCGGACGGCCGTCCGGACCGAGCACGGTACGAGCCTGCTCCGGGTCCTGGTAGCCGATGATCCGCTCGGTCCACTCCAGCAGCAGCCCACGGTCCCCGGCAGGCACCCCCAGCAGGTCCGCGAGGTTGAGCAGCGCGAAATCGTCGGTGACGGCAGCCACCAGATCGCAGCTCCCCCGCGCCCGGGCCTGCCGCACCGCCCCCGCCAGCAGTCTGCGCGCCCGCTGCCGCACCTGGGCCTCGAACCGCTCCACACGGCGCCGGGTGAAGGCACGGCTGACCAGAGTGCGCAGCCGGTTGTGGGCCGGCGGATCCTGGTTGAGCATCATCCGGCGGATGAACGGCAGATCCTCCGCCGCCGGATCGCGGATCTGGGTGGCGCCCTCGTACGAGGAGAAGTCACCGGGCGAACGCAGCACCCGCAGCACGTCCGCGTGCCGCGTCACCGCCCAGAAGCCCGGCCCCGCGGGCCAGCCCAGCACCTCGTACTCCTCCTGCCAGGCCACGGGCTCGTCGTCCCGCAGCGCACGGAACACCTCGTGCGGCAGCCCGCGCGCGTAGCGGCGCGGATCGAACACGTCCCGGTCGGGGACCGGTGTGCCGAGGCCCGGGGCGGGTTGTGGGGCGGGTTCCGGAGGGGCAGGAGCCGGGGCAGGGCCCGGTGCACCGGGTTCCGGGGCGGCGCCGCTCACGCGCCCTCCCGCCCGCGCGGAGCGCGGACCCCGCCGGGACCGCCGCCCGGACCGCCGCCCGGGGCCTCGCCGGGCTGCCCGTCGGCGCGCAAGAAATCCTCCACCGCCCGGACGGTCTCCAGCGGCGTCTCGTCGAGCGGATAGTGACCGGCCGCGGGCAACTCCACCAGTTCGGCGGCCGTGTACCAGCGCAGCCATGTGGTGCGGACCACCTCGGCCGACAGCACCGGGTCACCGTCCCCGACCACCAGCCGCACCGGCACCCGGCAGCCCCGCACCTCCCCGTGGAAGTCCTCCAGCGCCCAGGAGTCCAGCCAGCGGCGGAACGCGGCCGGATCGCTGCACGCAACCGAGCGCTCGACCATCAGATCCAGCCAGGCGTCAGGGCGGCGGTTACCCGTGGTGAAGTCGATGATCGCCCTGCGGTTGGCCGGGCGCCGCGCGGCCTCGGCGAACAGCTCCCACTGCTCGCCCCGCAGCGGCACCCCGCTCGCAGGCACCGGCGCGATGCCCACCATCCGCCGCACCCGCCCGGGCGCCGCCAGCACGACCCGCTGCATCACGGCCGCGCCCATCGAGTGCCCGACCAGGGAGAACCGCTCCCAGCCGAGCGCGTCCGCCAGCGCCAGCACGTCCCGCGCGGCCTCACCCGCCGTACAGGCGCCCGGAATGTCCCGCGCCTCGCCGTAGCCGCGCAAATCGGGAACGGCGTAGCTGAACGTGGCACGGTCGAGCACGTCGAACACCGGCGCATAGGCACGCCGGTCCGCGAACCAGCCGTGCACGGCAATCACATGGTGCGCACCGTCACCGATCCGGGTGGCGGGCAACGGGACGGCAGCGGCATCCGCCCCCGCCCCGTCCGCTCCCGTCCCATCCACTCCTGTCCCGTCCTCGGCTCCGCACTCCGCGGCAGCGTCCATGGCGGCCTCCCCTGGGGACGGCGGGGCCCTCGCCCCACCGGCTCCACGGTGGCCCGGCCCGCACCGACGGCACAAGACCACGGCACCCGCCGACGCACCGGCCACGCGGCGGTGTCACGAACTCCCCGACGGGCGGCCGGGGAGAGGCGCATCCCGATGCGGAAGCAGCCGCGCTCAGGCCCCGTAGTCGACGGTCACCGGCGCATGGTCGCTCCACCGCTCGGCGTGCGTGGCGGCCCGCTCCACGTACGCCTTCACCGCGCGCTCGGCCAGACCCGGTGTGGACATGTGGTAATCGATCCGCCATCCCGTGTCGTTGTCGAAAGCGCGCCCCCGGTACGACCACCACGAGTACGGGCCCGCGACGTCCGGATGGAGCGCGCGGACGACATCCGTGCAGCCGCCGTCCTCCGGGTCGAGGACGCGGGAGAGCCAGGCGCGCTCCTCGGGCAGGAACCCGGAGCTCTTCTTGTTGCCGCGCCAGTTCTTCAGGTCGGCCTCCTGGTGGGCGATGTTCCAGTCGCCGCAGACCAGCACCTCACGCCCGGCCGCCGCCGCCCGCTCACGCAGATCACGCAAGTAGGGCAGGAACGCCGTCATGAAGCGCTCCTTCTCGTCCTGCCGCTCGGTGCCGACCTCCCCCGAGGGCAGATACAGGCTCGCGACCGTCAGACCGGGCAGGTCCGCCTCCAGGTACCGGCCCGATTCCTCGAACTCGGGTGCGCCGAAGCCGACCCGCACACTGTCGGGCTCCCGGCGGGTGAGCAGCGCCACACCGGCCCTGCCCTTCGCGGAGGACGGCGCCCAGAAGGCGTGCCATCCCTCCGGGTACCGCACTGCCTCGGGCAGCTGCCCGGGCTCCGCGCGGACCTCCTGGAGGCAGACCACGTCCGCGTCGGTGGCCGCCAGCCACTCCGCGTACCCCTTCTTCGCCGCGGCCCGCAGCCCGTTCACGTTGACCGTGCTCACCTTGTGCACAACATGCTCCTCATCGGTACGCGCATCCTTCGCACCATATGCCGCAGTGGCCTCCGAGCGACCGTGCCACTGACGCCGCCCCACGCCTCCGACGCCTGCCCTCGGCGGAGGGCTGCCCTGCCTGTGACTGACGACACGGAGCAAGCGTGATCGGGGCATGCCCAGCCGATGCACCCCACCGACCGCACGGACAAGGCACTGTGCTGCCTTTTGGTGAGCAACGGCCCGGATGTCGTCGCACGCTGTGTCGTAGCGGACTGCCACAGCGGCCTAGTCCGGGTACACGCCTCCCGTGAAGCCGTCAGCGCGGCCGGCCGGCGGTTCAGTGTTGTCGGTGGCGTCACCGGTCCGCGGAAGCCGCGGGCACAGGTCGGAGGGCAGGAGCCGGGCGGGGACCGTTCCGCAGCGGCCGACCGGCCGATCCCTCGCGCGTCCACCCGCTCTACGATGCCCGCATGCAGATCGTTCCCGTCGGTTACGACCACCCGGACGCCCGGAAGCTCAGTGACCTCGTGCTCCAGGAGTACGCGCTGCGCTACGGCGACCCGGAAGGCGACGCGACGCCGCTGGACCCGTCGATGTTCCAGCCGCCGCGCGGTCTGTATCTGCTGGCCTACGACGCGCAGCAACGGCCGGTCGCGACCGGCGCCTGGCGCGCGCGGGACGCCGCGCACGGGCCGGACGAGGAGGACGAGAACTACGCGGACGGCGACGCCGAGCTCAAGCGGATGTTCGTCGTGCCCGAGGCACGCGGCCAGGGCCTCGCGCGCCGGATCCTGGCGCTGCTGGAGGACGACGCGCGGGAGGCGGGCCGCACCCGTGTGGTGCTGGAGACCGGGCTCCAGCAACCGGAAGCCATCGCGCTGTACACGTCATCGGGATATGTCCCGGCCCCGGCGAAGTTCGGCCACTACCGGTTCCACACGGAGAGCCGCTGCTTCAGCAAACCGCTGCGCGGAACCGACTGACCGCACCGGGTCACCGCTCCGGCCGACAACCCGGTCAACAGAGGGGCGCGGCGCCCTCCCCGGTCACATCCCCGAACCCGGTCACGTCCCCGGTCACACCTCTGGCGAAGTCGGCGGCCTGCGCGATGCCGATCTCCTCGACCGAGACGACCCGCACCCCGGGCCCCACGGCGTCGGGGCCGCCCCCGGCCAGCCGCCCGGTCAGTGCCCGACCGGGCGGCAGCTCGATCCACCGGTCGGCACCGGTCTCCCGCAAGGCCGCCGTGACGGCCTCGTGCCGGACCGGCAACGCGACGGAGCGGGCCAGGTCGTCGAAGACACCGTTGGTGTCGCCGTGCAGGCACAGACCGCTGGTGCCGGCCACGTAGGGCAGCGTGTGCGCACGCCGCTGCACCGTTGCCAGGTGCTGTGCCATCCGGATGCCCAGATCGTGCGGGGGCTCCTCCGCCCGCTCCAGGAGTTCGGCACGCAGCCGCACCGCCCGCAGCGCCTCCGGGAAGGTGAGCAGCCCAGCGACGACGGCCGCCGCGTAGCCGCCGAGCCCGTGGCCCGCCACCGCGGCCGGTAGGACCTCCTCGTCCTCGACCAGCGCTCTGGCGCCGGCCACCCCGGCGACCAGCAGGCTCACGTGCCGCGCCACCTCGGACCCGGCCAGCGCCTCGGCGGTGTCCAGCTCCGCGACCCCTCCCGGATGGCCCCACTCGGCCTCGGCCAGCACGGTCGCCGAGGCGGCCGTGTCCGGCAGCCGGTGCAGCATGCCGGCCCGCAGCGAGTCCGGGCCGGGGAAGAGGAACGCGACGCTCATGGGGCCACCCTCGCCCGCCGCACCCCGCCGGTGCCAGTCGCAGCACCGTACGGATCGCGCGGCGGAGCGCGGCACCGGACGGGACCGGCCGAAGAACCGGGCCGCCGGCGCTGTCGTCGGGGCGAACCCGCAGGTCGCGCGGGTGCTGCCGGACTGGGGATGCCGGAGCCCGCGAGAGCGCGGATCGTGGGTCGTATGACGGAATACATCGTGTGCGCCGACTTCACCGACCGGGGAACCGGAGCGGCACAGCACGCGCTGGAGAAGCTGGAGCGTGCGCACAGCCGGGGCGCGCTCGACCTGCGGGAGGCCCGGGTGATCAGCCGGGACCCGAACGGGCACGCCGAGATCGTCGGCGAGGTGGACCACATCAGCGGCGCCGCCGGGTTCGCCGTCGGCAGCCTCGTCGGTGCGCTGGTGGGCCTGGTGGGCGGGCCGCGGGGTGCCCTGCTCGGCTTCACCACCGGGGGCCTGATCGGCGGCGGCCACGACGCCCGCCGGGTCGTGGAGACGAACGAGGGGCTGGAGGAGCTCACCGCGGAGATTCCGCCCGCGAGCACGGTGGTGGTGGCCGATGTGAAGGAGACCTCCACCGGTGCCGTGCGGGAGGCGCTGGGACCGGGTGTCAGCCACTATCTCGCGGCTGCGGTGCGTCAGGAGGTCGAGGACATCCTCTCGAAGCCCCAGTCGTGTCCCAACGCCTCTGACGCGCCCACCGGATCCGCTACCACCGGCCACGACACAGGGCGCTTCGGCGAGGGCGAGAAGGAGCGGGCGAGCGGCCGCGAGACGCACTGGTGGCGGCGCTAGCGGAGGGCCGAAACGCGGGCGACGGGGCCGGCGGTTGGGGGAATGGCGCCCGGGGCCCGCGACGGCGGCAGGAGCGCCGAGTCCGGACGCCGGGTCCCCGGTGGCATCGGCAGGGCGCGCGGAGCGAGGGAGTACCGGATGGGCCTGGCGTGGGGCGTTTTGATCGTCTCCGGGTGCCTGGAGACGCTGTGGGCGACCGCTCTGGAGGCGTCGGACACTTTCCACCGGCTGTGGCCCTCGGTGCTCTTCCTGGTCGCGCTCGCGGCCAGCATGGCGGGCCTGTCGTACGCCGTCTCGCAGATTCCGCTGGGCACCGCGTACGCGGTCTGGGTGGGGATCGGCGCCGTCGGTACGGCGGTCTACGGGATGGCCGTGCTGGGGGACGCGGTCTCCGCGGCACGGCTGGTGTGCCTGCTGCTGATCGTCGGCGGAGCTGTGGGGCTGAAGCTGCTGCCGTCAACTTGACCGACCACTTCTGGTCCTCCTCCTTCACCGCCTCCTGCGGCGGCGCATCGGCCGTGGTGAAGGAGTACATCGAGAGCCAGAAACGCCCTGGCCGAGGTCGACAATGCAGATCAGCGCACCCGCGCGGGTCACAACAGCGTTGAGAGGCGATTCTCCCGGAGGTGAACACCCGGGGTTCCTCGCCAGATTTCACTGAACGGGCCCTGCCGCCTCTCCGCGGCGCCCGGAGCGTGCCTCTGGGCGCCCTGGACGCCAATGGCCGGACCACTCGGGGACCTTGTTTACATGCCCCTGCCATGCCGCTACGTTGACGCCCGACCACCGCCCCCGACACTCCGCGAGTCGTGCACCCCCACCCCGTCCCTCGGGAAGGCAGGCACCCATGAGACCCACTCGCCACGCTCGGACCGGACTCCTCGGCGCCGCGGCGGCCGCCGCACTGGCGCTGACCGCGCCGGTGAACGCGCAGGCGGCACAGGCGTCCCCCGCGACCCCGCAGAGCCCCGCGCAGGCCGCCGGGAGCCCGCAGCTCCTCGCGAAGCTGACCCACTCCCAGGCGACGTCCATCTTCCGGTCCGCCGGGATCACCTGGACATCCAGCGGCGGCTGTTCGGATCGGAACAACCCCACCTGCACCTCCTTCCAGGGGCTCCGGTCGCAGACCGCGGACGGCGCCGTCACCCTCAAGAGGGCGTCCGGCTGCGCGGTCCGGCTGACCGGCGGCACGGAGACCGGGCACGCCTCCGGCACCTACAGCCACTGGAACGGCTACAAGCTCGACATGTCCCTCTCAAGCTGCCTGGACAACTACATCACCGGGGCCTTCACCTCCATCGGCGGCTCCAAGTGGAAGTCGGCCTCGGGCAACATCTACTACCGCGAGGGCAACCACTGGGACGTCACCTACTACAACTGCGGCGGCTGCTGAGCGGTCTGCCCTGCGCCCTCCGGCAGCCCGGCGAGGAACTCCCGCACATGCCCGAGCCACACCTTGCGGTCCTGCTCGCCCAGGACGTGGGCGCCGCCCGGAATCTCCACCAGGGCGGCGTCCGGGAGGGCGGCGGCGAGCCGGCGGGAGCTGTCGGGGAGGACGAGGCGGTCACCGGTGGGCACCGCCACCAGAGCCGGCACCCGGATGCCCGCGAGGTCGCCGCGTACGTCGGCCCTGCGCACCAGGTCGAAGTGGTCCACCGCGCCCGGCGGCATCCCCTCCCGGGTCGCCGCGACAGCGTCCTCCAGCGCCTCGGCGGTGAGTTCGCCGAGGTCGCCGTCCGACAGCGCTGCGTGGGTGGCGACACGCGCCACCGCGTCCCACTCCCCGGCCCGCCCCAGGCGGGTCACGAGGGAGGCGGCGAAGTCCAGGAACGGATCGGCCACCGCGAACCCGGCGGTCAGGACGAGCCCGGTCACCCGCTCCGGATGCCGCGCCGCGGCCCGCAGGGCGACCACCGTCCCCAGGGACTCCCCCAGCACGGTGAAGTCCTCGTGCCCCCGCGAGACCGCGGCCTCCACGACGGCGTCCACCAGCGTGTCCAGGTCGAGCGGCTCCCCCGCCCGGGGCGTGCCTCCGGCACCCGGGTAGTGCGGTCCGATCAACGTGTGAGCGGACGCCAGATCGTCCAGTACGTGCCCGAAGTTGGCTTCGATCCCTCCGCCCGCGCCGTGTGCGAGCAGCAGCGCGGGACCGCTGCCCTGTACGTGTACGTCCAGGGACGGGAATGCGGCCGCAGCCGCGGTGTGCTTCTCGGTCATGTCCCAGAAGCTAAACTCCGACATCAGTGTCAGAGTCAAGCCGCGTTCGGAGCGGGATGCTTCCGGCGGCTCCGAGGAGGCGAACAGGCCGTGCGGATGAAGGAGATGGTGCGCCGCACCGGCGTCCACGAACGGCTGCTGCGCTACTACGAGAAGCAGGGCCTGCTGAGCCCGCAGCGGCTGCCCAGTGGCTACCGCGAGTACAGCGAGACGGATGTCGACACGGTGCGCCGGGTGCGCTGCCTGCTGACAGCGGGACTGTCGACCTCGGCGATCGCGCAGATCCTGCCGTGCCTGCGGGACGAGGGTGATCGCCTCGTCCCGACCTGCCCGGACCTGGTGGGGCAGTTGCTCGTCCAACGCGAGCGGATGACCGCGGAGATCGAGGCCCTGCACACCTCACGCGGCCTGCTCGACGACGTCCTGGACGCCACCCCCGACCGCCTCAAGCGGGCCGCGGCGGCGAACGCCCCCGGAGAAGCGGGAGCGCCGCGGGCCGCGTAGCGGCAGCCACCGCGCGACGAACCGGGACGCGACAGACCGCCGAGCGGCCGACTGGAGCGCGAGGTCCCGGGGGACGACAGGCCAAGGCACGGCGAACGGAGACACGACGGTCAGCGCTCGCCGCGCCGGGGCGAACAGTGCGGTCCGAGCGGTCACCCGGCGGTGGGACCCGGCCGGTACACCGAGATGCCGAACGACGCGGTGGCCTGCGCCCCCTCCCCCAGTGCGGCGGCCCGCTCCCGCAGTTCCTCCGGCTCGACGTGCCGCGCGGCCGGTCCCATGCCGGCGAGGTTCGCCACGTCCGCGGAGGACAGGGCGAGGGGGTATTCCAGAGCCTCGGCCCGCTCCCGCACGAAGTGCCCCGACAGGGTGCGCTCCAGGCGCTCCTCCTTGTCCGGGTCGACTTCCAGCAGGCCCAGCGCGCCGCGCAGTTCCCGCAGATGCCGCTCGGTCGGCGTGACCACCAGCAGCACCCCGCGGGGTTTCAGCACCCGGCGGAACTCCCCGCCGTTGCGCGGCGCGAAGACGTTCAGCACGACGTCCGCGCAGCCGTCCCGGACCGGGAACGGCCGCCAGACATCCCAACTGGCCGCCCCCGCACGCGGGTGCGCCCGCGCAGCCCGGCGCAGTGCGTAGGTCGACGCGTCGAGGGCCAGCCCCACCGCGCCGGGCAGCGCCTCCAGAACGGCGGCGAGGTAGTGCCCGGTGCCCGCACCGGCGTCCAGCACCATGCCCCCTCCGCTCTCCGCGGGGAGGCCGAGCGAGGCGGTGATCCGGGCCAGCGCTCCGGTCAGCGGTCCGTAGTGTCCGGCCTCCAGAAAGGCCGTACGGGCCAGCACCATCGCCGGGCTGTCGGCGTTCGCGGTGCGCTTGGCCCCGGAGAGCAGGCTGACGTAGCCCTGTCGGGCGATGTCGAAGGTGTGCCGGTTCGGGCAGCGCAGCGATCGTTCCGCCGCCTCCAGGGAGGCCCCGCAGACGGGGCACCGCACCGCCTGGACCAGCGCCTCCCAGGGGCCACGGGGCTCCGGCTCGCGCCGCGCGGGCTGGTCGTGCGCATGACCGTCGCCGCGGCCGTCATGCGCTCGCTCTTCGTGCGTGTACGCGTCACGCGCGGCGGACGGTTCGGTCATGGGGCGACAGCTCTCTCGGACGGCGGGACCCCAGGCTACCGGCGTCCCGGAGAGCTGCCGCCGGCTCCTCGCCCGGCCGACGGAATCGCGCACCCGCCGCAACGTACGAGGAGACCACGCGCCGTACAGCGCGGCCGAAAATCCGGTGAACCGACATCCTGTACATCTCACCCTCTTCCGGCTGCGCCACGCAGGAGTGACATACGTGCGGAAAACCGCATACTCATAAGTCTGAGTACTGCACGCAGGGGTTTCCGCCGGCTGGAGCATTCGTTGTCCGGGATGTACCCGAGACGGTCACCCCCGTCATCCGCCTTCACTGGTCGGCGCGGACGACCGGGGCGACGCGGCGTCGGTCACCACCAAGGGCGTCATGCGCGTGCGGACCGGTCTCGACACAGTCGTCTGAACCTGCCCGCAGAGAAGAGAGTTCAGTCTTGACCGAGACGTCGCACTCGTACACGTCCTACGTACCCCCTGATCCGGACAACGGCTTCCCCGGGCAGAGAAAACCGGCTGAACGGGATGTGCACCCGGCCCACACCTGGGGGGCCGCTCCGGTCAGGAACGACGACGCTGTGCGACTGGACCCCACCGACACCGGGACCCTCGGGCTGACCCGCTTCGGCTCGCCGCACCCCGAGCGCGGCGAGCAGACCGACCACCACACGGACCTGGACGCCGAACTCGCCCGGTTCCTCGACACGGTCGAACAGGAGCGCCTCGCGGACTCCTCCGGCGTGGCCGCCCGGGCCCGGCACCGCAAGGAACGCCCCCTGGAGCGGGCGAAGCAGCAGCAACAACGGGGAGAACTGAGCTGGCGGCGGATCCTGAGCGCCTTCTCGGTCACACTCACCGCCATGATCGTCCTCCTGGTCAGCTTCCTGGGCGCCAAGGCGTCCTACCCGTCGCTCTACGACCTCGCCCAGGAGTCGGCACCCCCGGGCGTCGCGCACGCCTGGCCGCTGCTGATCTACGCCCCCTGGGTCGCGGCCACGCTCTCGATCCTGCGCACCCGGGCCTACCGCCGCCGTACGGTGCACTCCTGGCTCGTCGTCCTCTTCTTCGCCGCCGTCGCCTCCCTGCTGTGCGTCGCCGACGCCCCGCCGACCCCGGCGGGGATCGCGGTGGCCGGCCTGCCGCCCATCACGGCGCTGCTCTGCTTCCACCAGCTCGTCCGACAGCTCGACCTCCCCCCGGTCCCCACCCATCCCTCCCGGCACGCCCGCCCCACGCGCGGCACCAATCGCCACCGCTCGGCGGGCTGACCCCACCGCCCGCCGACCGGTGGCCGCGGCATTGTCGACCCCGGCGGCGGACCGCCGGCCTGGCACGCCCCCGCACCCCGCACCCCCGCGGTTCGTGTGCCACCGCCGGGCGGAAGCCCCTCCCCCGCGAGCCCGGACCATCCACTGCTGCCCGAGCGACTGCGGACCGGCGGGTAGGTGCGGTCACGCGGCAGGCGCCTGCCCCTCCGCGCACAGGCCGACCAGCACAGCTCACTCCCGGGCGTCGAACCGACTCGCACTAACGAAACGACAGTTCCTTTAAAAGCTCTCCCGTGCTACCTTCACAGGCATAACGGGACTGAGGTTCCGTTACCGGGACGTCACCCCTGCCCCGGGCCCACCCCAAAACCCGCCGCACCCGCCGCCGCAGCGGCTACCTGAAGAGGAAGTAGTGTCATGTCCACGACTAAGATGTCTCGGCCGCCCACACCGGCACCCGAAGTCAGGGAGGTCCCGGAACCGACGGCCGCGCCCCGGCAGCTCACCGGGCGGCTGAAGGTGGTCCTGGCCGTGCTGCTGGTCGCCCAGTTCATGCTGGCCGTCGACTTCTCGATCCTGAACGTCGCACTGCCCGCGATCGGTGACGGACTCGGCTTCCCCCTTGCCGACCTGCAGTGGATAGCCACCTCGTTCGCACTCGCCGCCGCGGGGTTCACCCTCTTCTTCGGCCGCATCAGCGACCTGGCCGGCCGCAAGAGGATCTTCATAGCCGGCCTCGCGCTGCTGGGCCTGTCCTCCCTCGCCGGCGGCCTGGCCACCAGCCCGGGGGTCCTCCTGGCCGCCCGTGTCGCCCAGGGCCTGGCCACGGCCGCCGCGACACCGGCAGGGCTCTCCCTGCTCACCACGGCGTTCCCCGAAGGCCCGCTGCGGCAGAAGGCGCTGGGCATCAACGGCGCTCTCATGTCCGCGGGGTTCACCACCGGCGCCGTCCTCGGCGGGGTGCTGACCGACCTGCTCTCCTGGCGCTGGGCGTTCCTCCTCAATGTCCCCGTCGCGCTCGCCGTCGTCCTCGTCGCACCCGTCGTCATCCGGGAGCCCGCACCTCCCGCCCGGCCCCGGCTCGACCTGCCGGGCGCCCTCACGGTCACCGGCGGTCTGCTCGCTCTGGTCCACGGCCTCACCCAGGCCGGCGAGCACGGTTGGACCGCCCCGCAGGCCGTGGCCGGCCTCGCCGCCGGTGCCGTGCTGCTGGCCGCGTTCTTCGTGATCGAGCGCAGGGTGGCCCAGCCGCTGGTCCCGCTCACGGTCCTGGGCCGCCGCAACGTCGCATGGGGGAACGTGCTCGGGCTCCTCGCCTTCGCCACCGAGACCTCACTGGTCTACCTGCTCACCCTCTACCTGCAGAAGGCACTCGGCTTCACGCCACTCGCCGCAGGCGTCACCTTCGGTGTCCTGGGCATCGGCACCGTCCTCGGCGGACTCGTCGCCCCCAAGGCCATCGCCCGGACCTCCACCCTGACCGCCCTGGTCGGCGGCGGCCTGCTGCAGGCGGTCGCCACCGCCACCCTCCTCTTCCTGGGCACCACCACCGGCGCCGCGCTGGGCCTGCTGCTGCCCGCCACATTCCTCGGCGGCGTCGGCAACATGCTCGTCATCGTCGGCTTCATGGTCACCTCGACCAGCGGCCTCCCGGACGCCGAACAGGGACTCGCCACCGGTCTCGCCTCGATGTCCCAACAGGTCGGCATCGCCATGGGCACGCCGATCATGTCCGCCGTCGTCACCACGGGCACCGCGGGCGCGACCACCGCCGCAGCGGTCCACCACGGCGTCACCACCGCCATCGCGGTCAACGCCGCGCTCGTCCTCCTCGGCACCGTCCTGGCCGCGCTCTTCCTCCGCACCCGCACCCGCACGCGGCAGGACGGGACGAACGCCTGACCCCGCCCCCGGCGAGACCGCGCCCCTGCCCGGACCTCCCGGCGCCCGGGGCCCCAGACCCCGGGCGCTCCGAGTCCCGGCACCTCCCGGGACCCAGGCGGCCGCACCGCCCGGCCACCCACTCACCGGGGGCACCGGGCGGCGGCACCAGCCGTGTCACGGAGCTCTTTTCACGCCACCGCACCTCACCCACCAGGAACTCCGACGTGTGTACCGACGAGGCCCCACCCCGGGTCAGGCAGCCGAACTCCTCCCGACGCTCCGCGCCATCGCCGCCGCCGACCTGCACATCCTCGTCCTCCAACGCGACTGGCGCCTCATCCCGGCCCTGCACACCCCGGACGCCGCCAGCGATCGGCCATGAACACGCCAGTCACGACTGGTGGGCTTCCCCGAGCGACGGCCCGGGCCGCGCCTCACCGTCGGCTGATCACGTCGCCCGCGAGAACGGACGTCACCTGCGGGCTCGTTCGGGCACCCGCATGGGAACCACCCCCGGAAACACCCGGGATCCCGCCCGATCGAGCAGAGCGAACGGGGTCTCGTCTGCGTCTGCAGGTACCCGATTCCTGCAACTGCCCCGGAAGGCGCGGCTGCGGCGCCCAAGCGATCGGTGATCACATAGGCGGGTCGGGTGTGTAGGCGTACACGCGGATCGGATCGAGGTGCAGTTCATGGGGGCCCATGCAGTCTGCCACGAGGGTGGCCAGGAGCGTTCCGCAGGCACATGCCATGTTGCGACCTCCGGTGCCGAGCGGCCCACAACACCCCCAGTGGACGCTCGAGGCCCCGGTCAACTGGACGGTGGACATGTCATCTGGATGAACGACGGCGGAATTCCGGGGCCCTGCGGACACCGTGTCGGTCATGTCGGGCGGCATCGGGAGGGCGCGGTTTCCGGAAGGCTTCGGGTGCTCACCGAGGTCCGGAGCCACAAAAGGTGCTCCCCACGGCTCGGGGTCGATGGCGTAGTGGCCGCGCGGGACGGTCGACGGCGCGAGCCAGGTCTTGCGGTCGCGGTCCCTGTCGCACACGGAGGCGTCGGGAACATCCGGAAGCTTCTGAAGATCCTGGCTGAGCTGGGCACCACACTTCGCACAATAGAAGACCGTCATATCGGCCGTTCTACCCCACTGCTCCAGTCGGCTACGACCGCGTTTCCACCTGATCCAGGAGCAGCACCGCCCTTCGAGGGCGTACGGCGGTGTGGATGATTCCCACAACTCCTGCGGCACAGCGGAATCGCCATCGCACGGGAGGGCTGCCCGCACCTCCCGCCCCGAGAAGACGCGCATGGCGCTGCGGAGCCCGGCAACCACCTCGGCAGCCCGCCGGCTCTCCCCGGCAAGCAATCAAGGACAGTCGACGCAGTTGCCGTCCTTCGTTGCGGTACGACGCGAAAAAGCCCCTGCCGGATGACTCCAGCAGGGGCTCTGACATGCGGTGGACCTGAGGGGATTTGAACCCCTGACCCTCTCGTTGCGAACGAGATGCGCTACCGGACTGCGCCACAGGCCCTTGCGACAGATGAAACAGTAGCACCCTCGCCGGGACGGGAGGAAATCCGTTCCCGCGCCTCCAGCGGAAGCGTCCACGGCGGACTCACTCGTTGGCGGCACGGGGTCGCTGTTCGCCTTCGTACTGGTCGAAGAGGGGGGTGCGGTCGCGGTCGGCGGTGCTTCCGTCCTCGGCGACAGGGCGCGGCTCGGCGGCGGGGACGCTGCTGGAGCGGGCCGAACTCCAGGCGTCGGGGGCCTCCAGATCGACGCCGCGCGTCGCACGGGGAGCGACCGGGGCACTGACGTAGGTGGGCAGCGGTACGGGCACCGGTTCCCAGCCCTCGCCCTCGGAGGAGTCCCGGTCCCGCGCGCGCTGCTGGTCGACCCACTCGGCGTGGTCGGTCTGCTCGACCAGTGCGCGGCGCTCTGCCGCCTCCTGCTGCTCGGCCCGGGTCAGGGCCTCCGGGTGCGCATCCGCACGGTCAGCAGCGGAGGCTTCCGGGTGGGCGCTGCTGTGCTCGTGTCCGTGCCGGGGCGCCGCGGTCTCCGGAGGGCTGCCGGCACGAGAGCGGCGCTCCTCGCGGGGATGCTGATCCCCGCCGCGGCGCCGCTCCTCGCGGCCGGGACCGCCGGTGCCCTCCGTACGCACCGGGAGGCCCGGCTCGGTGTCGGTGTGCAGCGCCTCGGCCCGGCGCCGGTCGGACGGTCCGGCGTCGTCGTACGGCCGCTGGGCGCGCAGACTGCGCGCCGCTGCTTCGGCGCGGCGCCGGTCCATGGTGAAGGCGAAGCGGCGCCGCTCCTGGACGCGGAGGTGGACGATGTAGACGCTCAGCAGGACGGCGGGGACGGCGGGGACCCACAGCAGGGCGAGCCCGCGGACGGCCGCCACGACCGTGCCCACGGTGAACGCGAGGAAGAGCAGCATCGTCGTGCGCCGCCGCCGCGCGAGCAGCTTGGCGCGCTTGGCCTGCTTGGCCCTCCGTCCCGCTCCCTGCGCGGTCCGGGAGGCCGCGGTCTGCGGGTGCGCCGGCCCCGCCCGCCCGGCCGCGCTCGTGCGGGAGCGGTCCGGACCGGCCCCGTCGGGCCCCTCCTGGTCGCGCCGGGGCTCCCCCGGGTGCTCCGAGGGGCGGCCCTGTGCCCTCGCCGGACCCGTCCCGGGACCTGCTCCCCCGGCCCCGTGCTCCGGCGCCTCGTGACCGCCATGCGCGGCAGTGCCAGGACCGCCGCTCAGGCGGCCGGGGCGGGCCGTTCCGGCGGGACGACCCTCCGCACGGTGAGCGTGCACCTCGGTCGGCGTGTCGGTGCCGGGGGCGCCGACCATGGTCTTGGGGTCGGCGAAGGCCCGGACGTCCACCGCTTGCTCGGTGGCGGCGTCCGGGTCGCTCCGGTACGCGTCACCGTCGGAGCCGTGCGCGGCGGAGGGGCCGGGCTCGTGCTCGGCGCCGCCTCTCCGTGCGTACGGGTCGTCGGCCGCCCACCCCTCGCGGACGCGGCGCCGTTCCGCCTCTCTGGCGTAGCGGCGCTCCATACCGGCCTTGCCGGACAGCAGCCGGATGGCGGTGCTGAAGCGTTCCGTCGGACGGGCTTCGTTCAACTCGTCCTGGCGACGAAGCCACATCGGCACCAAGTAGGCGGCCCAGGCCCCGACGATGACTGCGTAGATGAGGCCACTGCTGCTCACCCTCACACGGTAGAGGGGATTACGTGAGCCCATCTGCCAAACAGCCCGGCGTGTTGCACGATCTGGCCGATCCGTCGAACTTTTTTTGTGACCGACGGACCGGGACTATGCGGAATCGGCCGAGAAATGGCCGGAACGAGGGGGGCGGGAAACCTGTCTCTCCGACCGACCCCACAAATCGAACGTCTACTTTATTTCGGTGGAGTGGCCGGGTCTCGACCGGTGCCAGCGGGTCAGCAGGCCCTCCGGGACCTCCTCCACTGTCAGGGCGAACACCAGGTGATCGCGCCAGGCGCCGTCGATGTGCAGATAGCGCGGCCGGATTCCTTCCTCCCGGAAGCCGAGCTTTTCCACCACGCGACGGCTGGGGAGGTTCTCCGGGCGGATGCAGACTTCGACACGGTGCAATCCGACAGTGCGGAAGCAGTGGTCCACGACCAGCGCCACGGCCGTGGGCATGACGCCCCGTCCAGCCACCGCGCGGTCCACCCAGTAGCCGATATGGCCGGAGCACATGGAGCCCCAGGTGATGCCCGCTACAGTCAACTGCCCGACGAGCCGCCCCTCGTGCTCCACCACGAACGGCAGCATCCGGCCGGACTGCGCCTCGGTGCGCAGATGCCGCACCATCTGGCGGAAAGAGGGGCGGCGCGGCGGCAGATGACCGGGCGGTGCGGGCGGGATCGTGGCCTCCCAGGGACGCAGCCAGTCCCGGTTGCGCTGGTTGACCTCCCGCCAGGTGCGCTGGTCGCGCAACTTTATGGGGCGGAGGGTCGTGGGACCGTCCGCCAGCTCGACCGGCCATGGGGCGTTCAGCGGGCGTCGTCCCCTCTGTGTCCGCCGGACCGCCGCGGGGTGCCCGGCTCGGCAGAACGTTCCGGCTCTGTCGGGTGGTCGCCGCCGTGGACCTGGTCGACGGCATGCGGCAGCAGCCGGGCCAGAACGGCCAACCCGTCCTTGACGCCGCCTGTGGAGCCCGGAAGGTTGACGACGAGGGTGCGGCCGGCCACTCCCGCGACACCGCGGGAGAGCGCCGCCGTGGGGACCTTCGCCGCCCCCTCGGCACGAATGGCCTCCGGGATACCGGGAATCTCGCGCTCCAGGACGGAACGCGTCACCTCAGGGGTCCGGTCGGTCGGGGAGATGCCGGTGCCGCCGGTCGTCAGGACGACGTCGTAGCCCGCCGCCACCGCCTCCCGGAGCACCTCGCGGACAGGCTCGCCGTCCGGCACCACACGCGGCCCGTCCACGGCGAACCCCATGGCTGCCAGGCCCGCCACGAGCAGCGGCCCGCCCTTGTCCTCGTAGACGCCCGCCGAAGCACGGTTGGAGGCCGTCACCGCGAGGGCGCGGTACGGCCGCACAGAGGAGGAAGCGCCCGCGACGGGGCCGTGGGAAGCGCGGTGGCCGTGCGGCGGGGCCTCGCCCACGAGGTCGTGCGGAGCGGTCCGGTCCGCGTCGCGGTGGGCGGCGGCCCCCTCCCCGCGGCCGGGGGTCTCGCGGTGCTCGGGCCCGCTCACGCGCCCTCCTCGCCGGTCTCGTCGGAGCGCGGCTGCCGCGCCCAGTCCCCCGACGCTCCGCCCGCCTTCTCCTCGACTCCGACGTCCGTGATGACCGCGGACTTGTCCACGGCCTTCACCATGTCCACGACTGTCAGCGCGGCGACCGTGACTGCTGTGAGCGCTTCCATCTCGACACCGGTGCGGTCCGTGGTCCGTACCCTCGCCGCGATCTCCACGGCGTCGTCGGCGACCGCCAGGTCGACCTCGACCCCGGAGACGGCGAGCGGATGGCACAGGGGGATGAGTTCCGGGGTCTTCTTGGCGCCCATGATCCCGGCGATGCGGGCGGTCGCCAGAGCGTCTCCCTTGGGCACGCCCTCGCCCCGCAGCAGTGCGACCACCTGCGGTGCGACGAGCACCCGTCCGGTGGCACGGGCGGAGCGCGCGGTGACGTCCTTCTCGGACACGTCGACCATCCGCGCGGCCCCGGACGCGTCGACGTGGGTGAGGTGCTGCTGAGGGCTGGTCATGGTTCTCCCGGTCCTGTGCTGTGCCCGGACACGGTACCGGCAGCGGCCGGTGCGCGGTCTGCCGCGTCATGCCACGTTGACTTCCTCCCGGCCCTGAAGGACCGGGATTCCCATCTGCTCCCACACCGGCTTGTGATCGGGTGCGGGTCGCTCTGGGTGGGTTCCTGCTTC